>CALXJV010000042.1 GCA_944388715.1 uncultured Clostridia bacterium
ATAGTACCAAAAAATCATTGCCTATCAATATCACAATTAGCAGAAAATCAAATTGAAGAATTAAAAATTATAAAAGCAGAATTGAAAAAAGTTTTTGAACAAAAATATGGTAAATCCGTATTTTATGAGCATGGAGCATTATCTTGTTCAGCAAAAGGTGGCTCTTGCTCCGACCACGCACATTTACATATTGTTGCAGTAGATACAGATGTAAAAGATAAATTTCATAAATATGGATATGAATTAAGAGAATTAAAGAATTATAATGAGATAATAAATCAAAAACAACGAAATATACCATATTTATATTATGAGAATCAAAATGGAGAAATGTTTTTAGCCGATGCACCAGTAGTAGAATCACAATTTATAAGAAAATTAATTGCAAAAGATATAAATGCATTAGATAGGGCTTTATGGAATGAAAATATTAGAAAAGATTGGATGGTAGATATAGTCAAGACTTTAAGACCATATTTCGATAAAATGAAAGGAAATTCAATATGGGAGTAAAACAATTTTTAGGAATAAAATGGATAAATAGTAATCCACAAATGCTATTTTATGATAATATTACACATTCTATACAATATGAAGATTGCAATCGGAATCATAGAAATAAAAAAGACGATGGAAAAACACTGCAAAGGGTATTATGATTTGATAAAAAAAGAAATGGTACCATGTAAATCCTTTACTAATCTAACAGAAAGTGGATATAGTCAATGTAAAGAATGCCAAGAAAAATCAGGATTTGATTTATGCCTAGGATGTAATGGTAGTACATGTCAAACAAATAGTAATAAAGCAAGGATATTTTGCCATGAAGGACATCATGTATATCTTGCTTATTTTGCAAATGATAAACTAAAAGTTGGAACAGCAGCAAGTTATAGAAAATATGAAAGAATATTAGAACAAGGAGCTTTATATTCTATATTTTTAGCTCAAACTCCAAATGGAAGAATTGCAAGACAAATAGAAAGTCAAATATCTAAATTAGGAATAACATCTAGAGTAAATTCATCTTATAAAATGAATAATTTTATAATAGATAGGGAGCAAGAAGAAATCGACAGAATGCTTATGCAAGAATATGAATCTATTTTAAGAAATATAGATGAAAGATTCAAAAAATATTTTATAAAACCAGAATATAATAATTTTATAAATATTTCAGATAAAGTCAGACAAAACTTATTAGAAGAAAGTAGGCAATTAAATCTTTTTGGTGGAATGGATGACCCTACACATAAAGAATATGAAAAAATATCAAAACCTGAATACATATCAGGAGAAATACAAACAACAGTTGGAAGTTTAATATTATTAAAAAATGAAAATAAATATTCGGTAGTAAATATGAAAAGTTTAGAAGGATGGATGGTAGATTTTAAAAAAAGAGAAATAGGAGAGAAAAATAATGAAGTCTTTGATAGAGGCGAAAGATAAAGAAATGATATCTAAATATGGAAAATTAAAAGGTTGGGATGTATGTAATAGACTAGGATTACAATCTTTTGGTGATGTGTATATTTTAAGAGATTATATAGATATAAATAATTCAAAAATAAGAGATATATTTGGAGATGAACCTCTTTTATGTAGGACAGATGCGCCTATTGGGCAGGGATATAAGATGATAAGGGGAAGAGATGTCAAATTAGATGACATAAATAACTATTTAAAAGAAGTAAAAAAATGTACTGAAGATGGAGTGATTCTTATGTCTAAACATCCATCGACAATGCTAACAGGGCATTATACACCAAGGTATAAGACTAATGGAGCTATTATGGTAGTGTTCGAAAAAGAAGACAGAATTTTAATTGATTATGTTGGACCAGGATTTGATGTTGGGGATATTACAAGGGGAAAAACAGTTCATACTGCAATACAAATACCTTGGGATTCTATTTATGAAAAGCCTACACATAATTATAAAGATGCCCAAATGGTATGGAAAGGATTATTCCAAATAAACGATGATCAATATAAAGTGTCTAGAAATAACAGAATAAATGAGTTGGTTTCAAATTTAAAAGAACAAGAAGTTCAAGAAATAGAAGAGAGCATACCAAAAGAAACACCACATTTAGATTATGGATTATTTAAAAAATTATATAATGAGTGCATAGATAAAATTATTTATGGAGATTTTCAAATGCCGAGAAAACCCTTTGGAATAATGCTGAATATATATGAGGACAAATTTTGTGTATTTGAGGTATGGAATATAGAAAGATCGATTAGCAAAGATATAGAACTAGATAGATAAAACTATCTAGTTCTACTTTTATAGCCAATTATTATCAGATAAAACTTGTCTTGTAATGCTACTTAATTTTCCAAGTTTATCTAACTCTCTGATTTCTGTTTTACTATAAAATTTGGCATTTTTTAAATCACTTGCTGAATGTACAGAATTTTTGTCATAGTCTGCTGACCAATAAATAATAATTCTATGTTCATTGGGAGCATTAATAATTTCATAAGTTTTTAATTGCTTTATATTTGTGATTTCTAAACCTGTTTCTTCCATAATTTCTCTTTTTACTGTATCTATCATATTTTCAAATAGTTCAACTCCACCTCCGGGGGTAATTATCATCCCTCTATTTGGCTCTTTATCTCTAATACCTAATAATAACTTATTATTTGATTTTATTAGAACAGAACATCCTACTCTTATATTATTCAAAAATATCGCCTCCTATATTCAAAGAATATAATAAGAGTTATATTTTGTCAATATATTTAAAATACAAATTATATATGATATAATACAAAAAGAAAGAAGTGATAATAATGGAAGTATATTTAGATAATGCAGCAACTACAAAAATGGATAATAGAGTTTTTGAAGAAATGTTACCTTATTTGAAAGAAAATTATGGAAACCCATCATCTGCTTATAAAATAGGAAGAAATAATAAAAAAATAATAGAAAGAGCAAGAAAAAAAGTTGCTGAAATATTAAATGCAAATCCAAATGAAATATATTTTACAAGTGGGGGAAGTGAATCTGATAATATGGCTTTAAAAGGAATTGCATTAGGAAACGTTGACAAGGGAAAGCATATTATAACAAGTACAATAGAACATCCAGCAATTTTAGATACTTGTAAAGAACTGGAAAGAGAAGGATTTGAAATTTCATATATTGATGTAGATAACAAAGGAATTGTAGATTTAAAGAAATTAGAAAAAGAAATAAGGAAAGATACAATTTTAATTTCTATAATGTTTGCAAATAATGAAATAGGTACTGTTCAACCAATAAACGAAATAGGTCAAATTGCTAAGAAATACAATATTTTATTTCATACGGATAGTGTACAAGCAATAGGCAATATACAGATAGATATTCAAAAAATGAATATAGATTCACTTTCTTTATCAGCACATAAGTTTTATGGACCCAAAGGAATAGGTGTATTATATTTAAAAGAAGGAATTAAGTTTAGAAAATATTTAAATGGTGGGCATCAAGAAAGAAATAGAAGAGCTGGAACAGAAAATGTTGCAGGTATTGTTGGTCTGGCGAAAGCAATATCTATAGCTTATGAAAATTTAGAAGAAAACAATAAAAAAACAATTGAATTAAGAGATTATTTTATAGATGAAGTTAGAAGAAATATAACGAGAGTAAAAATAAATGGAGATTTAATAAAAAGATTACCAGGAAATATAAACATTTCTTTTGAATTTGTAGAAGCGGATAATATATTACAAGAGTTAGACAAAAAAGATATATACATATCTACTGGAAGTGCATGTACTACTGGAAGAGTAGAGTCTTCACATGTATTAAAAGCAATAGGTTTATCAGATACTATGGCACATAACACTATAAGAATTAGTTTAGGCAAATATAATACTAAAGAAGATGTAGATTACACTGTAAAATGCTTAAGTGATATTATAAAGAAATTAAGAAACTTATCACCATTATATGACGAGTTATCCTAAAACATCTTTATTAATAACAAACTAATAAAAAATAATAATGTAAAAATAATGGAAGACAAAGGTTGTAAAGTTAGATACGAGATCTTAAGCAATGAAAGATATGGTGAAGAGCTAGATAAAAAATTAAAATAGGAAGTAAATGAATATTTTGCAGATTACAGTACAGAAGAAATGGCATATGTAATGGAAGTCATTTATGCAATTCTTGAGTTTAGAGGTGCCAGCATGGAAGAAGTTGAAAAGGTTAGAATTGAGAAGAAAAATAGAAAAGGAGCAATTGAAAAATTTAATGAAATAATAATTGAAAAATTTAATGAAATAATAAATTGACAAAGATTGCTCTATATGGTAATATTACTTGGTATAATGAAATATAAGTTGTTATACTAAAACATTTTATAATAATGGTAAATAAAAATATGTTGGCGACAGTGTTGCCAATTTGTTGCCACAATATAAGAAAAGATAATTAGGATAATACAATAAATACTATATGTACTTTCTTATATAAATCTTTTAAATTAAGAAATACCAATAGTATAGATAATATTGTAAATACTAATAATACTAAATTTTCTACTACATGTGGAAGTGGAAAGAAATATAAAAACTGCTGTGGTAAAAATCAGTAATAGCAAAGGTTATAACGGTTTACTTAAATTGACATAAATGAGAAAAACAATCATTTGTCGCCAAAGTTCTTTAAGAGTGCTTATTTATCAATAAATAAACAATTGACTGACATTGTAAAAGATGCCAGTCTTTTTTTCGTTCAATTGTTATTTGCAGGAACTAAAAAGTAAAATAATTTTTATTGAAAAAAAGTGAATTTTTTAGTATAATGCTTTTGGAATAAATAAGGAAGCGTTAGAGAAATAGAAATGATTATAGAAGAATTAAAGAAAGTAAAAGATATAAATGATATAAAATATAAAAATGGAAATTTTAATTTTGCATATAGAGTTTCTGCAATTATATATATAGTAGAAGAAAAAAGTAACTAGTTTTACAATCACGCGTTAAAATGCTATAATATGCGAGTAAATCAAAAAGATAGACAAATATAATTATAAAATTATTGGAAATAGAGGTATAAAAATAGCGGATATAGAAAAAATAGATAAAAAATCAACTTGTCAAAATTTCCGACATGTACGAAAAGGAGAAAATAGAAATGTTACGAGAGAAAACGTTTAATATTTTTAAAAATGGAAGTAATTTAACAAATGATGATTGTATAAGAGGCTCTTTATTTGGTTTTTTTGTTGGTGATGCATTAGGTGTACCTGTTGAATTTTTAGGTAGAGAAACGTTACAGAAAAATAAAATTAGTGATATGGAAGCATATGGAACTCATAATCAACCTAAAGGAACTTGGTCAGATGACAGTTCTATGGTAATAGCAACAATGGATTCGTTAATTAATGAGAGAAAAATAAATTATAATGATATTATGAATAAATTTAGTGAATGGTATATTAACGGAAAATATACTAAGAAAAAATATATTGACAGGAATTTTCTAATTCTATATAATAAATCAAGAATTAAACTTTAATAAATATAGGAAGGAATGCAGTAAAAGTGGGAGATATAAATGTATTTTCAGGACCAATGAAATGTGGAAAAAGTATGAATATAATAAATGAATTTAATAGACAATTAATTACAGGTAAAAATGTAATGCTATTTAAGCCTAAATTAGATGAAAGATTAGGAGCAGATATTATAGGTACAAGAGATGGAAAACAAGTCAGAGCAAATAATATAGAAACAATTGAAGAATTGGAAAAATACAATGCAGATGTATATTTTATAGATGAATTTCAATTTTTAGATGGAAATGTAAAAGTCATAGAAGAAATGGCCGAAAAAGGTAAAAAGTTTTATATTGCAGGTTTGAATTTAACATCTGATAAAAAACCATTTGGCAAAATGGGAGATTTGATGTGTATTGCTGATGATGTAAAGATGATGACATCAATTTGCGAAATATGTAAAAATGATAATGCTGTATATTCATATTTCAAAGGGAATAAAACAAATGATATTGTTATTCGGTGACAAGGAATATATTCCTGTATGCAGAAAATGTTATGAAAAATTAAGTTCAAATAAGAAATAGAAAGAAGTAAAGAATGATGCTAAGGGGTAATATATAATATAAATCATTCACAATTTTGTATAAGCTAAATTTTCAAAGAAATTCTAAAAGAACAAAACGTGTTCTTGCACTCAGACCCTCTCTTATCGAGAGTACCGTGCATATCACACATCTTGTTCTTTAAGAATTTCTAATTCAAATTTAGATACGCAAAATCGTTCATTTTTTATATTATATATTACCCCTTAGTATCATTCTTTACTTTTCCTTAACGTAATGGCATCGTATCTGTCTCAAAAGTTACCATGCTTTTAATGTTCAATAAAATAAGATTCTATTTTATTTCCAGTCTGTAAAGGATTCATATTAGGCTTTCTTGTATGTTCAAAATATACATTAGGATCTATCTGGTTATCAAAAGGTGTTTCAATTTCTGATTCTTGTAAAAGAGGTAATAAAGAAAAAGCAACTTCAATTTGTTCAGGAGATGAGCTTATATCAAACTTTCTTCCTGGTAGCTTATCTATTGGATATATTTTACCATCTGTGTTTTTTATATAAATAGGTTCAGTATTTTTATATGGTAATAAAGTCTGAGAGTTAAATATTATATTTTTGCTCTTTGATGGGTCTTTCTTTAATAAATTAATTTTGTCTGTATCCATAGTATATCTTACAATATTCGTAAAATAATTAGGATTTCTTAAGTTTTTTGCAAATTCATCATTAGAACAAATTAATTTATGAATTCTATGTACTAATTCTTGATCTTTCTCTGGTAAATCTTGATATTTTTTATTTTTTAAATCAAGCATACTATATGTCATGTGCATAAATGAATCTAAATTTGGTAATACAAATGTAGAAAGTTGGCTCAAACTTTTATTATCAGAGAATTCAGCTACATCTAATAATGAATTATAGAATTTCAAATCATCCCAAGTTAAATATTCATCCAAATCAATTGCGTATGGATCTGAAGATGTTTTTAGTGTAGTTAAAAAATGTTGTAAATCAAGTCCATATTGGGATTTTTGACGCATTAATTCGTTTAAGGTAATTGCAATTGAAGTATCATGAATTTGGGTAATTGGGTTAAAATAACATTCTTTGTATGCTTTTTCTCTTAATTTCAAAAATTTTTCAATTTCTGAAACAGAATTAATATCAAAAACTGGAATTGTTTTAGTTTCACCATTTATATCTAATCTTGAAAGTCTAAAAGGTTCAAATTTTAAGGATGTTTTTTGGCCTCTATAAAATAAATCTCTAATTAAATAGTCAAATCTATCTATGTCATAATTACCTTCATCAATTAAATCTAATCCAAATACATCAGAAGTCAAAGTTGTTTTTAATGCTTGATGCAATGTTGGAGAAATACTATCTAAGACTTCACGTATTTCTTTATTTTCTAATAAAATTCGCCTTCCCATAACTTCATGAAATTCTCTTTTGTTTATTACAGAAATTTCTAAAACATGTGAAAGTGGTAAATGGCCAATGTCATGTCCAGCAGATTTTATTAATTCAGCAATTAAATATTCTTTTAAATTATTATCTTCAATATATTTTCTAAAATTTTCATCTTTATATAAATTTAATATTATACGTTTCTTTTTATCATATGTCCCCATGCAATGTTCAAAACGTGTATGATATGTATATTTGTCGAGCTCAATAAATTTGCTTAACTGTAAAATTCGAGAAATTCTTTTCATTGGTAATGTTCTAAAAAAATCTCCCAATTCTTTTGGATAATAAATATTGGGGTCTTCATAGTTTGGGCATAATGTTAAATCAGTTGTTGATTCTAGTGAAATATTATCATTGTCAAATAACCATTTAAAAAATTTTAAGTTTTCGGAATAGTCATCTTGCATAAAATTTTCCTCCTAAATGTTTATAAATATTTTTAAGCAAGTATCATTATAGCACAGTAATATGAATTATACAATGGAATGATGCAGGGAAATTTAATCATATTACAATTATGTTACAAAAGGAAATATTTGTAAGTATCTAATGTTAAATTATATGACCTGTAACAATAATCAGTTAAAAATTTTAAAAAATACTAATAGAAATATAAATTTTTATAAAAAAATGCATAATATTTTACATTATATGGTAATTGTAATATTTCTGTAATATGATTAAATTTCCCTGGGAATAATGGGGACTGAGGGACGTTCCTTTGGAGGGAGGAGGGATTTTGGGACGGTCCTTCACTCCCGGTTAAATACTTGATTTATATAATCACATGCTATATAATAACAATATATATAATTTTGTTGATAGAAAATTTATTGAGTTAGGAGAGTGGTAAAATGTTAGAACTTGAAGAAAACACTAGACTTCTAAAAAATTTAGAAGAAAAATTAAAAGAATTGGGTGAATCTCTTTGACATTGCTAAACTAGAACAAGAATTAAAAGAATTAGAAAAAGAGACTATGCAAGAAAATTTTTGGCAAGATAGTAAAAAATCAAATAAAACTTTAGCAAAGATAAAAAATCTAAAAAATAAAACAACAGAATATCAAGAAATTAATAAAGAATTAAATAATTTAATAGAATTAACAGAACTATTAGACATGGAACCAGATGCAGAAATGGCAAAAGACATTATAAAAAGCACTCAAAAAATTGAAAAACGATTAGAAAAATTTGAAATATCAACTTTGCTTTCAGGAAAATATGATAGTAATAATGCAATTGTGACTATACATCCTGGAGCAGGGGGAACAGAATCACAAGATTGGGCAGAAATGTTATATAGAATGTATACTAGATGGGCTGACAAGAATGGTTATAAGGTATCAGAATTAGACTATCTAGAAGGTGAAGAAGCTGGAATAAAAAGTGTAACATTTGAAATTATAGGTGAAAATGCTTATGGATATATGAGAGGGGAGATGGGGGTACATAGATTAGTTAGAATATCTCCTTTTGACAGTGGAGGAAGAAGACATACATCATTTGCTTCTGTTGAAGTTTTACCTGAAATTACAGATGATATAGAAATAGAAATTAATCCAGATGATTTAACAATCGATACAAATAGAGCATCAGGAGCAGGAGGGCAACATATAAACAAAACATCATCTGCTGTAAGAATTACTCATATACCAACTAATATAGTGGTTGCTTGTCAATCTGAACGTTCTCAGATACAAAATAGAGAAACAGCAATGAAAATGCTAAAATCTAAATTATTTGACCTAAAGGAAAAGGAACACAAAGAAAAAATAGAAGATTTAAAAGGTGAACAAAGAGAAATTGCTTGGGGAAGCCAAATAAGATCTTATGTTTTTTGCCCATATACAATGGTAAAAGATCATAGAACAAATTATGAGGTTGGTAATGTAGAAGCTGTTATGGATGGAAAAATTGATGATTTTATGGAGAGTTATTTAAAACAAGGAATTAGCTGATGGTTTTGGGGACGGAGAAAAAATCATCATAACCATAATTATGACCTGAATTAAATTATGTAAAATTTGAAAAAATGGTAAAAAAATGTTATAATATAAGTATGTAACTAAATAGTTTTGCAAAAAAAGGAGGTCATTAACATGACAAAAAAACTTAAAGACGTATTCTTTATCGATGACTCAGCAATAGGGATTTTAGAGAGTTTTTTGTTTCACCCAGAAGATGCATACAATGCTCTTCAAGCTGGTCACAAAATAAGGGGTATGTCTGTTCCGGATAACCAGCAGACCTCATATATAAAAAGTATCGATTTGCAAAATCGGACTTTTACAACTCAAAACGGGACTATATATGTAATTATGTAATCTCGTAACAAAAAAATTCTCCCGACTTAGTCGGGGGTATTTTTTATATTAAATAAGATGAAACATATGAAATCTATTTAAAGAAAAATTCTAAATAATTTGACATATGTAAATATTATCGAATATAATAATATAGAGTTAAATTTAAATAAATTTAGCTTTTTATTAGAATTATAAAGAAGGTGCTTAATATGGAAGACACAATAGTATTAAAATTTGGAGGTAGTTCTGTTTCTAATAATGAAAGTCTAAAAATCGTTGCAAACAAAATAATTGATTTCAAAAACACAAACAAAAATGTAGTTGTCATCTTATCAGCACAAGGAAAAACGACAGATAAATTAATTAATGAAGCCTATGAATTAACAGAAGATGTTAATAAAAGAGAATTAGACGCTTTAGTCAGTTGTGGAGAACAAATGTCATCTGCAAAATTAAGTATTTTACTAAATAGTTTAGGATTTAATTCAGTGTCCTTAACAGGTTGGCAAGCCGGTATTTACACAAACAACACAAATCAAGACGCAATCATCGAAGATATAAATACAGAAAGGATAAAAGACGAATTAGAAAAAGGAAACATAGTTATCATTACAGGATTTCAAGGAATTAACGAAAATCTTGATATTACAACATTTGGTAGAGGCGGTTCTGATACAACAGCAGTTGCTATTGCTTCAGCACTAAAAGCAAAAAATTGTTACATTTTTTCTGACGTAGATGGAATATATTCGTCAGATCCTAATAAAGTCAAAAACACTAAAAAATTGACTAAAATTTCATATGATGAGATGTTACAATTATCAAATGAAGGAGCAAAAGTTTTGCATAACAGATGTGTTGAAATTGGAGAAAAATACAAAATTCCAATTATAACAAAGTCAACTTTTAATAACAACTATGGTACAGTTATATCTGATGAAAAAATAGAAAAAGATGAAATCAAAAGTATAATAAAAAAAGAAGTATCAAGAATATCAATAATTGGCAACGGAATTATTAGAAATACAGATGCTATGGTAAAAGCTATAAACTTTACGAAACAAAATAAGTTAGAAATGTTAGAATTAAATGTTTCCGAAAGTAAAATATCTATTACTTTTAAAAATACTGTTAGTGATAAAATGTTAGAAAAATTACATGAAGAAATATTTAATAAATAATAAATATGACAAATAGTACAACTGTTTATTAAAAATATGTTGTACTATTTTTTTACTTGCATTACTTAGAATTTAATATGAACAGAAAAAATGTTTAAGAAAGCCCGCTATTGTTCTTGTATAGGAAAAATCAAGTTTTTCCTATACAAGAACGTCGCTTCGCTCTAGTGATTGCACACAAATTTTACTAGCGTAAAATTTGGCGCCGAACAATGACGCAGGCTTTGAAATGTTATGAACAGAAAAAATGTTTAAGAAAGCCCGCTATTGTTCTTATAGAAAATAATATGAAACTTTAAGTTAGTTAGACTCAAAGAGAAAAATTGAATTTTATATAAAATTTAAGAACTTCTGATTTGTTCTTTAGTTCTAAAATAGACAACCTTTGAATATATATAATTTAGAGTGAATTTTGAAGGTATTAAGTTTGAAATATTTCTTTCAAACTTAAATTATACCTAAGGAAAGGAATGGGATAAAACTATGACTATTGATGAAAGAAAAACCATAAATACAGCTGTAGTTCAAAATTTGATATTAGAAAATAGGGGAAAACTAAGTATATCCGGAGTTTTAGATGTATTAAGTTTTGACGACCAAGTTATCATTGTTGAAACAGAATTAGGACTATTAACAATTAAAGGAGAAAATCTTAGAATAACTAAATTGAGTATAGATACTTCCGAAGTTATTGTAGAAGGAAATATTTCTTACTTATCATATAGCAATAAAGAAGTAGAAAAAAATAAAAGTAGTATAATTAGCAAAATATTTAAATAGTATATTAGTAAAATTGAATTAAGATAGGGGGAAAAACATGATTAACACACAATTATATTTATTCTTAATATTCATACTTAATGGACTAATTATTGGATTACTGTTTGATTTTTTTAGAATATTGAGAAAAGCAATAAAAACCTCTGACTTAATAACATGTATAGAAGATGTAGTATTTTGGATTTTAACAGGACTAATAATATTATACTCTATATTTACTTACAATAATGGTGAAATTCGCTTATTTATGTTTCTAGCAATTATTATTGGTGTTATATTGTATATGATGTTGATAAGTAAATTTATAATGGGAATTAGTTTGACAATTATAAATTTTGTCAAAAAAATTATATCTATAATAATTAATGTAATAAAAATTCCAATTAACTTATTAACAAATTTAATAAAGAAAATCTTTTTTAATCCTATATCTTTTGTAATATTAAATATTAGAAAGTTTTTTACAAAATTATTCAAAAATTTTTATGATACAATAAAAAAAGTACGAATATCTAATAAATTTGCAAAAAATCCAAAAAATTAAAAGGATTTATACAAAAAATGTAGAATAATATAAATATGAGATTTTAGAAAATGGAGATTACGTATGAAGAAAAACAAGAAAATTTTAAGAAATATATTGATTATAATTGTAGCTATTTATGTTATTTTTGTATTTGTAAATCAACAAAAAACATTAAATGAGTATAGCAAAAATTCAGAAGAATTAACTGAACAAATTGCAACTGAAAAAGCTAATAATGAAGAATTAAATCAAAAAAAAGAAGATGTTAATTCTTTAGAATTCATCGAAGAAATGGCTAGAGAAAAATTAGATATGTATAAACCAAATGAAAGAGTATATGTAGATCAAGGAATGTAGTCTTTAAGATTATGTTCTTTTTTTGGAAAATTTGTTTATTTTTTTGATTTTTTGTGGTATAATTATATTCGTATTGAATTCGCTTTATTTCCATAGTAATTAGAATTTAAATTGTATAGTATTATAGGAGGTTTTATGTTAGATTTAGAATCAATGAGTTTAGTTGAATTAAAAGCATTAGCTAAACAACACAATATTAAAAATATTTCAAAATTAAAAAAAGAAGAACTTATAGAAGTATTAAAACAAGTAGCAAATGTATCAGATGAAAATATAGAAGAAAATAATCATACTTATGAATTGGATGAAGAAGTAAAAAAAGAGCCTGTTGAAAGACAATATGACGAAAATGGTGAACCAATAATTGATTATAAATTAACTAATGAAGGTGATGAAATTGTAGAAGGAATATTAGATATCCTTCCAGACGGATATGGCTTTTTAAGAGGCGATAACTATTTATCAAGTGAAAAAGATGTATATATATCAATGGTACAAATAAGAAGATTTAGACTTGATACTGGTGATATTATAAAAGGAATTTCTAGATACAGAGAAGGTGAAAAATTCCCTTCATTGATATTTGTTGGAGAAGTAAATGGTGAACATCCAGAAAAAGCGTTAAAAAGAAAGAGATTTGATGAGTTAATACCAATTTATCCAAATGAAAAATTAAAATTGGAAACTGTACAAAATGAATATGCAACTAGAATAATAGATTTAATGTGTCCAATAGGAAAAGGGCAAAGGGGTATGATTGTTGCTCCCCCTAAAGTAGGTAAAACAACATTATTAAAAAAGGTTGCTAATAGTATAACTCAAAATAATCCAGAAGTAGAATTAATTGTACTTTTGATAGATGAAAGACCAGAAGAAGTTACAGATATGAAAAGATCAATAAAAGGACAAGTAATACATTCAACATTTGATGAATTACCAGAACATCATGTAAAAGTTGCTGAAATGGTTTTAGCTAGAGCAAAAAGGCTTATAGAACAAGAAAAAGATGTAGTAATATTATTAGATAGTATTACTAGATTAACAAGAGCATATAACCTTGTAATTCCTTCTTCAGGAAGAACTTTATCAGGAGGTATGGATCCAGCAGCATTACATAAACCTAAAAAATTCTTTGGAGCAGCAAGAAATATTGAGAATGGCGGAAGTTTGACAATTTTGGCAACAGCATTGATTGATACAGGTAGTAGAATGGATGATGTTATATTTGAAGAGTTTAAAGGTACTGGAAATATGGAAGTTCATTTAGATAGAAAATTGTCTGAAAGAAGAATTTTTCCAGCTATTGATATTAATAAATCAGGAACAAGAAGAGATGATTTATTATTAACTCCAGAAGAAAGAGAAACAGTTTTTGCATTAAGAAAAGCTATGAATGCAATGCCAGTTGCAGAAGTTACTGAACAAGTAATAAGTGAAATGACTAAAACTAGAAATAATAAGGAATTTGTCCAAAAAATGGATTCATATTTAAGAAGATTTAAATAAAATAATAAATTTCTATTTTAATTTTTTATAATAAAAGAAGTGGCTAAAAGCCATTTTTTTATTGTGCAGAGAAAAGATTTGCAATATTTTGTTACAGCTCAGTAAAATTGATAAAATATATATTCTTATTTAATAAAGAAAGCTCCGCTATAGCAGAGCTTGTAAGGTCTTATAAATGAATTTCTAGTTTCCCCTTGATCGTCTTATAAAGATATGTCCCTTAGCAGTTGAATTTGCATTTGCTTTTTTCCTGTCTACAATCCGTTTTTTAGAAGGATATTGCATTGGAAGGGGAAGAAGGGGATTAATGTGTTTTCTTTTCTGTTGTCTATTCATAATACAACCTCCTTGTATAATAATGTTAAGTTAAGAAAAATAACTTAACATTTATTTTTTTCTGTGAGTTTTTTCATAACTC
>CALXJV010000043.1 GCA_944388715.1 uncultured Clostridia bacterium
TTAACATTTTCGCCTAATAAAATAATATTTTTAATATTTTCTTCCATAAAGGCTTGTCTCCTTTTTCTCGTTGTTATTTTGAAGTTATAATATCACAAATTCCTTTTTTATACAATGTTAAACACAAATCTCTAGCTATTTCCATTTCGCACTCCTTATTTACTTTTTTTGTGTATGTACACATTTTATGATAATAGTGTAATTTAAAAAGATAGATTAGTCAATTATATTTTTTACTTTTTTGTGTTTAAACACGTTTTTTGCTAATAGTATATTTCATATCTAATTCGGTATATTTTATAAGTATTAACAATAAAATGTGACTTCTTGATCTGGGAAATGTTTCTTCCACTCTGATATTATATAACAATAGTTATTAACTATTGTTTCTAATAATTCTGTCAATTCTTTACTTGGAATTTTACTTTTATTATTTGCTAAAATACAACCACCACTTTTGGTTAGCCATACTTTTGTAGAATTAGGTGTTGGCTTTCCTTTTGAAATATGTACGTGAATAGGTTCATTATTTTCATTTGACCAAAAATAGATTTTATATCCGTAATATTTCTAGTATATTAGGCACTAAGAATCCCTCCTTGTCTTGCCCATCTATAAAAAGATGGCATACCTCTTTCTACTACAGTTCTAAACATTTCTATTTCTTCATCTGTATAGTTTCCATCTTTGTATAATATTTTACAACTTGGAAGTTCAAATCTCACACTGTCAAATCCTTTTTCGGTAGGTCTTTCAAAATGCACATGTATAATTTCTTCTCCAATTTCATTTTTCATAATATGTGAAAAAACAACTTCTGTTTCGTCAGCATACTTACAATAAGGATACATCATTTTTATCACTCTCCATCTTTTCTAATTTTATTATTAATTAATCAAATTTATTTAAAATGCTTGTCCTTTTTTTATTAAAATTAGATTTTTCTTATATACTATTACTAGTATAGCATAATTTGTTTAAATTTACTATATTGGGGATAACTTTAGAAATTTTTATTTTATTAAATTTTCTGGATTTAATCCTTCTAATTCTTGCAATACAAACTTACCATTTTTTCTTATTAAAACATCATCAAAATATATTTCTCCCCCACCATATTCTGGAGTTTGAATATTTACTATATCCCAATGAATACTTGAACGGTTACCATTATCGCTCTCTTCCAGGCTATCACCTGGTGTAAAATGAAAACTTCCCTTTATTTTTTCATCAAATAGAGTATCTCCTATTGGCTTTTCTATATATGGATTTAATCCAAAAGCAAACTCTCCTATATATCTTGCTCCTTCATCTGTATCTAATATTTCATTTAATTCTTTTGTTTTATTGGCTGTTGCTTTTATTATTTTTCCATCTTTAAATTCAAATCTTATATTATTGAACAAAACTCCATTATAACTTGTTTCTGTATTATATGTTATATATCCATTCACACTTGTTTTTACTGGAGCTGATGCTACTTCCCCATCTGGTATATTAAATGTACCTGTATATTTTTCTGCTGGTATTCCTTTTACACTAAATGTTAAATCTGTTCCTTCACCTATAATATGAACTTTATCTGTCTTATTTAATAAATCTTTTAGTGAATCCATTGCTTTTGACATTTTTGAATAATCTAAATTGCATACATTAAAGAAAAAATCTTCAAAATCATCTTTGTTCATTTTGCTCATTTGTGCCATTGAATTGTTTGGATATCTTAGAATACACCATTTTGTATTTTTTACTCTCTCTTCAAAATGGACTGGAACAGTATAGTATTTGTTATATAATTCCATTATTTCTTTTGATATTCCACTAAGTTCACTAGTATTTGGTGTTGCTCTTATTCCAATATATGCTTGCATATCTCTCATTCTTGCCTCATCATGTTTTCCATACATTTTTATTTGCTCTTCTGTTGCATTTTTTAACATTACTCTTAGGATTTCATAATTTACTATATTAAAATATGGTTTTGCTCCTAATTCCTCTGCTCTTTTTATTAATTCTTTTGCAAGCGGTATTCCGTCTTCTCCTAATACTTCTATTAAAATATTATCTCCTTTTTGAATATTTACAGAATATGTTAGTAAGTTATTTGCCAATTTCTCGATTCTTACATCTTTCATACTTTCTTTCTCCTTCATTTCATTACATAGCTTTATATACATTTTGTAAAATATCATATCTATATTTTATTATTCTTTTATAAAATTCTTTTTTTTCATTAGAAATATTTTCTACTTCATCAATAAAACTATTTATTTTAGCAATATTAATATTTTTAAATATCCTCTTTACTGCATTATTACAATCTTCACTTTTCATTTGCTTTATGTATGACATATAATTTATTTTTTTACCATTTTCTTTTATGCATGAATAACAATTTATTGCCAAATTTTTCAACTCTATTTCATTCATACTCTTTAATTCTTTATCTTCAAGCATTGGATTTAAACATGAACCACAATCATATATTGGAGAAAATGTAATTTGTCCTGTTTTTTTATTTAATAAAAAACCCCAATTATCATTATATCTATCTGTGTTGCCTATCAGACTATCTACTATAAACATTTCCCAAAATTTTTCTTTTGTTTCTTTATTATTTATCATTTTATTTTCATTTATTACTTCCATGATATCATTCAATTCTGTTTCTATTTTTTTATCAGGATTTGTACTTAACGCTAAATTTTCAAATTCATATAATACATGTTCTTCATCGGTAAAATCTTCACATGCACATACTATTTTTTCTTTTCCTTTATAAAAATATTTTCCTAATATTGTATTTTGAACTTTAACTCCCACGATTTTAAATATATTACTACCAACATATTCAGAAAAAGCATTATTTATATATGAAATATTTTTATTCTTTTCTCTTATTGGATCTGGAAATTTTACTAAATATTTTTTATTGCTATATATTAGCGTTTTCTTTTTTTCTGAACCTTTATAATTATTAAATTCTTCTACTGCATTTGTAAAATCTATCATTTCATTTATCCTCTTTAACAACTTTATATTCCCTAGTATATCATATTTAATAAAAATTTACTATACTATTTATTTAAAAAATTCAAGTGTAAATTATGATAATTGCTTTTATTTTTAAAGATCTTTATATCTAACTATTTAACAAGCCCTTATTGTAACTCTATCTCTCTGACTCTTTATTTACACTACTATTATCTCTTTTACTATTTAAATAAATTTGTCGATATGGTATTGACAATATGAATTTTTTAGAATATATTGTTGTTGCAACTGGAAAAATAAGGTAATTATTTTTTTATTGTCAAATTTTTTGTTTTTTTAAAACGTATATTTTTTAGGAGGGGATTTTATATATGTTAAATTTTGTAATTTGTGATGATAATTTGAATATTTTAGATAGGTTGGAGAAACTCTTAGAAAATATATTTACAAAAAACAACCTTGAAGGTCAAGTTTCTTTTAAATTTAATAATTTTGAAGATTTACTAGAATGTTTTG
Organism: uncultured Clostridia bacterium; assembly: GCA_944388715.1. GTDB lineage: Bacteria > Bacillota > Clostridia > TANB77 > CAG-508 > CAG-269. The sequence continues at coordinate 3,511 of CALXJV010000043.1, forward strand.
ATAATGGAAAACAAGTGGATGTTTTGTTATTGGATATTAATTTGAAATCTCAAAAAACTGGCTTAGATTTGGCTGAAGAAATTAGAAAAAAGAATAAAAATGTTTATTTAATATTTACTACTGGTCACTTGGAATATGCCATGATTGCTTACAGATATAAAACTTTTGATTATTTAGCTAAACCGATTACTTACGAAAGATTAGAAGATACTGTAAAAAGACTTTTTGATGATATTTATGGATTACCAAAGAAGTATATAAAGATTGATAACAAGAATACACTGGTTGATGAAAATCAAATCCAGTATATTAAAAGAGATGGTATGAAACTTAATTTTCATACCTATTCTAGAGATTACGAATCTTACAGTTCTTTTAATAAAATCCAAGATAGTTTACCTGATAATTTTGTAAGATGTCATAAATCTTATATTGTTAATTTGAATAATATTAAAAATGTTGATCCAGTTACTTTAACTATTTATTTTGATGATACTAATTTTTGTAGCATCGGTCCTAAATATAAAAAAGATTTTATGGAGGTTATGAAAAATCATGGAATTATTAAATAATATTTGGAGTGCGTTAACAACGCCAAATGAAACTTTTATGAACATATTATCTATACCTTTTAACATAATAGAAATAACTTTGTCTATGTTTTTATTTTCCAGCATATTAAATATCAAATCTACTATCAAGCAAAAATTATTATATATTTTTTTAATTAGTTTTATAAGTATTATTGGTAATTATTTTATCCCTGCACCTTTTCATTTAGCTATCAATTATATTTGTATGCTTATATGTATTCACATGATATTTAAAACTGATATTTTGAAAACTGTTTTAGCATTTATTATCCCCATAATTATATTTGCTTTACTGGGTATGTTCTTAATTAAACCTTATTTGTATATATTTAATATATCTTCTTTTGAGCTGTTAAATGTACCTATATATAGAATAATTTATCTATTATCTGAATATATTATTGCTATTATAATATATTTTATATTTAAGCATAAAGAAATTGATTTAAATATTTTTAATAATATTGATATTGATAGAAAAAATAAAAATATTATCTATGCTAATCTATGTTTTGGAATATTTACTCTTCTAACTCAAGCAATTATAACTGTTTATTATATAGATAATTTTCCTTTAATAATAACATTCCTAAGTTTCATAACTATGCTTGTGTATTTTTCTATAAGTATTTATAGTTTAACAAAAATCATGAAATTAGCTGCTACTACTCAAAAATTACAAAATGCTGAAGAATATAATAAAACATTAAATATTTTACATGACAATGTTAGAGGTTTTAAACATGATTTTGATAATATCGTTACAACTATTGGTGGATATGTAAAAACTAATGACATGGAAGGATTAAAGAAATATTATTTACAACTTGAAGATGATTGTCAAAAAGTTAATAATTTATATATCTTAAATCCTGAATTGATAAATAATCCAGGCGTATATAGTTTATTAACTACTAAATATCATGAAGCTGATGAAAAAGAAATTAAAATTAATATGTCTTTATTGCTTGATTTAAGCAAATTAAATATGAAAATATATGAATTTACTAGAGTTTTAGGTATACTTTTAGATAATGCTATAGATGCAAGTAGTGAATGTGAAGAAAAGATTATAAATATAATATTTAGAGATGATTCTAAAAATCATAGACAATTAATAATAATTGAAAACACTTATAAAGATAAAAATCTTGATACAGAAAAAATATTTTATAAAGGCTTTTCTGGCAAAGAAAATCACACAGGCTTAGGTTTATGGGAAGTTAAGAAAATTTTAAATAAAAGTAAAAATCTTTCATTATATACTTCTAAAAATGATAAATATTTCTCTCAACAATTAGAAATATATTACTAATTAAAATAGATATGGTTTAAATCCATATCTATTTTTTTGCCTGACTTACAGACATGATAAAACAGCTTTTAACAAGCTGTCTTAAATTGGATTGTAAATTATTATATAACTTTTTAAGTTATATAGGGTTTTTTGGCAAAAATAATTTTTCGTCCTATTTTTGCCAAGTAATTAATCTTTTTTCATCATACTTGCTGGCATTTTAGGTTGATGAAAAGCCCATAAAGCAAAGCATGCTGTATTTGTTGTCTTTGCATATTTTTCTGCTATTTTAGATAAGAATTTGAACATAATAGATTCCCCCTTGTAATATATATTTAAAACATACCGGTTAATGTTTTTTAAACATTTTGAGTTGAAACATCTCCATAAACTTCATATCCATATTTATTTTTAGTTAATTTATATGCTAATTTAGTTATAGTTAATGTTTGTACAAAATTTCCAAATAATAATATATTAGAAATTGTATTGTTTTGTATAAAAATAGTAACTACAAGAGCTATTGTAAATAAGATATATGCTATTATTTGTTTTTTTCTTCTTTCTTTTCTCGATAATATTGGAACATTCTCAGTATCTGCTGGTGCATATAGTTTTATCATTATCATTCCAAATATCCATATAATTCCTATTAATATATATTTTGTTACTTCTTCTAATATAATATTTTGTGAAAGAAATACTATCCCACAATAAAATATTGCTGTTCCTAAAATACATCCCAAATGTGTTTTTAAATGAAAGCCTCCAGATGCTCCTCTATATGGAATTAATACTAAAAACATGAACACTACTTCTTTTAACATATTTAAAAGAAACGCTATTATGAATAACAAGAAAGTTTTAGGTATTTCTCCTATTATATTTTGTAATCCATAATTTATTACTTCTGCCCTTTCATCATCTACCTCTGGCATTTCTTTTCTTATTTTATTAGTCAAGAATGTGCAGATTTTATCTATCATTTTCCTCACCTCTTCTTGCTAAAATGATTTTAACACTATTATGCCCAGTTTCACTTTTTATTTTATAAAATTGCGTTTTTCTTTTACAAAATGATTTATTATTTTATTTTGTAAAAAAATATTTAAGAAAGTAAAAAACATAGTTAGGCATGATTTACCTTTAACTATGTTTTTTATTACTTTTGTTCATTTTTTAAAATACACCATGTTCCGATAGGTTCTGGTAAATCTTCAAATTCCATTTTTTCTTTAGATATTGGATGCTCTATTGTTAATTTATATGCCCATAGAGCTATTTGTTTGCCTTTTCCCCTAGTGCCGTATTTTTGATCTCCAAATATGCTATGATTGAAATTAGATAACTGAACTCTTATCTGATGATGTCTACCTGTATGTAAATTTATTTTTACCAATGATAGATTTTTCACTTCATTATATTTTATAACTTCATAATCTAGTTTTGCTTCTTTTGCATTTTTCTTTTCCTTGTTAACAACTTTGCTTATATTATTTCTTTCATCTTTATATAAATAATTTATTAATGTGCCTTTCTTATCTTCAAATTTTCCATCTACAACTGCTAAATATTCTTTTTTAAAAACTTTTTCTCTTACTTGATTACTTAGTCTTGATGCTGATTTTGAAGTTTTTGCAAATATCATCACTCCTCCAACAGGTCTATCTAGTCTATGTACCAGACCTAGATATACATTTCCAGGTTTATTATATTTTTCTTTAATATAATTTTTTACTATAGTTAACATATCTAAATCGCCTGTTTTATCTGATTGAGATGGTATGTTTGGTGGTTTTTCTACTACTATTATATGATTATCTTCAAAAATTACTTTTAATTTTTCCATTTTATTTTTTTCCTTTATCCTTTTAAGTTATATGTTTAAAGTAAAAATAAACTTTTTGATTTTCAAAAAAATCTCTGATTTCTTTAAATCATAAAACAATTTATTTTTATTGTAATATTCTTTGTTTTATATACTTTCCCATCTTCCATAGATCCCACATGGTAATACTAATTTAGAATTTTCCATTGGAAGACCTATTTCTCCTGATTCTATTTTTCCTTTACATTTTTTTGATACGGTTAAATTTAATATATTCTCTAAAACTTTGCTAGATATCCCAGTAGTATATGAATTAATTAAAAAGAATAATGGCTTGTCTGATAATACTTTTGTACATAGTTCTACTAAGTCATATATATTATTTTCAAATTGCCAAACTTCACCTTTTGCACCTCTTCCATATGAAGGTGGATCCATAATAATTGCATCATATTTATTTTCTCTTCTTATTTCTCTATTTACAAATTTAACAACATCATCAACAATAAATCTTACTGGTCTGTCTTGAAGCCCAGATGATATAACATTTTCCTTTGCCCATGTTGTCATACCTTTTGAACTATCCACATGACATACTGATGCTCCTGCAGATAAACATGCAACTGTTGCTCCTCCTGTATATGCAAATAAATTTAATACTTTTATTTCTCTTTTTGCATTTTTTATTTTGTTTATCATCCAATCCCAATTAACAGCTTGCTCTGGAAATAGTCCTGTATGTTTAAATCCCATTGGCTTAATGTTAAATATTAAGTTTTTGTATTTAACTTGCCATTGAGAAGGCATTTTTTTCTTGAAGTCCCACGAACCTCCTCCTGTTTTGTTTCTATTATATACAGCATTGATTTCTTTCCATTTTTTTGGAAAGCTTTTGTCTTTCCATATGATTTGTGGGTCTGGTCTTGATAATATTATATTTCCCCATTTTTCTAATTTTTGACCATCTGCCATGTCTAATATTTTATAATCTTTCCATTCTTTTGCTATTTTCATAATTTTTCTAAGTAGCTTATTACTACTATCTCCTCTCATTATTTGAATAGCATTATTTTATCATATTTTTTTCATTTTTCCAAGCCCTAAATTTTGTAAAACTTAGATTCGTAATAAAATGGATGAAAGGGCTATTATAATACAAAATTGTGTAATAATTTTATATTGTAATAGTCCTTTTTTCATTTTATTACGAATTGGAAATTTTATAGTTTCTTCTTATCTTTATTATTTTATTTTTATAGTTTTCTATATTAGAATTAAGTTGGTTTATTTGCATTTCATACAAATCTTCTAATTTTTGCTTTTCATCTTCTGATAAATCTTTTGTCAATAGCACTATATTTTCTTTGTTAATCCCCATTTTTACCAATTCTTTTTGGATTTTTAATAATTTAATTTTATTATTGTATTCAGAATATTTTATGCTGTTTAAAAATTTTTCTTTCTCTGAAATATTATTAATTTCATTTTTTTCTATAACATTTTCCATATTAATCTTGTTTTTCTCCTCCTATTATATTATATATTAGAGCGTTAACTTTTTCCGTTAATTGCACTCTAAATTATAACATTTCTGTAACATTATGTAAAATAGCTTTATTTGATATTAATCATAAGTACAGCTTATAATTCATTTTCTTAAATTGTTTGTAAAATATTAAAAAAATTATATATCATTATTAAGTTTATACTTGATAATAGTACTAATGTTACTACTATCATACTAATCCATTTATGTTCATAGATTTTCTTTATGAATCCTCTATTTTTTCTCCTTTCATTTGTTAACTCTAAATTTAGTAATCCTTCTCTTGTGTATTCCATTTTCATTCCTCCTTGTCTTTTTTTCATAATATGTTATTCGTTGTTTTTGATTTTTATTACTTGTTTCTTTTATAAGTTGTCAGTTTTTTATCGTTTTTTCTTTGTTAATTCGGAAAATCGTACAAAAATTTGTATTTTTCGGCTTTTTGTGGTATAATATAGTTGAAGCTTAGGGAAAATTCCCTAGAAAATCAATACATAACTCAAGGAGGAACACAAAATGAAAAGAACAAAAAAACGGAAAATCAACTTAATTTCCAAGTTAAACGACTCAATAATTACAGTCGGTACAGTCGTATTGATTTGCTTGTTTTTGATAGGAGCTTTTTCGCTTCTTCAAACTTTTGACTTAGTCGATTATACGATTAAGTCCAACCCTAAAGAGCTCTTTATTTGCTCAATCGGGAGTATGCTCATTTTAAAGAGTGTACAATTATTCAGACGTAGAATAACTAACAACGCCCTCAAGAACAAGAAAAATATTGAAATGGTTGAAATGAATGCCTATTCTAGAGGAAGAAAGCAAGGCAAAATTGAGGGAAAACAAGAAAAGCAGGAAGAAATTTCTAAAAAAGCTAAAGACTATAAGAAATACAATATTCCTATTGAAAGAGCTTTATAAAACGTCTGAGACTTGTCCTAGAGAAATCTGGGACAGTCTTTTTTTATTCTAAAATTTAAATTTTTCTCATTAATAATTATCAAGATTACTTTATTATTTTTTCATTGATATATTTTAATAGAGACTTTGTTATAAATAACAATAAAAAACAATTGTTGAATACAAAAACTTGTGATATAATATATTTGTAACCAAGCAGAGAAATCTCTGCGAAATCACTTTTTGATACATTATAAGGAGGACTACATGAAAAAGGTGATAAAAATTATTTTAATTTTATTAACAGGATTAATTATTATAAACATTTTAATTAATGCTTATGATAAAATTTCTGGTAATAAAGAAATTAGAAAAAGCATAAATGAACGTTGGGGCGGTCTCCGTGGAGGTAGCCTTTAAGCTAAATTTTACATTTATGCTAATAAGAGGAGAGATCATTCTCTCCTCTTATTTATTAGGAAAGTCATACTAACTTTCCAATATATAAAAATACATTATAGGAAATAATCTGAAACATGATACAGTATTGACATCATTTCGCTCTTATTCTTTCAATTTTTCTGCCAATTCTCTTGTTATTCCTTTTACTTCCATCAATTCTTCTAAGCTTGCATTTTTTATTTTTTCTACACTTCCAAAGTGTTTTAATAGTGCTTGTTTCTTTACTTTACCAATTCCTTTTACATCATCCAATTCTGACTTTGTTATTTCCTTATCTCTTAATTTTCTATGATAAGTAATAGCTGTTTCATGAACTGTATCCTGAAATCTTGTTATCAAATTCATAAGATTTTCTGATATTTTCAATTCGTTTCTATTTTCATCCATCAATGCTCTTGTTTGATGTTTATCATTTTTTACCATTCCAAATACTTTGATATCCAACTCTTTTTCTATATTATAAAATTTTTCTTTTATATCTTCTATTTCTCTTTCTTTTTTTGTATTTCTGTGAATATCTTCGCTATCTATATCGCCCTTATTATTTTGATTTTCTACATTTCCTATTTTTGCATTAATCTCTTCTTTCATTTTTTCATGTACTTCTTTTAAAACATTCTCTATAGCTTTTTTAGTTGCTCTTATTTGTGTAATTCCTCCGTCTGCGAATATAACATCTGGAAGTTTTCCAAATCCTCCATTTGAATCTTCTATAGAATGTCTTAATCTTCTTGTTATAACTTCTTCCATACATTTAGGGTCATCTTGTCCATATACTGTTTTTATTTTAAATCTTCTTGATAAATTTTTCTTAATGACACCATCTTGCATAACACACATACCTGCTACCATATACTCTCCTGATATATTAGATATGTCATATGTTTCTATCTTTCTTGGTAATTTGTCTATTTTAAGTACATCTTTTAATTCTAATAATATCTCACTTTTATCTTTTTCTTTATTATCTAAAGTTACTTTTGCATTATTTTCTGCCATTTCCACAAATCTAAGTTTTTCGCCCTTTTTAGGAGTTTTTATTTCCACTTTTTTTCCTAATTCTGTGGATAACCATTTTTCTATTGCTATTTTATCTTCAATTTCTTCTCTTATCATTATTTTATTTGGTATATTTGGATTATCAAAATAATATTGTTTGATAAATCCAGATAAAATTTCTTTATCTTCCATGTCTTTTAAATCATTGTAAAAGTATTGCTCTCTTCCTATCATTTTGCTTCCTCTTACAAAGAAGATTTCTACACAAACTTCTAGTTCTGACTTTGCAATCCCTATAACATCTATGTTATTTTCAGATATATTCGATACTTTTTGTTTTGCAGATGCTCTTTCTATTGCTAGTTTTCTATCTCTTAAATATGCTGCTTTCTCATATTCAAATTTCTGTGATGCTTCTTGCATTTGATTTTCTAAGTCTTTTAAGACTTTATCTGTTTTACCTTCTAATAAATCAATTATTTCATCTACCTGTTTTCTGTATTCTTCTTTATCAACATTTCCCATACATGGTGCCATACATCTTCCTATATGATAATTTAAACATGGTCTTGTTCTTTCTTTTAATGTTCTACATTGATGTATCTTATATCTTTCTTTTATAAAATCTAACATTTCTTTTGCTGAACCTGGATTTGCATATGGTCCAAAATATTTTGAGCCATCATTTACAATTCTTCTTGTGTAATATACTCCTGGATATTCTGATTTTACATCTATTTTTATATATGGATATGTTTTGTCATCTTTTAATAATACATTAAACTTTGGTCTATTCTTTTTTATTAAGTTACATTCCAAAATTAATGCCTCTGCTTCATTATCAACAACAATATATTCAAAATGGTCAATTAAAGAGACCATTTTCTCAATTCTTGCTGTTTTATTGTTTTTTCTAAAATATTGTCTTACCCTATTTTTTAAAGAAACGGCTTTTCCTACATATATAATTTTATCGTTTTTATCATGCATAATATAAACACCAGGCTTCCCTGGTAGTTTTTTTAATTCCTCTTCTATGTCAAACATTCTACCTTCATTCCTTATTTTTATTATATGTAAATTTTTAAGTTATAAAGTTTCAAACAGAAATTAAGTAATTTATTATAATAAATCTTTTTCACTATTTACATATCCAATATATGGTAAATTTCTATAGTTTTGATTATAATCCAATCCATATCCTATAACAAATTTATCTTCGATTTTAAATCCTATATAGTCAACATCTAATTCTTTTATTCTTCTTGATGGTTTGCTTAATAAAGTTGCTATTTTTAAACTATTTGGCTTTTTTAATAATAAATATTCTTTCAAAAATGTTAATGTAATTCCTGTATCTATAATATCTTCTACTATAAGTACATCCTTTCCTTCTATACTATTTTTGATGTCTTTTACTATTTTTACTTTTCCAGTGCTTTCTGTTCCTTCATAACTTGATACTTCTATGAATTCAAATTGTACTTTTGTTTTCATTCTTTTTGCTAACTCTACCATAAATACTACTGAACCTTTTAGGATTCCAATTAGTATAATTTCTTTTCCTTCGTAAGCTTTATCTATTTCTTTTGCCATTTCATCTAGTCTTTTTTCTATTCTTGATTCATTAATTAGTACATCCATGTTAATCCCCCATTCTCTATTTGTTTTTTCAATTCTTTATCATTTTTCTATATATTAATTTTTTATAATTTTATCACAAATTAACAATAATTGATACACTTTTTTTAATTTTCTATACAAATTTAGTAACAGTTTAAATGTAGTTGGTAAAATGGTTTATATTTTCAAAAATACTAAAGACAGGTTACCTATTAAGGAAACCTGCCTTTGGATAATATAAACTGGATGGGTGGAGTGGATGAGGCAGAAGGAACTAAGCTTCCTTTTTTCTTTGAGCCACATACAAAAGTACGCGCCTCACATCACTGCGAGCAAACTTCTTGAGTTCACCAGCGGTCGTCTCTGTCTGTCCAGGAAAATATTTGTCCACAAATTTCTGTGTTCCTGGCAGACAGTTGCCCGCATCCAAGCTATCTTGAATAGAGATAGTAATATCATCTGGTAAATTCTCTATTTCAAGATTTGCTTTTAACATTTTAAAGCCACTTCTTATACAAATCATGGCCGTCTTCCTTACCTTTTTAGAAAGACTCTTTTTTATTTGAGTGAAATATTTTTCTTTTGCTCCGAAGAACAAAATCTTATTTACTTCTAGCTCATATTCGATAAACTCCCCTGCCAAGTATGCCCCTTTTATGAGACTCTTTGTCTGTATGTTTATTTGCATTCTTTCTTCCTGGCTGACATTCAACCTTTCTACAATTTTTTCAATTGCATTTCGGGTTGGCTTCCATCCCACTATCTTGACATCTAAATCTCTCGACTTATATGCCAGATATGGCTCAACCAGATGCCAACCCTCTGGGCACCATTCGCCTCTTTCAAGGCTACCTTTTGGAACCAATTCTTGAGAATAAATCTCATCCTCAATATAGAAGGTTTTAGCCAGTCTCCCAGAGAAAGTCCTGGTTACATCAAAAACTTCGTAAAGTCTTTCATGTGAAGACTTTACTTTAGAGTCTTCGATTACTCCCATAAACGCCCACGGATTACAAGAATACTGACCAAAACAGTTATAAAACCGTATTTCTTTAATATCAGCATCATTCGAACTGACAAACTTTTTGGTCAGACTTTTGGGCTCCTCATCAGGAAGTTTTCCTTCAAGGAGACCTTTCAAAATTTCAAGTAAATTTTTTGCTTTGCAATAAATCAGGGAAGTCTCTTTGTAGATTATGACAACCGGATTATCTTCATATACTTCCCTCCGATCGCCAATGCTATCATATCGACCTCGAGGTATCATTACCTTTGGTGTTAGAATAGATATATAGACACAAAATTTTACGAATTGCAAAAAAGATGATATAATATTATGTAAATGTAA
>CALXJV010000044.1 GCA_944388715.1 uncultured Clostridia bacterium
GAAAATACTGAGATGCGAAAAAATAATTAATAAAATTATTGATTTTTCAAGAAAAAATTTTTTATTCGTTACCACTGCAAATAACCGAAAAATATTGTAAGCTTATGAAAGCAATGGTACAATATAATATAGAAATAAATTTATTTGTATGTTTGAAAAAATACAAAAATAAAAGAGGAGGAAAAAACGATGTTACATGTTATGAAAGATGACTTTGACGAAAGTCCAGAAGATATTTTAAATTCAATAAACAATATGTTAAAGAAAAAAGAAACAGAAAAGAAAAAAGAAGAGGAGACAGAAAAGAATTCAAAAGATGAATAGCTTGAACAATATACGTATAATTTACGAATAAACGAGAAAATGCAATGAAATTTAAAATATATTATTTCCATAAATATAGATAAAATAAAAGATTAGTCGACATTGCAAAAATAAAAAACATAGTGAAAGAAGGAGTAAAAAAATGGCAAATTCAAAATTGATTGTAGTAGAAGGCGCACAAGGTGCAGGAAAAACAACAGTGACAGATTTTATAAGACATTCATTAAGTTATACAAATTTATATAGATTATGTGGGACATCAGATACAACTAAAGAAGGAAAGAAAAAAGCAGAAGACATGTATATTGATTTATTAGAATATATTAAAAAAATGGAAAATAAAAGTATAAATTTATTATTTGATAGAACTTTTTTCACAGAGGAAAATTATTGTAGATTAGGAAAAAAAGATTATACATTTTCTGATGTCTATGAAAAATTACTAGAAGACTTTAGTAAACTAGATTTTGACATATATTATATAACTTTATACTTAAGAGATACCAAAAAATATAGTAGTAGACTAGATAGAAAGGATAAGGCAAAATTTAAAAATTCAGATTTTGATGTAGAAAATAGCATTAATCAACAAAGAGTTTATTTGGAAATGGCAGAAGAAATAAAAGAAAAATATCCAAATATAAAAGTAGTAAATATTGCAAATGACAGAGATTTTGAAGAGACCAAAAAAGAATTAAAAGAATTAATAGGATATTAAAAAATTAAACTACAAAATATTAGAAAATCCATATAAAAACAAAAAGTTTTTATAAAACTAATAACTAAAAAATAATATTATAAATTTAATAAATAAATTAGTGTCAAAATATAAATTTTAATGAAAAAGCTAAAATTTGAAATGTATCAAAAAAAGAAGAAAATTAAAGATAAAAAGAGATAATAAATGAAATATTTAAAATTAAGATTACCATAAACAAAGAAAATCTTTCTTTGTCAAAATAAAACTAAAATAAAATTTGTAATATTTATAGTGATTACTGTATAATATATATCGATGGTGCATTATTCTAGTCATGCTCAAGTTTACGAGGGTGGGGCTAAAAATCCACTAAAGGGCATATCGATGAAGTTTCTTGAATGTGCGCGAAACGCCAAGTTTGCGTGTGTTCAGGGAGTAAGAGATTAGGGTATTATGTAATGGCATACATGAGATTCCCTAATTTCGCGGAGGCTTAGATTACATATAAATATCAATATTTATAAAGGTTTAAGAGTAACCTGTGATGAGTGCCAAGACACAAAATGCACAGAGTAGCCTGTCTTGAGTGAATGTATTGGGATTAAATAATTAGTAAGACATAGTTTTGGCCAAATTAGTTTTACTGTACTTATGAAATTGCATTTGCAAAAGAGACTAGTAAGCTTATAAAGCGTGTTAAGGAAAACTTCTAGAATGTTTGCTTTAAATCAAAAGCATAGAGGTCTATGGATTAAGGTACAGATTTAAGTGGCGATCTGGTGTCTATTATATCTTATAGATGTTTCCCTTAAACGGAAACGGCAATAACAGTAATGTTATGTGGGAAATAGAGAAATTCGACCAGACCTAAACTGTAAAATTTACTTAGACTTTTGCCATCTTGAATAAAAAATATAAGAGGAAATCTTGGGAAAACTCAAAATTTCCTCTTTTGAATTTGCAAACAAGAAGCGATCTAAATTACACATAAAAGATATATTATTGCTAAGCTAAAAGCAAAAAGGTAAAAGAATAAAGTTGTATTGACAAAAATATATTTAAATACAAAAAAATAACAAATTGTGTAAAAAAATATAAATATCGAATTTTATCAAAAAAGAAATACAAACTATGACCTGGCCCAAATTGTTTGCAGAATTATTTATGAAAGGAAATGAATTATAATGAAAAAAGAAAAAGATGATAAGGCAAAGCCGAGTAACAAGCAAGACAATGCCAAAAAAGTAAAAAAAGAAATGAAAAAAGCTATAAGACAAGAAAATGAAAGAACAGAAAAAGAAAATGAAAAAGAAATAGAAGAAGTAAAAGAAAAAATAGAACAGAAAAAGAGAAGAAAAGAAAAGGAAAAAAAGAAAGATGAAAATATCAAATGGTTTATAGAAGTATCTATAATGACATTTATATTATCAATGGTATTTTCTTACATATCAACAAATGGAGTATCAAATTTAAGTTTAATACCAGCAATATTGATTTTAGTTGCAGTAATAGCAGTAGGAATTATTTTTGACATTGTAGGTGTTGCAGTAACTGTAGCAAATGAAAATGAATTTCATGCAAAAGCAACTAAAAAAGTAAAAGGTTCTAAAGACTCAATAAAATTGATAAGAAATGCACCTAGAGTAGCCAATATTTGTGCAGACGTTATAGGCGATATTTGTGGAGTATTAAGTGGTGCAATAAGTGCGTTAATAGCTGTAAAAATCTCTGGCCAATTTGGTTTAACATTTGACTTACAATTCTTACTTAGTGCATTAGTTTCTGCATTAACAGTAGGGGGAAAGGCTTTAGGAAAAACAGTTGCTAATAATAACTCAACAAAAATTGTTCATTCAGTTGGGGGTTTATTAAATAAATTTAGTATAAAAAGCTAATAAACAAAAAATAATTGATAATCATACAAACTTGTTATAAAATATCAAATAATAACAATAATAATAGAAGGTGATCAATTTGAAAATTTTAATAACAGGTGCATCATCAGGTATAGGTAAAGACATGGCAAGAATATTAGCAAAAAAAGCTGATGAATTGGTATTAGTTGCAAGAGATATAACAAAATTAGAAGAAGTAAAAAAAGAATTAGAAAAAGAAACAAAAGTAGAAATTATATCAATGGATTTAAGCAAAGAAGAAAACTGTAAAGAAATCCACAACAGAGTAAAAAATGTGGATATCTTAATCAATAATGCAGGATTTGGTGAATGTGGGAATTTTACAAAAACAAATTTGGACAAGGACCTAAATATGATAAAAACAAATGTAATAGCATATCACATATTAACAAAACTATATTTAACAGATATGAAAGCAGAAAATAAAGGAAAAATATTAAATGTAGCATCAATAGCAGGATTTATGCCAGGACCATTAATGGCAACATATTATGCTACTAAAAATTATGTAGTAAGATTATCAGAAGCAATCAGAGAAGAGTTAAAAAAAGAAAAATCAAAAGTACAAATAAGTATATTATGTCCTGGCCCAGTTGCAACAAATTTTAATAAAGTTGCAAATGTTAAGTTCAATTTGAGAGAAGCAGATAGTATGCAAGTTGCAAAATATGCAATAAAAAAATTAGAAAAAGGGAAATTTTATATAATCCCAGGAATTGATGTAAAAATAGCAAAAATAGGAGCAAAATTATTGCCAACTACCTTGATTAGCAAATGTGCGTATATAGCACAAAAAAGAAAAATTGGAGGAGAATAACTAAACTTAAATTCATAATAAAATAAAAAAATAAGAATTATTATAATATAAAGTCATTACACGATTTTGTATAAGTTGTTACAATTCATAGTATAAATACTTTTAACAAGAATGTATATATATTAATATTTCATAAATTTCTCGGCTCAATACGAAAGATAAGAAATTCTAAAGAAAAACATTGACAAAAGCAAACAAATATTCTATAATTAAATCGGTGATTATATGGAACGTCAAATCTTACATGTAGATGTTAATAATGCATTTTTGAGTTGGACAGCAATTGATATGCTAAAAAATGGAAGTCAAATTGACATACGAGAAATTCCAGCAATAATTGGAGGAGATGAATCAAAAAGGTCAGGGATTGTTTTAGCCAAAAGTATGAAAGCAAAAGAATGTGGAATAAAAACAGCTGACACAATATATCAAGCACGAATAAAATGTCCAGGCCTAAAAATATATCCATCCAATTTTAAAGTATATAGAGAATACTCAAATAAGTTATACAATTTATTATTAGAATATACAGATAGAATAGAAAGATTTAGCATAGACGAGTGTTTTTTAGACATGACAAATTACCTAATGAATGATGCATTAATAAACAAAGCAAAAGAAATAAATAAAAGAGTAAAAGAAGAATTAGGATTTACAGTAAATGTAGGAGTAGCACATAATAAACTATTAGCAAAAATGGCATCAGACTTTACAAAACCAGATAGAGTTCACACACTATATGAAGAAGAAATACCAGATAAAATGTGGACACTTCCTGTATCAGAACTATTCATGTTAGGAAAAAGAACTGTTCCCAAATTATACAATATGCAAATAAAAACAATTGGCGATTTAGCCAGAACAGATAAAAGAATTTTACAAGATAAATTTGGAAAACATGGAATAATGATGTGGGAATATGCAAATGGAATAGATGAATCAGAAGTAAAATATTTAAAAGAAAAACCAAAAGGAATAGGAAATTCTGTAACATTGCCAGAAGATATCTCAAACATAGAAAAATTAGAAGAAATACTGTTAGCATTGACAGAACAAGTTACATATAGACTAAGAAAACAAAAAATGTTAGCAAAAGTAGTAAATGTACAACTAAGAACAAAAGACTTTGTAGACACATCACACCAAAGAAAAATGTTAAGTGCAACAGCTAGTACTAAAGAAATTTTCAGCAATGCAAAAGAATTATTAAAACAAATGTATAGAAAAGGAACACCAATTAGATTGATAGGACTTAGATTGGATGACTTAACAGATAAAGAAGAAATGCAAATTTCATTATTTGATAATGTAAAAGATAGAAAACAAGAAAAACTAGATAAAGCAATAGATAGTTTAAAAGATAAATATGGGTATGATTTAATAACAAGAGCAGGAAATATGGAAATAGATGGACTAATAAAATTTAGAAAAGATTAAATGTCCAATTGGGGACGTTTCTGTTTTGGACATTAAAGGTGTTTTCTGCTTTTTGTTTGCAGTTTTAATTATGATATGTTATAATGTGAATAATTAGTAATGAGAGGAGGAATGCTGATATGCCAAATTTACCAAGTGAAATAGAAAAGGTGCTATATGAATTTATTAAAAAAGTTAGAGAAATACTAGGTGAAAGGGTGATAAAGATCGTATTATATGGGTCTTATGCAAGAGGAGATTATAATGAGAATTCAGATATTGATATTATGATACTAACAGACTTATCAGATGATGAAATAATAGAATATAGAAGTAAAATATCAGATATTGCATTTGACATAGAATTTGATAATAGTTTTAATGTTATGATATCACCACTGGTAAAAAATATTGATAAGTTTAATTATTGGTTAGAAGCATTACCTTTTTATATGAATGTACAAGAGGAAGGAGTTGTGCTAAATGAAAAATAAAATATCTAAAGAGTTGGCTAACCATAGGGTTGAACAAGCAAAAGAGGATTTCCAAGCTGGGGTTTTATTATATGAAAAAAATTTTTATAAATCAGCAAATAATAGGGCATATTATTCTATATTTCATAGTATAAAAGCAGTATTATCATTAGAGCCAATAGATTTTAAAAGGCATAAAGATGTAATAGCATACTTTAATAAAAATTATATAAATACAGAGATATTTCCTAAATCAATGGGAAGAAGAATACAAAATGCAAGTACTATTAGAGAAGATAGTGATTATGATGATGAATTTGTCGTAAATGCAGATAAAACTAAAGAACAACTAGATACAGCAGAAGAATTGATTAAGTTGGTAGAAAATTATATAGATAGCAAATAAAAATACACATTAAACCTCCTAGAAAGAGATGTAAAATATAAAAATCTCTTTTTAGGAGGTTTGTAAATTCTTATATTGAGAATATACTTTTTTACACTTGTATATAAAAAGAAATTATGATATAAATATTTGTAATAGAATAAAAAATGGAGGTAAATTATGATAGATGTATTATGCCATAGCAGTATAAGAATAGAAGAGGATAAAATCATATATGTAGACCCATTTAAAATAGAACAAAAATATAATGATGCAGATTACATATTTTGCACACATTCACATTATGATCATTTTTCACCAGAGGACATAGAAAAAGTAAAAAAAGAAGATACAACAATAATTGTACCAAGAGATATAGAAGAGCAAGCAAGAAATATATTCAACGATAATGTTGTAATTGTAGAACCAGCAAAAGAATATCAAATAAAAGATTTAAAATTTAAAACAACATATGCATATAATATTAATAAAAAATTTCACCCAAAAGAAAATAAATGGGTAGGATATATAATTGAATTAAACAACAAAAAATATTATATAGCAGGAGATACAGATAATATAGAAGAAATCCAAAATATAGAATGTGATATAGCATTAATACCAATAGGTGGTACATTTACAATGGATTATAAAGAATCAGCTGAATTAGCCAATACAATAAAAGCTGATATAGTAATTCCTACACATTACGGAAGTATTGTAGGAGAAAAAGAAGATGCAATAAAATTTAAAGAATTAGTAAAGGATAAGAAAGTTGAAATTCTAATATAAAAATATCATGATTTAATCATATTATTAATTCAAATATTATTTAAAGCCAATTAAATTAAACAGCATTATTCTTTATAAAGTATTAGCACACAAGATTATTTAGAAGGGATGATATAAGATGAATGAAGAAACAGAAAAAAAGCTATATGATATCATAAATGAAATACCTGTTACAGATAAAAACCAAAAGCAAATAGATGAAATTAAGATAGCAATAAAAATGGGAGAATACAAAGAAGTAATTGCAAAATTAAAAAAACTAAATGAAGAAGACGAAGATGATGAAGAAGAAGAAATTGAAATAGTAGAAGAACCAGAAGGTATCTTCCCAAAACAATTACAAAATCAAGATTTAGAATATAAATATATGGGATTATTATTAGAAAATCCAAAATCTATTTCAAGATACTACTTTTTATATAACGAATGTTATTTTGAAGATGACCAAATATTAAATGTATATAAAAGTGTATTATTCACAGAAGGAGGAAAATACACACCAGAAATAGCAAAAGAAGGATTCAACTTTTCAAGAGATTCAGAAGAAGTATATAGATTTAAAAATGAATTAAAACACAATGTTGAAGACAAAGGCTATGACATGGAGGAAATATATATAGAACTAAAAAAACTATTTGTCTTAAGAAAAGCATATATGGCAAACCCAGTAAAAAATATACAAGACAAAATAATAGAAATTATAAACTACAAATTATATGACCAAATGTCAGTAGAAGAAGTAGAAGGTGCAATAAACCAAGTAACAGTAACAGACAAATTCAAACAAACAATATTAAACAGAAACTTAACAGATTTCTTAGAAGAAGGAACAAACAATCTAGCAAATGGATTACCATTACCATTTCCAATACTTACAGAAGTATTTAAAGGAATAAGAAAAGGAGAAACAATAGCATATGCAATGCCATCAAACTCAGGAAAAAGTAGGTTTGCAATAAATTTGGCAGCATATACAGCATTTATAAGCAAGAAAAAAGTATTATTAATATCAAATGAGATGTCAGAAGAAAAAATGAAATTATGTTTAATAACAACAATAGTAAATAACCCAGAAATCCAAAAAATACATGGACAAAAACTAAGCATAACAGAAAATGAATTATTAGCACTACAATTTAAAGCAGATGAGCCTAAAAAAGTAAAAGTAGATGAACAAGGACATATATTAAGAGAAAAAGATGAAAAACAAAAAGACTTTATAAAAAGACTACAAAAAGAATCAACAGAATTTAATAAAGTAATAGCAGTCACAGATTGGATTAATAAAGAAATAAACAACTCAATATATTTTATGAATATAACAGACCATACAAATGATGAACTAAAAAAAGTAATAATGAACTATTACTATAAAGAAAAAATAGAATATGTATTTTATGACACATTAAAAACAGATACAGCAAATATAGGAAATGCAGAAGAAATAAAGAAAACAGCAACAATATTATCAAATATAGCACAAAACTTTGAAATGTTCATATGCTCATCATTACAATTAGCAGAAGCATCAACATTACCAATAAATTTAGACGTAAATGATTTAGCAGTAAGTAGAACAGTAAAAGAAGTTTTAGATACATTATGCTTAATAAAACAAATAAATAGAGACAAATTACAAGATTATGAATATTCATTAAAAGAAGTAGATACTAAATTTTACGATTTAGAAAAATCAGAAGACCCAGATGTTAGATATTATGCTTGTGTAGTAGACAAAAACAGAGCAGGACCAAAACCTAAATTAGTATTCAGATTGAATCTAGCATATAATAGTTGGGAAGAATTAGGATATCTAAGATTAAAACAAACAGGGATTTAGGGACGGTCCTTGAATCCCTGTTTTTAGGGATTAGGGGACAGACCTTTTTATATATAAATATACTTTTATGAGATAGAAAATAGTAGTAAGAAAATAAAAAATTTACTACTATTTTTAAATTTATAAAACCAGAAAGTCTAATTCAAAGTTATAGGCTTTAAAATAATTATACTAAAAAGTGAATGTCAAAATCAATCGAAACTTGTAATATTACTTCAATTTCGCATCTGATTGTTAAATTTATCGTTTAAATAATCTACTAAATTTAAGAATTTAGTCGCAAATAATAATATTTATGATTGCAATAAAATTTTATCATGAATTAAATTTAATTTAAAATTTGAAAGGAATAAAAACGATAATTTCTTTCCGATTTATTTTTGAAGAATTTCTAATTCAAATTTATATATGCAAAATTGTGCATATTATATGTTTCCAAAAATAAAGACAAAAATGTCCAAAACAGAAACGTCCCCAATTGGACATTTTGTCAAAATTTGCGATGGAAAATTCTTGCAATTAAGTCTCTTTCATAGTATTATGAAAAAGTACGAATGAAGAAAGGGAGATGAAGATGAAAACTTTTTTTGGAGGAAAATTTATAGAGAAAGAGAAGTTGACAGAGGCAGGGATAAATTATCCTATAAAATTAGAATATTACAAAAGGATAAATGAAGACCAATTTATAAAAAAGGAAAATGCAAAATTTGGAATTGCGGTTGTAAAAACAGAATATATACCAAATAATACAAAAATAGAAAATAAAGAAATAACATATTTGTCAAATGATGAGCAAAAGGTAGATGAGATATTGAGACTTTTTAAAGAAAACGAAGTTACACCAATTGGCGTGGAAGATGTATTATCAGATTTAAGTAAAACATTATTTTGAAGATAATTTTACAAAAAACTTGCAAAATCTCTTATTTTAAGCTAGAATACATATATGTGTAAAAATTAGAAGAATAAATGGAGGCGTCTAAATGGCTGATAAATTAATTATAGTAGAGTCACCTGCAAAAGCTAATACAATAAAGAAATTTCTAGGTGGCAGTACAAAAGTGGTAGCATCAATGGGACATATTAGAGATTTGCCAAAATCAAAAATGGGAATAGATATAGAAAATGACTTTGAACCACAATATATAAATATTAGAGGAAAAGGTGATTTAATAAAATCGCTAAAAAAGGAAGCAAAACAAGCAAAGAAAATATATATTGCTACTGACCCCGACCGTGAAGGGGAAGCGATTGCATGGCATTTAGCAAAAATCTTAGAAGATGAGAAAGATAAGATAACAAGGGTGACTTTTAATGAGATTACAAAAAATGCTGTACAAAAAGCAATCAAAGAGCCAAGAGATATAGATATAAATTTAGTTGATGCTCAACAAGCAAGAAGGGTCTTAGATAGAATAGTTGGATATAAAATAAGTCCTGTGCTATGGAAAAAAGTAAGAAGAGGTCTATCTGCTGGTAGAGTGCAATCAGTTGCTGTAAAATTAATTGTGGATAGAGAAGAAGAAATAGAAAAATTTATTCCAGAAGAATATTGGAATATATATGCAGATTTAGTAGATGATAAATCTAAAAAAGAATTTGAGGCACATTTTTATGGAAAAGATGGCAAAAAATTAGAGATTCATTCAAATGAAGAAGTTCAAGCAATTTTAGAAAATATAAAAAATGCAAAATATATTGTAAATGAAGTAAAAAAAGGTCAAAAGAAAAGGACACCAGCACCTCCTTTTACAACAAGTACAATGCAACAAGAGGCATCAAGAAAATTAGGTTTTACATTAAAGAAAACGATGTCAATTGCACAAGGGTTATATGAAGGGGTAAAAATATCTGAAAAAGGTACTGTAGGTTTGATTACATATATGAGAACTGATTCAACAAGAATATCAGAAGAAGCAAGAAATGTGGCAAAAACACAAATCACAAAACTATATGGTGAAAATTATTATGAAAATAGATATTATAAGACAAAAAAAGATGCACAAGACGCACATGAGGCAATAAGACCAACATATATCGACATAGAGCCAGATAGTATCAAAGACAGTATAACAAAAGATCAATATAAATTATATAAACTAATATATAATAGATTTTTAGCAAGTCAAATGAGTCCAGCTGTATATGATACAATGAATGTTAATATAAAAGCAAATGAATATGATTTTAGAGCTAATGGACAAATATTGAAGTTCAAAGGATTTATGACATTATATGTAGAAGGTTCAGATAAAGAAGAAAAAGAAGAAGAAGGAATGTTGCCAGAACTTGAAGAAAATCAAGAAGTAAAACTAAAAAAATTAAACCCAAAACAAAGCTTTACAGAGCCACCACCAAGATATACAGAAGCAAGTTTAGTAAAAGCTTTAGAAGAAAAAGGAATAGGAAGACCAAGTACATATTCACCAACAATTACAACAATATTAGAAAGAAGATATATAGAAAAAGAGAAGAAACAACTATACCCAACCGAATTGGGAAAAATAGTAAATAAATTATTAACAGAGAATTTTTCAGATGTTATAAATGTAGAATTTACAGCAAAGATAGAAGATGAATTTGATGAAATTGCAGAAGGTCATGAAAAATGGAAGAAGATGATTAGAGAATTCTATGGACCATTTGAAGAAGAAGTTGAAAAAGTAGAAAAAGAACTAGAACATGTTGAAATTGTTGATGAGGTTTCAGATGTTAAGTGTGAAAAATGTGGAAGAATGATGGTATATAAATATGGGAAATATGGTAAATTTTTAGCATGTCCTGGATATCCAGAATGTAAAAATGCCAAACCAATTGTAGAAACCATTGATGTGCCATGTCCTAAATGTGGAGCTAAGGTTCAAGTAAGAAAGACAAAAAGAAGAAGAAATTATTATATTTGTGAAAATAACCCACAATCATGTGATTATATTTCATGGAATAAGCCAAAACCTGGAGAAAAGTGGAATCCGGAAGAAAAAGAAGAATTTGAAAAGAAGGAAAAAACAACTAAGAAAGCAAAAGGAACAAAAAAGACTAGAAGTAAAAAATCTACTACAAAAAAATAATTAAATAAAGTTTTATTTGTTTAAATTACGGATTAAAGTTTGAAAAATGAGACATTTTATTTAATTTTTACTTTATACTATAATAGTTATATATAAATTGAAATATAGTAAGAAAAGGAAGAACATATGAACAAATATAAATTAGAAATAACAGTATTTTTAAGTGGTGCATTGACTATGATGCTAGAATTAATAGCAGCAAGGATATTGTCACCATATGTAGGAAGTTCAAATTTAATATGGACTACAATAATAGGAATAATGCTAACAAGTATGAGTATTGGATATTGGGTAGGGGGAAAAATAGCAGACAAAAATAAAGAAAACGATATTAATGTATTATCGAATTATTTATTAATTTCTGCTATTGCAACAAGTCTTATTCCAATATTAGAAGTAAAATTTGTAGATGCCTTATCACAGATGTCTAATAATTTAGTATTTGTTGCAATGGTATGTGCAACAGTAACATTTGGCATACCAAGCTTTTTATTGGCAACAGTATCACCAATAGCGGTAAAAATAAAAAATAGTAGTATGGATAATGTGGGGGAAACATCAGGCAAAATATCATCATTATCTACAATAGGAAGTATATTTGGTACATTTTTTGCAGGATTTATATTAATACCAAATTTAGGTGTAAAAAATATTATATTAGGATGTTCAATCTTATTATGGATATTATCAGCATTTCTATTTAGTAAAAAGGATAAGAAATATTATTTGTTGATGATAGTAGAATTAGTCGTAATTGTTGGACTAAATCTATTAGGAACGTATTTTTTTAACGATTCACATCCAGAAATAATAAGTGATGTAGATTCTGAATATAGTAGAATATGGGTAAAAGAAGTAGAAGAAAATGGTAACAAATACAAAACATTACAAGTAGATACTGGTCTAGAGTCATATATCAATCAAGAGACTGGTCAAATGGGTGCTTCATATTTATATTACTATGATTTATTCGAATATTATAATAAAGAAAGTGAAAGTGCATTGATGATAGGTGGAGCAGCATACACATATCCAATGCACTATTTAAAAAAATATGAAGATAAAAAAATAGATGTAGTAGAAATAGATGAAAAAATGGCACAAATAGCAGAAGATGAATTTGGCTTAGATAAAAATAATCCTAATTTAGGATTAATAACACAAGATGGAAGAAGTTATTTGAACTATAATGAAAAAAAGTATGATACTATATTTATAGATGCTTTTAAGGGATTAACTGTTCCATTTGAATTAACAACATATGAAGCTATGCAAAAAGTGTATAATAATTTGAATGAAAATGGAACCGTTATCACAAATATAATTTCATCTGTTGAAGGTGATGATTCAGATTTTATAAAATATGAATATAGTACATATAAAGCTGTATTTGATGATGTAAAAGTATTTAAAGTTAATCCAAAACATGAAAATAATGAAGAGCAAAATTTAATTTTGGTAGGGTTTAAAGGAAGTACAAATATAAATAGTGAAAAAGAAGAAGAGTATAAACAGTTCTTAGATAATGAAATAAAAGATTTTTCTAGTGATAAACCTATTGTTACTGATGATTTTGCTCCAATAGGGGATTAGAAAAAACATACAAAAATTTAAGTTTCGGTGTTTTTTGTAAAAATACTGATATGTTATCCACAAAATTATGAATTTATTGTGAAAATAAAG
>CALXJV010000045.1 GCA_944388715.1 uncultured Clostridia bacterium
TTTCTTTATTTTCACAATAAATTCATAATTTTGTGGATAACATATCAGTATTTTTACAAAAAACACCGAAACTTAAAAAAAATTAAAAAGTTTAAACGTAAATTCTAAAATAATTTATTATAAAAATATTAAAAAATTAAACAAATAGTAATTCTAAAACTATTATAAAACCTACTATTTTTGAATAATTCTTTTATTTATTTTTTTCTTAGAGTATCATACTCTAGGAAATTTTCCATTCATATATATATTAAAAAAATAAAGGTTTAAAAATGATTCAATATTTTTTCTCAATATATTCTGTTATAATAAGGCTCAACTTTTAATAGTTTGAGCCTTATTCATATTAATATATTTCTTTTTCACGATATGAAGATATTTTGTATTCATGTTTATTGTTAAAAATTATTTTTATCACTTTTGTAAAATTATCTTTTGAAGGTTTTCCATATTCATGAATTTCCATACTTGCATTATATTTCTTTAATGTATCAAATGTATTCATAAATCCCATACCTGTCCCTCCATCATCTGCATGTGTTGTACTTGGTTTTATTCCTAAATTCTTCAAAGTTTCTACTTCAAATTCAATACCAGAATCATATATGTATAAACTATATAATCCATCAATTATCCCTAACCTTACAAGAATATTTTTATTTATATTATTAGAATGATTGATAGCTATAATGGCATTTTTTATGTGGTCTGCTAGTAAAATTTCTAGCTCTTCTTTTCCAATGTATTTATTTATCATGTGATGTATATTTCCATTTATCTGTAATTCAAAATCAATTTTATTTTTTGTACATTCTGCTTGCATGTATTTTAGCATATTGTCTATTTCTTTGATATTTGTTTTTGTTAATTCTATAGGTGCTGTTTCTTTTGGTATTTCTTTAGAAATATCTTGTAATTTAGTTTTTATTTCTTTTTTATCCATGGTTTCATTTTTTAATAGTGCTTGACTTAGTTCATATTCTAGGGATTTTTGCTTATGCAAGATTGAATGGTTTGCCTTACTAAGTCTTAGGTTCTCTTTTTCTAATTCTTCGATTTCTTTAGCTTTTCTGTTTAGTTCTTCTTTTATTTCTGCTGTTTCTCTTTCTTGTAATTTTTGTTTGTAATATAGTTGTAGTGATTTTTGAATTGTTATAAACATAATAATAGAAAATAATACAATATATACAAAAAGCGATTTTCTAACAGCAAACTCCATGTTACCTAAGATTGCTATTGCAAAAAATATAGTAGAACCAATATTTAGTACCAATAATCCTAAATATTCATTATTCTGATTATCCTTCAAATAGCTAATACCGTTTTTTATTCTTTGTATACTGCACAATATTCCAAATTCTATACTAAATATAAGTAAAATCAAAACTAATGTTGCATAATCATTCGATATTTTGGTCATTTTGTATATAATAAAATTTATAACAATTGCTATCAAGTATAATATAAGATTAATACTTAAAGAAATTGTTGTAATCATTAACGAATTCCCTATATTTTTTCTTGTAACATATGAAAAAATAAATGCTATAAATATGTCAAGAGCTATCATTCCTAATGCAATATTTGAAATATATCGTATAGAAGTACTTAATAGATTAGCACAAAATATACTTGCTATTATTAATATTATTTTATTGATTTTTCTTTCTTTAATATTTAAAATCTTATAATTTAAACACATTGAAAATCCACTAATAAAAACATTTCTTATAAAATATTCTATATATTTATACTCTATTATATCCAATCCCAAAAATCCCTCCTATTTTTTTACATCTATTATATATTACATTAAAAAAGAAAGATAATCAATATTTGATTATACTGATTATCTTTATAAATTATATTCTTATTAAGAAAGCCATCTAGTGATCCACTCTATAAGTTCATCATACCAACTCATTTCTTTCACCACCTTTTTCTTCCGTATTCATAGGAAAAGTATTTCTACTTTTTACAAATAAAAATTATCATCTTCCCATAAAAAAAAGACGGTAACGTCCAATCAAAAAAAATGGTGAAAAAACGAGAAACATAGAAAAAAACATATCATAAATATCAATAAAAAATATTAATATCTACAATATGTTCATTTCTATACTATTTTTCATTAATCACTTTCAATTTAATATAAATCTCACTAATTGCTAAATAAATTTTTAACTGCTAAAAATTATTTTCACAGTTCTCTTTCTATCTTTTCAGCATAATGATATATAAGTTCCATTGGTGTTGGTACACCTGTTTCTGGATTTATCCTTGCTGTATAATATTCTAACAAATCATCTACAGCTGTTTTTCTCCATGCATGCATAATTGCATTTTCAATACCATTCGTAATTGTACTTCCAGATTTTTTATATACTTTAGATAAATGTCTAATAGCATTAGAATTTTCTTCTTTATTTTCAATTAAGTACATAATCGCATCATGTATATATTTTCTACCTACCATTTTAGCTGGAATTCCTATCAAATCTAATTCTTTTACTATTCTATCTGATATTTTTTCTTTATTATCTTTTATTTCTTCCTTTAAAGTTTCAATTGTTCTTTGTGGTGTTATTTCTCTCAAACTCATAAATTTATTAAATACATAATCTGCCGAATATTTGGGATGATTTTTGTATAATATGATATCTGCACCATCTTTATGAAGCATATCATATATTCTTTTTGAATTTATATGAGTTGTCACAATTACTATAGGTTCATAATTCAAATTTAATTTTTTAAGTTCTTTCAAAAATCCCAAAGAATCAGTATTTCCTGATATACTATTATTCAATTCTAAATCTAAAACAATTCCTTCTGGACGTTTTATTTTTACATATTTTAGACCTTCTACATCTGAATCTGTGATTCCAACAATTTCTACATCTTTTCTACTTTTTGCACTATTAATAAAATTATTACAATCATTTACGTCATCTTCTATAATAAGTAATTTCATGGATTTAGTTATCATATGTATACACCCTTTCTTTTTTCTCATAATATACCATATTTCGTCATAAAATACTATAATTCTTCAAAAGATTTTACCATTTATTTGTGTTTATTATATTGTACAATTTGTATAGTCCTTAATAATCATGTGCTTAAATATCTTTTTTTATTGATTGGAGGAATTATATGAAAAAAACTGATTTAGATTTAGAAAAAAGTGAACAAATTTCTAGAGGTAAAAGAATCAAAGATATTAGAGAAAATGAATTACATATGAACAAAACTCAATTAGCAAAAGAAATCGGTGTATCTAGTCAATTTCTAGGATTAGTTGAAGATGGTAGAGGTAACCTGGTTTACAGAAGTATTAAAAAACTTAGAGATTTAAGTGGTCATTCTGCTGACTATATTTTATACGGACTTGATGATAAAGTAATTGCTAAAACAAAAAATCTTCTAGATTTATATAGTGATGAAGAAATTGCACATGCTATAAGCATATTAAATGATATTGCCATTTTCATAAAAAAATAGTCGTTTTTTTAAACTTTTTTGTACTTTTTGTATTATTTTGAATATATTATATTGATTTATTGTTTTTACTTTGGTAAAATATTCCATGTAAAATACTGTAAAGGTGGAATATTTATGATTACTAATTATTTGATTTATCTATATACATTACCAAAAGATGAGCAGGTTATGCAAATAGCTATTTTTATTATTTTCTTTTTGATTTTATTTGTTGTATGCTTTTTCTTAGATTCAAAATTCTTTGATAAAGATAAAAACGATGATGACGACGAAATATAGCTTGAATTATACGTATGTAAGTAAAATTTGTGTACAACTATTTAAATTATAGGAAATACAATTTCTTTTGAAAATAAAATATGAACTATTTATTTCACTTTGAACCTAAGTAACTTAAAGTTTCATATTATTTCCTATAATTTAAATAACACACAACATTATAATATAAAATCACTACATCATTTTATATGTTTCAATTCATAATAAAATCTGTAGATTTATATATTATATTTTTAGAAGAAATTAAAATTTTATATCATTACTTTATTTACATTTTCTTTTAACCATTTATCTATTTCAAAATAATTTGGTATATATTTTTGAACTAAATTATAGAATTGAGGACTATGGTTAGCATGTGTCATATGTGACAATTCATGGACTATAATTGCATCAATCTTATCTTCTGGAAGCATAATAAGTCTATTACTAAAATGAAGTGCTTTTTTACTTGGAATACAACTTCCATATTGGCTTGTTGTATCTCCAACCTTAACTGTGTTATATTTTGTCTTCATTTTCTCACTCCAATATGGTAATCTATTACTTATAAATTCTTCTGTTCTCATTGCTAAAAATTTTTTAACATATTTATCAATTATACTTTTCCTTTCCTCATCATTTGATATATGTGGAATTTCAATTTTTAATAATTTATCTTTTTCGTTTATCATTATTTTTATCATATTTCTATCAATATTTTTAATATCTACTTTGAACTCTTCGCCTTTATAGCTTATACTCTCACCTGAATACCAGTGTTTTATATTTTTATTTTCTTTAGATAAAATATTTAAATATTCACTATAAATTCTATCCTCATTTTGGTCTATAATTTTTAATAATTCCTTGTTAGACAAATATTTCGACTTGCTAATATTTAAAATATTTCCCTTGAACAACATCTTTACAGAATTTGTATTTTTATAATTTCTTACTATAACTGGAATTTCTTTATCTTTTACCTTTATAAAATATTTTGCCATTTTACCTCCTACAATATGGGCCAGGTCACAAATTGTATTTTTATATCGACAAATTGTGACATATTTCATATTTACAACTTTAACATATTTTCTTTATTATATTAGTATTTATTTATTCTATAATCTTAATTTTGGATAAATAAAATATTTGTATATTAGTGTTTCTAGTATTAAAGAATAATTTATTTTGTGAATTGTCACTCTTTTAAATAATCTTTAAAATTTAATATAAATTATTATTTTTTTATGATATAATTATATATATTTTGCATAACAAAATCAAATGTCGATTTAAAAATACATTTTGTAACCTGGCTCCTAATGTATACTTAGAAAGGAATTTTTTATGATTGAAGTTAAAGAATATGATGAAAAATATGTTGAACAAATTTCAAATATTATTACTAGAAATTTATTAGAAGTAAATTCTAAAGATTATGGTATTGAAAGTGTTATGAAAATGGCAAAAGATTTTACAGTAGATAAGTTGAAAGATACTTTAAAAAATAGAACCAAAGTCTTTGTTGCACTAAAAGATGATGAAGTAGTTGGTACTGCCAGTATAGACCTTTCTTGGTATAATCCTGATGAATACTGGATTTTAAGTGTTTTTGTCAAGCCAGAAAATCATTGTGAAGGAATTGGAAAACTTTTGATTAAATCAATAGAAAAATATGCTATAAATTCAAATTTTAAAAAGTTAATAATTCCTGCATCTATAACTGCAAATGAATTCTACCATAAATTAGGTTATAATTACAAAGATAATAAAAAGGTTTTAAATTCTGAAAATTTATATTTGATGGAAAAAACTTTTCAGTTAAACTTTAGAAAAATAGAAAAAGAAGAAATACAAGATTCTTTAGATTTAGTTCATAGAATTTTTGATGAATTTGAGGCTCCTTTTTATCCTCAAAAAGGTGTGCAATCTTTTTATAATTTTATTAGAGTTGATAATATATTGCCTCAATATCTAAACGATTCTTTGTATTTTTATGGTTGTTTTGTTGATGATACTATAGTAGGTATGATAGCTGTTAGAGATTTTATCCACATTTCTTTACTTTTTGTGGATAAACATTATCATAAACAAGGAATTGCTAAACATTTATTTAATGATACTATTGATTATTGTAAATTACATAATCCTTCTTTAAAAAACATAACTGTTAATTCTTCTCCTTATGCTGTTGAGGTGTATCATAGACTTGGTTTTGTTGATACATCTAGTGCACAAACAGTTGATGGCATAACTTATACTCCTATGAAGATGGTAATATAAAGTTTAAACTATCAATTGAATTATAAGAATGTATCATAAAAATGAACCCAAATTATTAAACTTTTTTGTCTAATAATTTGGGTTCACTTTAAATTCTCCTTTGCATTTTTTTAGAAATTGTTTACTTATTTCCTATTAAATTTCAGAATTATACTACATTATTTCGTTTTTTTCTTTTAAATAATTTAAGAATGCTGTACACCCTTCTACTATATCATTATATGTAACAGTAAAATTTCCTGTATACCATGGGTCTGCAATATCTCTTGGTTTTTTTGAAAAATCTAATAATTTGCAGATTTTATTTTCTTTGTCATTTCCTACTATTCTTATTATGTTTTGTATATTTCTTTCTTCCATTCCAATGATATAGTCATATTTTTTATAATCTTCTTTTTCTATTCTTGTGGCTTTACGTTTTTTATATGGAATTCCCATTTCATCTAATTTTTCTTTTGCATAATAATACATGTCATTTCCTATTTCTTCATAACTTGTGGCACTAGACTCAATATAAAATTGTTTTTCTATTCCATTCTTCTTTACCATATCTTTAAAAATAAATTCTGCCATGGGAGACCTACATATATTTCCTAAACATACAAATAGAACTTTAATCATCTTTCCTCCTCAAATTTATGTGATTATTTTATTAGTCTAATAATTATTTGCCATCCATAATATAATAACCATACTTATATACAAAAATATACATAAGCTAAGTCCTACAATTCCTGTAATCAAACCTGCTTTTCCTAATTTAGTTCCTGTTTTCTTAGTACCAACTGCACCAAGAACAATTGCTAATATGCTTGTTGGTAAGCTAATGTAATAAAATAAAGCTGAAACAATTGATATAATCCCCAAAACTAATGAGCTTACTCCTGATGCTGATTTTTTTCTATTCTCTTCCATATTATTCATCCTCCTTTATTTTCAATTGACTAATTTCTTGTAAATCCTCTAGTCTATTTACTTTTACATAATCTTCAGAAACAGTATATAAATTATCATCTATATATAATCCTCTTAGTAATCGTGATACATTATAATAAGATTTACTACTTGTTGTTTTTTCATGTGTTATTGTTCCTTTTAATGTAAATCCATCTGTAAGATTTATATTATACACAAAATATCCTTCTGAAACATATTGTTTATTATAATTTGTATAAGAGCTAACAATTGAATCATATTCATCTGACGAATTTTCAATCTCAAAATCTTCTGTATAGTTATTAACAGGTATTGCTAATAATTGTTTTTCTTTTGAGAATAACAATGCTTTATGATTTGTCAAAATAGCTGATGTTGTTCTACTGTCTCCTATAACTGTATCTGAAATCTGAACAGGATTATTTACATCTGTTACATCAAATAATGCCATTTTCATTCCAGTAATGACTGCTGATGTTGACCTTACTCTTCCACTTGAGTCTCTATTAACTCTTTCTTCTGTTTGCATTCCAATTCCTATTAAATGATTTTCGTCATAAGGATGTAAATATGTACTATATCCTGGTATTTTTAACTCTCCTAAAACTTCTGGTCTTTCTGGATTGCTTAAATCTATTACAAATAATGGGTCAATTGTTTTATATGTTACAAGATATGCTTTATTTCCTAAAAATCTAGAAGAATACATTCTCTCTCCTTCTGCTAATGCTTCTGTTTCTCCTATTTTTTCCATTTCATTATTAAATATGACTACTCTAGAACCTTCTGAATCATATAAGGCTATTCTTAGGTTTCCAGCATATTCATCAATAGAAAATTGATTAATTGTTTCTCCTTTTTCTTCTGCTTTTTTATCATATTTTATACTTCCATCTTCAAGTAAATTGAATTTATATATATTAGTATATGTTCCGCTATCCTCATTTTCATAATAATCATTTGAAAATGCACCTAATATACCTTTAAAACCAAATATTGAAGATATTTCTGGGGTGCCACTATATTTCCATTCATATTTTTCATCTAATAAGTATATATTATTTTCTGACACATATGCATTTTCTACATCCATTAGATATGAATTTACCTTTACTTTTTCATTTATATTATTTAAGTCTAACATAGATAATATGGTTTGAGCATCTGTATTTAAATCTTTTATTCTTTTTATATTTTTGTAACCTGGGTCTATTTGCTCTCCATCTTCATAATAATATGTTACAATTTCATCATTTTCTTCTTTTAAATAACCTGATGATATTACATATAACCTACCATCTATACATCTTGATGTGTAATATGGTTGCTCTAATTGATAATTTTTAACCTCTTTTGGATTTTCTTTGTCTGAAATGTCATAAATAGATACAAAAGTTATATTGTCATAATTTCTACTGTATATAGTACTAGACTCGATTTCTTCACTTATTACAACTAATTTATTATTGTATAAAATTAAGTCTATTGGAATAATGTCACTATCATTTTGTTCTATTTCACTTGCTATTTTTATTTGATTTTCATCTCTTACATCTGTAATTATAACTTTTTCTTCTGATAAAGAATAGATGTAATCTCCGTCTGTTTTTGTTATATCTGCTTCATCTACATTTTCTACTTGTATATTTGTAGTTGAGTATTCTTTTGTTGGTTGAGTAGTTGTTATAGAATCTGTTGTACTAGCAGAATCCGCTGTAAAATCACTTGGTGCTATACCATCACCCTTAAAAATATCACTATTTGTTATATATGGATATGAATACGACATTTCACCAAATACACTAAATGGCAATGTTAAAAGCCTAAATGGCATTGATGCCCCTTCTGTCCTATTATATATCGCTTCTAATTCAGCTTTTGAAGATATTTCTATTAGCTCCACATCATCATCGTCTCTTGTAACTTTGTAACCTATAAATATTATAAGTAATATGATTATCAACAATATTATTATTTTTATTGCTTTTTTCATTCTTTTTCATCTCCTTTCTATTTTATTTTACTAAAACATTCTAATAAAAACAATAAGTTTTAAAAAAATTATCAAATAAGTATTGACAAATTATGGAAACCATTATATACTTTGTCTACAGTTTTTAATTTTTCTAAATCTTATATTTTTATTTAAATATTTTAAAGTGTTATCAATATTTAAATCTATATTCACACCAAACCAGAACAAAAAAGACATAAGCTCAATACTCTATCATTTTATGTAGCATCTTTGTTCACATGCCAAATTTTACTTATGTAAAATTAGTATGACTTTCTTAATATATAAATATAAAATCTGAAAGGATGATGTAATGTTATCAATCGTAAAAAGTATTGCTTTGCATGGATTGCAAGGTTATTTAGTCAACATACAAGTTGATATATCTTCTGGTATGCCTTCATTTGATATCGTTGGACTACCTGATACCAGTATCAGAGAGTCCAGAGAAAGAGTCAAAACTGCTATACGCAATTCCACTTTTGAATTTCTTAGCAGAAAAATCGTTGTAAATCTTGCTCCTGCAAGTACCAAAAAAGAAGGTTCAATTTTTGATTTGCCTATAGCTGTTGGAATTTTAATTGCTAGTAATATAGTTAGCAATACAAATTTAAAAAACACTATAATTATTGGTGAACTTTCTTTAGATGGCTCAATTAGAAAAATAACTGGAATTCTACCAATTTGCATTGAAGCTAAAAATTTAGGTATAAAAAAAGTAATTTTACCTAAAGAAAATGCCAAAGAAGCTTGTATTATAGATAACCTAGAAATCATACCTGTCTCTACATTAACTGAAGTAATCGATTATTTAAATGGTATTATCTCTATTCCAAAAGAAAAAAGTATTAACTTTCATTCTAACATAGATTCTGAATATGAGTTTGACTTCTCAGAAGTAAAAGGACAAGAAAATGTAAAAAGAGCCTTAGAAATCTCAGCTTCTGGTGGTCATAATTGTCTTTTAATCGGTAGCCCTGGTTCAGGGAAAACAATGCTAGCTCGTAGACTACCCAGTATTTTACCTGACTTAACTTTTGAAGAAGCCCTAGAAATAACTAAAATTCACAGTATTTCTGGCTTATTATCTCAAAATACCCCCTTTATTTTCAAAAGACCATTTAGAAGCCCTCATCATACAATTACTGAAACATCACTAGTTGGCGGGGGTAGAATACCAAAGCCTGGTGAAATCAGCTTAGCACATTATGGAGTTCTATTTTTAGATGAGTTGCCAGAATTTAACAAATCATCTTTAGAAGTTTTAAGAGGTCCTTTAGAAGATAAAATTGTAACAATAAGCAGAGTTGATTTTTCAACTACTTATCCTTGCAATTTCATGTTTATAGCTAGTATGAACCCTTGCCCCTGTGGATACTACGGTTCAAAAGAAAGACAGTGTACTTGTAGAGAAGATCAAATTCAAAAATATATTCATAAAATAAGTGGCCCTCTTTTAGATAGAATTGACATTCATATAGAAGTAGAAAGTGTAAATTATCAAAAACTAGAAAACGATTCTCCTGCTGAATCATCTTGTGAAATCAGAAAAAGAGTAAACAATGCTAGAAATATACAATTAGAACGCTATAAAAATTATAAAATTTTTTCTAATTCAGAATTGACTCCTGCATTAATTTCTAAATATTGCAAGCTCTCTTCTGACAGTAAAAAAATTTTGGAATCAGCTTTTAATAGGCTCGGCTTAAGTGCAAGGGCTTATAATAGAATTTTAAAAGTAGCAAGAACTATTGCAGATTTGGATAACTCTGAAAATATTCAGACACATCATCTTGCAGAAGCTATTCAATATAGAAGTTTAGACAGAAAATACTGGTGTAAATAATTGTGGAACGTTGGGGACGTGCCAAATCGTTCCACTTCAATTTTGTCCAATTTGGGACGTTTCTCTTTTCTGTCCAATTGGGGACGTTTCTGTTTTGGACATTTTTATTTTTTACTAGTAACTATTTTCAGACTATAATTAATTAAAAAAAATACATGAAAATATTAAATTTAAAAAAATGTCCAAAATAGAAACGTCCCCAATTGGACAAAGTTAGGAGTGATATTATAAAAAAAATTGATTTTAATGACAAACTTTATCCCAAACAATTAAAGAATATCCCAGACCCTCCTCAAACTTTATATTTAGAGGGCAATACTGATTTATTAACTAATCCTATAATTTCTATAATAGGTTCTCGTACCTGTACAGAAAATGGTAAAATTTTAGCACAAAAATTTTCTTATGAATTGTCACAATGCGGAATTACTATTGCAAGCGGTTTAGCTATGCGGTATAGATACTGTTGCTCATTTAAATTCTTATGATCAACTTGGTAAAACTATCGCTGTTCTTGGAAATGGATTTAATCATATTTTTCCTGAAGAGAATATTGGATTGTATCAAAAAATTTTAGATAATGATGGTTTAATTGTTAGTGAATATTCTCCAGATACAAAGTGTCAATCTCAATATTTTTTGGAGAGAAATCGTATTGTCAGTGGATTATCTTTAGGTATCTTAGTTATAGAGGCTGTTCATAGAAGTGGTACAAGTGTAACTGCAAAATTGGCTATCTCTCAAAATAGAAAAGTTTTTACTCTACCTCATGAAATTTGGACCTCTCATGGTACTGGCACAAATAGATTACTAAAATCTGGTGCTATTTTAGTTACTGAAACTGATGATATCTTACAAGAATTGGAACCTTTGAAAAAGTTTAGAAAAAAACTTAAAAGTATCCAAAAAGTAAATTTAGAATGTTTAGATACTAATTGTGAAATTTTTAGTAATTGTAATCCTTATGTTACATATGATAATTTAGATTCTTTAGAAAAAAATTTTGCAAATAATCTTGATGTGAAAAATAATGATAATGATAGCCTAAATATTTTTAAAAGGAAGAAATTAAAAGATCCTAGTTTTGAATCTATTTATGATTTAATTTCAACTGAACCTATTTCTATGAATGAAATTTGTAAAATAACTTCAAAATCTGTTTCAGAGATTTCTAATATTCTTTTTTCTCTTGAGTTAGATGGATATATAAAAAAAGTGGCAGGTGGTTATGTATGTATTTTAAACAATTAACTGGTAAATATGGTGAAGATATCGCATGTGATTATTTAAAAGAAAATAATTATAAAATTATTGAAAGAAATTTTTCTTGCTATCAAGGCGAAATTGATATTATTGCTAAAGATATTTCTAAAAATGAACTTGTTTTTATTGAAGTAAAAACAAGAACAAGCTTTAAATATGGCTCTCCTATAGATGCTGTTAATAAGAATAAGCAGAAACATTTATTTAAAGCTTGTCAATATTATTTATATAGATATAATCTTTATCATCTTTTTATTCGTATAGATGTAATTGAGGTTTTTATAAAAAATAATTTTCCATATATTAATCATGTAAAACAGATTTTGTAATTATCTATTTTGTTCTATAATTTTTTTAATAAGAGTCATATATTTTTATATCATAATCTTTCTTCGTGACGTAATTTATTCATTAGTATAGCAAATTTGCTAAAACCCTATTACTCTTCTATCTTCTCTACTATTTGTCCTAACCAAATTTAAAGTATTTTGAATATCTTGTTTAGTTATTATATTAATATTTTTACTATTTGCTTTTACTATCCTATCAGCTTGTTCAAACTTTATTTTTTCAAAAATATTTCTGACATATCTACCATTTCCAAAACATTCTTGTTCTTTAGCTTTTCTAAAATTTTCTAAAAGTATCTCTTTACAATTATTTGATAATCTATATTTTTCTTTCTTACATAGTCCAGTAAATATTTCATATAATTCCTCTTCTGTGTAATCAGGAAAGTTTATAGTAAATTGTATTCTACTTTCAAAACCTGGATTTTCCTTTAACAATTCTTTCATCTCTTCTGTATATCCTGCAAAAATAATACAAACCTCTTCTCTATGATCTTCCATTTCCTTTATAAGTGTAGCTATTGCTTCATCTTCGAATCCTCCTTTTCTTTCAGAAATCAGACTATATGCTTCGTCTATAAATAAAACTCCACCTATTGCTTTTTCTACAATATCGTGTACATTTTGTGCTGTCCATCCTACATATTTGGCTACTAAATCTCTTCCATGTATTTCCACAAATTCTCCATTACCTGATAGAATTTTCTCTTCTGAAAATAGCTTTCCTATTATCCTTGC
>CALXJV010000046.1 GCA_944388715.1 uncultured Clostridia bacterium
TTATAAAAAGTTAAAAGAAAAAGTAGAAGTGTCTAGAAAAACCTATGTAGAGTTATCAAGAAATATAGAACAAAATACAGATGGATTTTTACTAATAAAATCATATAATCAACAGGAAAATCAAATAAAATCTTTTAAAAATATAAACTCAAAAATGTATAAAGCTGATTATGAAATAGGTGTTGCTAAAAATCGTATAAGTAGGATTATAAATATTTTATATGGACTATGTTTTATGGTTAGTTTTACTGTTGGAGTTCAATATATACAAAAAGGGATTATTACAACAGGAGAATTAACAGCTTTTATGGGGTATATTAGTTATGCTTTAGTAGATTTTGTTGCAGGGATGCAAAAATTACTAGAAAGAATGCCGTATTTAAAACAATCATTAGACAGATTTAATTATTTCCTAAATCTAGATGAATATAAAAAAGAAGGAAAAAGTTTAGAGAAAATTGATAGAATAGAAATCAAACATTTATCATATTGGTATAACAATACTGAAAAACCTGCATTAGATAATATAAATATGACAATACATAATGGAGATAAAATAGGAATTATAGGACAAGTAGGTAGTGGTAAAACGACTCTAATGAACATTATATCAGGCTTTTATGAAATTCCAGAAGGAATGGTATTAATAAATAGAGAAGATATAAGTAAATATAGAAAAGATGATTTGTTCTCAAAATACAATTATGCCTTACAACAAAATATTATATTAGATGATACAATTAAAGCAAATGTAGATATTACAGAAAACTTAGAAGATAATGAATTTAAGAAAATTATAAAAAATGCTGAACTTGAAGAAGATATAGAAAAACTAGAAGAAAAAGAAAAAACACTTGTTGGAGAAAAAGGAGTTAAACTATCTGGAGGACAAAAACAAAGAGTATCAATTGCAAGGAATTTATCAAATGCAAGAGAAATCAATATCTTTGATGATACTTTATCTGCATTGGATTCAAGTACAGAGAAGAAAATAATGAATAACTTACTAAAAGAAGTAGGAGATAGTACATTAATTGTTATCTCAAACAAAATATCTAGTGTAGAAAAATTAGATAAAATCTATGTGCTACTAAATGGAAAGATTGAAGACTGTGGAACACATGAAGAACTATTAGAAAGAAATAAATTTTACAAAGAAGTATATATGTTATGGAGGGAATAAAATGAATTTAATTTTAGCTTCAAGTTCAAAACCAAGACAAGATATTTTTAAAAACATAGGATGGAAATATGAAGTTGTTAAAAGTTTAGTTGAAGAAAAAAGTGAATCAACTAATCCAAGTGAATATGTAAAAGACTTATCACGCGATAAAGCAAACTCAGTAGCAGGACAAATAAATAAAAAAGCAATAATTGTATCAGCAGATACAGTAATATATATGGATGGAAAAATCTATGAAAAGCCGAAAAGCAAAGAAGAAGCATATCAAAATATGAAAGAAATGTCTGGAAAATGTACTTTTGCTATAACTGGTGTCACTATAAAAGATTTATATCAAGATAAAGAGATTTGCTTTTCAGATACTGCTGAAGTTTATATTAAAAAAATATCTGATGATGATATAAAATGGTATGTTGAAAATGAAGAAAATATATTAAATAGAAGTGGCTATGCCATGTTAGGAAAAGCTTCTCTTTTTTTAGATAAAGTAAATGGAGATTACAATACTTTATTTGGAATTTCTCCAAGTAAACTATATGATAAATTTAAAGAATTAGGATATAAGTTATCAGATTTTGAACTAGAATAATGATTTTTTTCTCTGTCCCCAAAATCATCTGAAGAATTATTTGACCAAATGGCATGTATGTTATATAATATTATTGCAAAAGTAAAGATTAAACATAATATATATTTTAAAATAATAATTTAGGAGGTAATCATGAAAGCATTAATTAGCGTTTCAGACAAAAGCGGAATAGTAGAATTTGCAAAAGAATTAGAAAAAATAGGAATCGAAATCATATCAACAGGAGGTACATACAAAAAATTGAAAGAAGAAGGTGTAACTGTAACAGAAATTTCTGACTATACAGGTTTCCCAGAATGTTTAGATGGTAGAGTAAAAACACTTCATCCAAAGGTACATGCAGGAATATTAGCAATGAGAAGTAATCCAAGCCATATGGAACAATTAAAAGAACTAAATGTAGATACAATTGATTTCGTTATTGTGAATTTATACCCATTTAAACAAACTATATTAAAAGAAGGAGTAAAAAGAGAAGAAGCAATTGAGAATATAGATATTGGTGGACCTACAATGCTTAGGAGTGCTGCAAAAAATTACCAAGATGTTACAGTTGTAACAGACCCAAATGATTATGAAAAAGTATTAAAGGAATTAAAAGAAAATGGACAAGTATCATTAGATACCAAATTTTATTTGATGAATAAAGTGTTTGAGCATACAGCAAGTTATGATGCAATGATATGTAAATATTTGAAAGAAGAAAGAAAAGATGAAACATTACCACAAGAATTAACACTAACTTATGAAAAAGTCGAAGAAATGAGATATGGTGAAAATCCACATCAAATTGGTGCATTATATAAAGAAATCGGAAAATGTGAAGGTTCTTTAACAATTGCAAAACAATTAAATGGAAAACAATTATCATTTAATAATATCAATGATACAAATGGTGCATTAGAACTATTAAAAGAATTTGATGAACCAACAGTTGTTGCATGTAAACATGGAAATCCATGTGGAGT
Source organism: uncultured Clostridia bacterium (assembly GCA_944388715.1). Classification (GTDB taxonomy): domain Bacteria; phylum Bacillota; class Clostridia; order TANB77; family CAG-508; genus CAG-269. The sequence goes on from CALXJV010000046.1 coordinate 2,741, forward strand.
AGGAAGTAGTAATGATATTTACGATGCATGGAAAAAAGCTTTTGAAGCAGATAAAACTTCAATCTTTGGAGGGATTGTTGTAGCAAATAGAGAAATTACAAAAGCAGTAGCACAAGAAATGAAAGAAATTTTCTTAGAAGTAATTGTTGCACCATCATATGAACCAGAAGCTTTAGAAATATTACAAACTAAGAAAAATGTAAGAGTATTGGAATTACCATCTATTACAGTAAAACAACCAGAAAACGCTTTAGACATTAAGAAAATTAATGGAGGTGTAATTGTACAAACAATCGATTCAAAATTATTAGATGATTATAAAGTAGTAACTGATAGAAAACCAACAGATAAAGAATTAGAAGATATGCTATTTACATGGAAAATCGTAAAATATGTTAAATCAAATGGAATAGCTTTAGGAAAAGATAAACAATCAATAGGAATAGGACCAGGACAAGTAAATAGAATATGGGCAACACAACAATCAATAGAACATGCAGAAGAATTGATTGGAGAAGGTGTTACAAAAGGAGCAGTATTAGCATCAGATGCATTTTTTCCATTCTCAGATTGTGTAGAAGCAGCACATAAAGCTGGAATTACAGCAATTATTCAACCAGGTGGTTCTATAAGAGATCAAGATTCAATTGACAAATGTAATGAATATGGAATAGCTATGATTTTTACAGGAATGAGACATTTCAGACATTAATATGAAAACAAATAGTAAAATAAGAGATATTATATAATAAGTGGTTTTTGAAAAAATTAAAATATAATGAATAAGAGGGGTCCTACTTCAGGATACCCTCTTATCAAATTCTAATTAAATATATAAAAAAAGAAAAATAATGCTAGTAATTTAAGACAAAATGTGATAAAATACAAGTAAATTTTTGGAAAATGTTGTAATATAAAAAATAAATGAAATATCAAAAAGATTTCAAAAATAAGACATATGTTGCTTTTATATAGGAAGTAAAGTGAAATGTGTAACTAAAAAAAGAAAATAAAAAATTTTCCTATATTATCAATATGGGGGTGCTAATATAAGAATATATGTTGCAAAAGGAGGTTTAAGGCATGAAAAAGAAAAAAAAGAGAAGTAATAAAAAACAAAAAAAACCATATGTAAATAGAAAAAAAACTAATAAAAAAATAAGAAATGACACTCCAAAAGATTCTAATAATAAGGAACCAAAAAGCACTTCTGAAGAGAAAACTAAAAAAGATAAAACCACGATTAATACTGGTAACATAAAGAAAATGCCAGAAGAAAATATATTAAAAGAAACAAAAAATAAAAAAGCATCTAAAATAGAAACTAAAACAGCAGTAGCGATATTAGAAAAGCCTCAAGAAATAGATAAAGATAAAGAAGTAAAGGAAAAGAAAAACGAGCCACAAAGAAATAAAGAAAATAAAACAAAAACTAAGGAAAAAGGGCAAGTTTTTCCACATAATAAAAAAGAATCAGTCAAAAATTCAAAAGAACATAAATTAGAAGAAAAATTGGAAAAACAAGAAGAAAACAATAATAATAGTTCAAAGTGGGGAAAAGTAGAAAAAGATAAAAAATCATCTAAAAAGCATAAAGAAGAAAAAAATCAAAAAAATAAAAAAGAAACTGAACCAAAAAAAGAGAGAGAAATAAAAACAGAAAAGAAACAAAAGGAAGACACAAAAAGCAAAGAAAAAAGAAAATCAAAAAAAGAGTTTATAAGCAAAGAAGAAAAACAGAAAAGGAAAGAAGAAAAAGCTAGAATTAAGGAAGAAAAAAAGAAAAGAAAAGAAGAAAAACGTAAAAAACACAGAGTTTTAAAATTTTTCTTAAAGTTCTTTTTAATAATTATAATTTTAGTGATTTTAGCATTGATAGCAAGTATATGGAGTTTTGCAGGTTTGCTTTTAGGCTGGTTTGGTAATGAAAATATAAATCTAAGCAAAGAAGATTTAGTAATAAAAGTATCAAATTCTGTTGTAGTTGATAAAAATGGCAATGTGCTTGCAGATTTAAGTGGAGATGAAAAGCGAAAAATTATTACATTAGATGAAATGGCAGATTATTTACCAAAAGCGTATATTGCAATAGAAGATGAAAGATTTTATGAACATATTGGTGTAGATGTAAAAAGAACAGTAGGAGCAGTCGCAAATACTCTTATAAGAGGAGAAAGCGAATATGGTGCAAGTACAATTACACAACAATTAGTAAAAAATATAACAAATGATAATGAAAGTACAGGAATAGAAGGTATTAAAAGAAAAATTAGAGAATGGCAAAGAGCATGTCAAGTAGAAAGAATGATTTCTAAGGAGCAAATACTAGAATTATATTTGAATATTTTATTTGTTGGCTCAAATAATTTGCATGGAGTAGAACTAGGTGCAGAATATTATTTTAATAAAAGTGCAAAAGATTTAAGTTTAGCAGAATGTGCATTTATGGCTGGTATTAACCATTCACCAAATTCATACAATCCATATAGTACAACAGTTGATAATACAGAAAAAATAAAAAATAGAACAATTACAGTATTAGATAAAATGAAAGAATTAGGTTATATATCAAGTGAAGAGGAATATCAAAATGCTATAACAGAAGTACAAAATGGACTAACATTTGGTACAGGACAAATAATGGGAGGAACGGTATTTTCTTATCATACAGATGCTGTCATTTCACAAGTTGTTGAGCAAGTAATGGAAGAGAAGAATATGACAGAACAAATGGCTAAAAATTACGTATATAGTAGTGGACTTACAATACATTCTACAGTGGATACAAATATTCAGAATCGATTAGAACAAGAATATAAACAAGAAAAATATATAAGAAGTGGAAGAAGAAAAAAGAGAGATGGAACATTATTAAATGAACATACTCAATCAGGAATGGCAATAGTTGATTATAAAACAGGAAATGTAGTTGCAGTTGCAGGAGGATTTGGAGAAAAGACAAGTGCTGGTTGGAATAGAGCAACTCAAATGGAAAAACAAACAGGTTCTAGTATAAAACCTCTAGCAGTAGTAGCACCAGGATTACAAGAAAAAATAATAACAGCAGGAACAGTATATAATGATACTAAAACAAGGTTCGGGTTAAATTACGAACCTGAGAATTATAATGGATTTAAAGGACTTATTAATATAAGAAGTTTTATAAGAACTTCACAAAATATACCAGCAGTTAAAATTATGATGGAACTAACACCAGAAAAATCATTACAATACTTAAAAAATATGGGAATAACATCTTTAGATGATACAACAGATAATGTATTAAGTTTAGCTCTTGGAGGAATGACAAGTGGAGTAAGCCCATTAGAAATGGCATCAGCATATGGAACAATAGCAAATGACGGTGTATATATAACACCAACATTTTACACAAGTGTAACAGATTCAGAGGGAAATACAGTATTAACGCCAAAACAAGAAAGTAAACAAGTAATTTCTAAACAAAATGCTTATATTGCAAAAAGTATCATTCAGGAACCTGTAAAAACAGGGGGAACAGCGACATATTGTGCAATTCCAGGAATAGATGTAGCAGCAAAAACAGGAACAACAGACAATAGCTATGATAGATGGCTTTGTGGATTTACACCATATTATTCAGCAGCAACTTGGTATGGATATGATAATAGTGAAACAGTGTATTTTAGTGGAAATCCAGCAGGACAGATATGGGATGCTGTTATGACAGATATTCATCAAGGTTTACCTAGAGCAACATTTGTAAGGCCAGAAGGAATTGTAGAGGCAAAAGTTTGTAGAAGGACAGGTTGTTTAGCTACAAGTAGATGTACAGATACATATGTGGAGATATTTACTCAAGATAATATGCCAGAAAAATGTCAAAGTCATGGTACAGTACCAAAAGAAAGATTAAACTTATGGACTACAATTAGATAAAAACTAAATAAAAACCAGTAATATATAATATTTCACAAAACATCATATATTACTGGTTTTTCTAATTAAGTAATAATAGTATAGAATGTATGTATACATTATTCATAACCTGAAAATTTACTGGGCCAAAAGTTATATTATAACTTTTGGCTTTCATATATATTATTAGTTTTAGAATTTTTCAGGAATCAGCTATGAATTGTAAGAAAAATTATATTGTTTTTAAATAAAATATAAAAAAGGTATTGACTTGAAGTTAACTCTAAGTGATATATAATATATGTAATAAAAAATCAAAGGAGGCGATAAGTATGCAAATATCAGAAGTGGCACAAAAGTTTGGGCTAACTACAGATACATTAAGATATTATGAAAGAGAAGGGCTAATTGGTCCAATCAAAAAAGGTAAAAATGGGATTAGGAATTATGATGAAGATGACATAAAGAGAATCCAATTTGTGAAATGTATGAGGTCAGCAGGTCTAGAAATAAGTTTTTTGAAAAAGTATTTAGATTTATTTGATGAAGGTGATAAAACAGTTAAAGAAAGAAGAGAAATTTTGGTAGAACAAAGAAATATATTAAAAGAAAAACTAGATGCAATGCAAGAAGCTTATGATAAATTAACAATGAAAATAGAATTGTATGACAAAAATATATTAGATAAAAATCTAATATAAGTAGATTAATTTTATTATTGTATGTAGAATAATAAAAATAAATAATCTTAAAAACGAATTAAAAAAATGAATAAATAATATTGGATTTGTAATGCTAATTATTATAACATAAAGATAAAAAGTTTTGGGATTACTTTAAATCCTAAATATATTATAAGGAGAAAAAAGAATATGAAAAAACAAACAGCAGGTAGAGATAGTTTAGGAGAATTTGCACCTAAATTTGCAGAATTAAATGATGATGTATTATTTGGAGAGGTATGGTCAAGAGAGGACAAATTGTCTTTAAGGGACAGGTCTTTAGTTACAATATGTATATTTATGGGTAAAGGAATGGTAGATAGTTCATTAAAATATCATTTAATAAATGCAAAAAACAATGGAATAACAAAAACAGAAATGGCAGAAATTATTACACACGCAGCATTTTATGCTGGATGGCCAAATGCTTGGGCAGTATTTAATATGGCAAAAGAAGTGTATGCAGACGATAATACTAAAGAAGAGCATGGAGGAATGTTTGGAATGGGAGAACCTAATACAGCATTTGCACAATATTTTGTTGGTAACTCATATTTAAAACCATTAACTAAACCAGGTTCTTCTGTTGTATCTATTGCTAATGTTACATTTGAACCAGGATGTAGAAATAATTGGCATATACATCATGCTACAAAAGGGGGAGGACAAATTCTTGTATGTGTTGAAGGAGAAGGATGGTATCAAGAAGAAGGAAAACCAGCTCAAAGTTTGAAACCAGGAGATGTAGTTGTAATACCAGCAAATGTAAAACATTGGCACGGAGCCTCAGCAAATTCTTGGTTTAGCCATCTTGCGGTAGAAGTACCTGGAGAAGATACATCAAATGAATGGTGTGAACCAGTAAGTGATGAAGAATATAATAAATTAGAAAAATAAGACTCTATAAAAACTCAAATCACATTCGAAATTTAATCACAATATTAAAATATATACATTCCATAAAATAGATTTGGAATGTAATTAGTAAAAATATTTTATAATAATTAAAGGAGGAAAAATTATGGAAAAATCAAAAGTATATTTTATTAAAGACATAACTCCAGAAAATATTATTAAAGCTTATGAAGCTGTAGGAAAAAAATTAGAAGGAAAAGTTGCTGTTAAAATGCATTCTGGAGAAAGAGGAAACAAAAATTATTTAAGAGCAGAGTTTGTAAAAGATGTTATCAATCATGTAAATGGTACAGTTGTGGAATGTAATACAGCTTATGAAGGAGCTAGAAATTCTACTGAGAAACATCGTGAATTAATTAAAGAACATGAGTGGGAAAAATATTTTCCATTTGACTTATTAGATGCAGAAGGCCCTGATATGGAACTAGATGTTCAAAATGGTAAAATCTTAAAGAAAAATTACGTAGGTAAAGATTTAGCAAAATATGATTCTTTACTTGTTCTATCTCATTTTAAAGGTCATGCTATGGGAGGATTTGGAGGAGCTTTAAAACAACTTTCTATTGGTTGTGCATCATCAGCTGGTAAAACTTTAATTCATACAGCAGGTGTTACAGATGATCAAAAAGAATTATTTAATAACTTACCAGAACAAGATAAATTTTTGGAAGCAATGGCAGATGCCGCAGAAAGTGTTATTAATTATTTTAAAGGAAATGTAGTTTATATAAATGTTATGAAAAATATTTCTATTGATTGTGATTGTGATGGTAATGCTTCAGCACCTTGTATGGAAGATATTGGAATACTTGCATCAACTGATCCAGTAGCAATAGACCAAGCTTGTCTAGATTTAGTTTATAATTCAACTGATTCAGGCAAAGATAAATTAATTAAAAGAATTGAGTCACTTCACGGAGTTCATACTGTAGAATCAGCTTATGACCTTGGAATAGGAAACCGTGAATATGAGATTATTGATTTAGATAAATAAAATCTGATTTTCCTATACAATAAAAAACGAAGAAACAAAAAATCCAGCTCAATAAAAGTTGGATTTTTTGTTTCTCGGATTCCTACAAAATTTTTACAAACATTCTCTATTAATCGAATATCTGTTTTTTGCTCAGGAAAGTCATTTTTACAGGATGCTCATCTGCCAAACTTAAGTCTACCTTAAGCTTTTTGACCTCATTGTCATTAGAGGAATTCCTGATTGTAACATATCTTTCTGTAAGAAAGATAATAGTATTAGCTTCAAGGAAATCATCTAATTCTAAATGAAAATCTAATTGTTGCATATCTACGGTTGTGTACAATGAATGTTCACTCCAAAAGATAATTGCACCATTTGGCCAAAAACAGATATTTTCACCTGTCTTTAACAAGTTGACAATATCTTCATTCAAGATGGCAATATTATGCCCATAACAATTTTTGTAAAAGGCAATAATATCATCAGAGCCATCTAGTAACTTTACTTTTGCCAAATGAATTGAGCGAATTAGATGACTAATTGGCAGTTTTTTTGTAGCTTTAAATACAGTTTCGTGAACAACGGTGTATTCACTTACTTTTTCACCAGTTACTACCCGAATTTGTTTGCAAACCGCATTTTCAACCTTAAAAACTCTTTCCATTATGATACCTCCTATTTAGTAATGATATACATAATTATAGCACATTTTATTGAAAAAATGATAGAGAATACAGAATTTTCTTGAAAATACATTGCTAGATATCTAGAGGTTGCCTAAATGTTAAATTTATAATGTAAAAAAATTGAAAATAAATAAAACCTCATGTATAATAATATAAAAAATAAAATCTATTATACCAGATGGTTATTTAGTTAAAAAAACTATGTAGACATTTGACAAAGCAAGAAAGAAAGGAATGTATTTTTTATGACAAATTTATTAATAAAATTATTTATAAAAAACAAAGATACAGAAAATCCAGAAACAAGAGCAAAATATGGAATGCTTTCAAGCATAACAGGAATTATTGTAAATATCTTATTATCAATAGTAAAACTAGTTATTGGAATATTTGCAAACTCTATTTCAATTATATCAGACGCTCTAAACAATGTGACAGATGCAGGTTCATCAATTGTAACAATGATTGGTTTTAAGGTTTCCCAGAAAAAAATAGATAGAGACCATCCATGGGGACATGGAAGAATGGAATATATTACAGCATTTATTGTTGATATATTAATTGTTTTAGTAGGACTAGAATTATTTAGAAATTCTTTTGACAAAATTATTAATCCAACATTACCAGATATCAGCACAGTAACTATAGTTATTTTAACTATTGCCGTGTTAACAAAGTTATGGCTATTTGCTTTTTATAACAAAATTGCAAAAACAATTGATTCACCAGCAATAAAAGGCAACGCTTATGACAGTATATCTGATTCAATATCTACATTTGTTGTATTATTATCTGCTATTATAGCAAGAAATTTTGGAATATCAATTGATGGATATGCTAGTATTTTAGTTGCTATATTTATTTTATTTACAGGATTTAAAGCATTAAAAGAGACTATTGATTTATTATTAGGAATGAAACCAGATGCAGAATTTGTAGCAAATTTAGAAGAGTTTGCCAAAAAATATAAAATGATATCAGGTATTCATGATATCATGGTACATGATTATGGACCAGGAAGAAAAATTGTTTCCTTCCATGCAGAGGTTCCTGCAAATTGTGATATTTGTAAGGCTCATGATGTGATAGACCAAATGGAACAAGATATCTATGAAGAGTTTAATTGTATAACTACAATACATATGGATCCAATTGTAACAGATAATGAAGAAATTAATGAAATGAGAAAAAGAACAGAGGAAATTGTAAAAGAAATTAATCCAGAATTCTCTATTCATGATTTTAGAATGACAGATGGTGGAGATAGGATGAACTTAATATTTGATTTAGTTATTCCAGCAGAAAGTAAAATTAATCATGAAGAATTAAAAAATATGGTTCAACAAAAAATACATAATGTAAATGATAAATATTATGCGGTACCTAAAATAGAAAATTCATATATTTAAAATAAATGTAATGCTTAACATTATAATACATATTGCAAAATGATTATAAATAAGGTAGAATATTATTAAATCTCTTTCGTATTTTAATATAAGAGATTCAAACAAAAAAATAAGAGCAAAAAAATTGCTCGAATGGAGGTTTATATGAGAAAAATCGGAAATACCTTATGGGGGATTGTACTAGTAATAATAGGAGTTATACTTACATTAAATGCATTAGAAATTACAAACATAAACATATTTTTTGAAGGATGGTGGACATTACTAATCATTATTCCAAGTGCTATAGAATTAATAGCAAGAGAAAATAAATTCTGGAGTGCAGTTTGGTTAGTTATTGGTATTTTATTATTGTTATCATGTAGAGACATACTAGATTTTAATCTTATTTGGAAATTAACTATACCAGTATTAATCATATTATTAGGAATAAACTTAATATTTAAAGATAAATTTGATAAAAAAGTTGAAAAAAAAAGTAAAGAGTTAAAAAATAATGGAACAAAACTAGAGGAATATTGTGCAACTTTTGGTGAAGTAAAAGGAGATTATAATAACCAAGAATTTAATGGAGCTAATCTAACAGCAGTTTTCGGAAGTACAGATTTAGATTTAAGAAATGCTATTATAAAAGAAGACAAATTAGTAAAAGCTTGTGCTGTATTTGGTGGAATAGAAATATTAGTTCCAGAAAATGTGAATATCAAAGTAAAATCAACACCAATATTTGGTGGAACATCAAATAAAACAGGAAGAAAATATGATGAGAAATTACCTACAATATATATAGATAGTTTTTGTATGTTTGGAGGTGTTGATATAAAATGACAGGACTACAAAAATTTATAAAATATTCAGCAATTGTATTTGGTATATATCTTTCAATAACAATAGTTATGCTACTCCTAAGTTTAGCAGGAGCATTTACAGGAATTCCAGAAAAAGAAGTAGAAAATCTAATTAAAGACAGTATAGAATACAAAGAAGAAGATATTTCAAAAGAATTTGAAAATGTTAAAAGTTTAGAAATAGATTTAGAAACAATGGATTTGGTAATAAGGAATGGAGACAAAATAAAAGTAGAAGGAACTAATATACCAGATAGAATGAGAATAAAACAAGAAGGAGAAAAATTAAAAATAAGTGATGAAGAAATATCATCAAGTTATTTAGGAGATAATACAATAACAATATACCTTCCAGAAAACCAGAAACTAGATAATATAAATCTAGAAATCAAATATTCAACAGTTGAAATAGAGAAAATAAATGTATCAAATCTAAAATTAGATTTTGAAAGTAATTATTGTGAATTCCAAGAAATAGTAGCAGATAATATAGAAATAGATAATGAATATGCAGATTTAGATATATATGATGGTCAAACTACTAATTTTAGAATGGATTCTGAATCTGGATATCAAAATATAGCATTAAAAATAACTGGAACAGGTAATGTAGAGGTAGAAAATGCGGATACCAATATTACATTAATAGGAAAACAAGAGGATTATCAAATTAATAACAAAAATCGTTTAGGAACTACTTATATAGGAGATGAAGCTATATCAAATAATCAAACAATAGGTAGTGGAAATGGAAAAATAAATTTAGATATAAAAAGTACAGATATTTATATAGAATTTGAAGAAATTAATAATGAAAGTTATACAATAGGAAAGTTATTCTTTCCTATTGTATAAAAGTCGCTTCGCTCTAACGATTGCACACAATTTTACTAACGTAAAATTGGCGCGCGAACAATGACGCGGGCTTTAAAATGTTATAAACAGAG
>CALXJV010000047.1 GCA_944388715.1 uncultured Clostridia bacterium
GGAGAGAAATAACATATATATAGCAAAAAAAAATTAGTATTTGCAATACTTTTAGAGTTTTGCAAACGACTAAAATATGCTAAATAAGGAGAGTTAAAATCTACATAAGATTTTTTTGTTATAAAATATATTTTTGTACTAAAATGAACTAATTAATTATATTTATTAAAAATGGAGTATTTTATATTAAAATAAAAATGGAACGATGGGATTAATTATCTCAATCCAACACACCAAAAGTAGGTACCAACGAAGTAGTTATCTACAACTTTCTGGCTCTCTTGACGATATATATAGATTACCAGATTATTTAATGAAAATCAAGTAACTTAATAAAAATCTTTTTTGCGAAAATTTGTTTTCTGTATTGTTTTATTGTAAATTGTATGCTATACTAACTGACATAGGAAATGAACATAGTAGTAGATATGTGTTGCCACTGCACTAGATAACTTTGGTTATCAGAAAGTGAGGTGGTGTTTATGGGTTTTATACTTTTTTTAATATATGCCTTAATGGTATCATCAACAATAAACGTAGCCTTATTAACGATTTTATACATAAAATATGTAAATTCGAAAATAGATAAGGAATAAAATAACAACACATTCCACTATGCCAATATTGCGAATGTGTTGTTATAACTATATGTAGTGGTAACCGCATTCACTGCGGTTATTCATTTCCTATCCTTATTATACACAGATATTAAAAAAATGTCAAATAATAAAATTTAAAATATTGAAAATATACAAGTGAAAGATTTATTGACAAATTGAAAATCTTTCAGTAGAATTATTACGGAGGTGAAAAAGATGATTTATAGAGAACATTATATAAATCCAGTTCGTGAATTTTATGATTCAGATTTAATTAAAATTATAACGGGAATAAGACGTTCGGGTAAATCTGTTATACTAGACCAAATAAGAAATGAAATACAGCAAAAAACGGATAATGTAATATATTTAAATTTTGAAGATAAAAGAGTTTTATCTAATATTTCAAATAGTGATATATTAATTGATTATATCGAAACAAATAGAAAAGAAGGAAAATGCTATGTATTTTTAGATGAAATACAAATGTTAGATAATTGGCAAGAAGCATGTAAAACATTGAGATTATACAATAATTCTATATTTATTACTGGCTCAAATTCAAAACTATTATCAAAGGAATTTACCAAAGAATTAAGCGGAAGATATGTTGCTTTCAGGATTAGACCATTTGTATATAAAGAAGTTTTAGAATATACGAGAGAATTAGGAAAGGAATGTTCCATCACAGATTATCTTGTATGGGGAGGTTTTCCAAAGAGATTTGAATTTGATACAGAAGATGCTAAATTAAGATATTTAAATGATTTAGATGATACAATAGTCATAAATGATTTAATTAATAGATATAAAATAAAAAAAGAAAATTTGTTTAAAAGTTTTGTTAATTACATCTTACGTTCTAATAGTAGAATTGTCTCAGCAAAATCAATTCATGACTATATAAAAGGAAAAAATGAAAGTTGTTCTATAAACACAATTATTAAATATTTGGGATATCTCGAAGAAGCATATATAATTGAAAATGTTAAACGATACTCGACAAAAACAAAGAGTGAACTTGCATATTATTCAAAAATATATGATGCAGATGTTGCACTTAATTCAATTAGATGTATGGATAATAGATATGACTTAACACATAATTTAGAAAATATAGTATATAATGAGCTTATTTATATGGGTTACAATATTAATGTATTTAACAATAATGGTAGAGAAATAGATTTTTTAGCAAAAAAAAATAATAAACAATATTATATACAAGTTGCATACAGTTTGGCAGATGAAAAAACATATAATCGTGAGTTTTCTGCATTTGCTAATATAGATAATTTGTCACAAAAAATAATTATTACAAATGATGACATTGATTATTCTACAAGTGTAATAAAACATATTAAACTAAAAGACTTTTTACTAATGAAATCATTAGAAACAGATAAATAAAAAATATTGATTAAAAACATGATGTACTGAAAGATTTTCAAAAAGACAAAAGAACTTTCAGTATGTTAGAACACATAATCTGTTTTATTGTTTTTTTGTGATGCATTAATATTTGTGGATTCTGATTATAGTGCAGGAATACAAGTTGCGGATTTTTGTGCAGGAGCTATATACAGAAAGTATGAAAAAGAAGATAATACATTTTTCGATATTTTAAAACCATCAATAAGAAGACATAAAAAGAAAATTTTAGGTGCAGGGTTGAAGTTATATACATAAAATAAAAAGGGAACGATGGGATTGATTGTCTCAATCCAACACACCTATGATGGGGTGCTACACCGTTCTTTTTTGTGATCTGTAATTTAATTGTACAGTCTTTTTAAACATTTGTCAACAAATGTCTAAAATATTATATGTAATGATGATAAAAATATGCAAAAAATCAAGTAAATTTATATAATATTTTTCAAAATATTTAATTAAATCCAAAAAATTAAATCTATTTTCCTTCAAATAAAATATTTAAAATATTTGGATATATAGAATTTGCATTATTTTTCCAATTTTCCACAATTTTTTTTGCTCTTTCCCTAGAACCTGCATATGTTTTCACTTCAAAAATAGTTTCATTATTTTCAACTATCTTTAAAGTCACAGTATAATCATTTTCATTTTTAGGAGTAAATTCAGCAATAACAGAAGACGCTTCTTCGATATTGGAAAATTCCTTTTTAAAAACACTATCAGCTCTTAATTTCAATATTCCAGGCATAACATCTTTAGTTAAAACATAGGCATTTTTTCCTTCACTAGTTATTTTTAACACTTGTTCATCTTCTTTTGTATAAGAACCTACTAACTTTGAATCAATTAAATCAGTTAAAATTTGTTTAAAAAAGAAATAATTAATATTATTTATAGAAGAAATTATTTTAAACAAACCATCTTGTACAATATCTCCATCAATAAGATTTAAGATATATAAGATTAAAACTTTATTTTCAGCCAAAGTAGTAGTATTATCTGAATTTGAACTCATAAATAGCACTCCTTACTTTGATATTTGCTAAATTATATCACAGTTATAGCAAAAAGTAAAATAAATTACACAAAAAATCTTTAAATTTCAAGAAAAAAGTAGTATACTATTGTAGGAAAATAATTAAGAGAAAGGATGATTTATATGAAAAAAGGAAAAGTAGTTTTGGTAGGAACAGGATTTGTAGGAATGAGTATGGCATATTCAATGCTAAACAGAGGAGGAATACAAGAGCTAATTTTAATAGATATAGATAAAGATAAAACAATAGGAGAGGAAATGGATTTATCACATGGATTACCATATGCACCTCAAAAAATGATTATAAGAGCAGGAGATTATGATGAATGCAAAGATGCACAAATTGTTGTTATTACAGCAGGAATTGCACAAAAACCAGGACAAACTAGACTAGAACTAGCAGAAGTAAATGCTAAAATCATGAAAGATATAACAAAAAGTATTATGGCAAGTGGATTTAATGGAATTATAGTTGTAGCAAGCAATCCAGTAGATATAATGACATATGTTGTAGCAAAAGTATCAGGATTACCAAAAAATCAAGTAATAGGTTCAGGAACAGTACTAGATACAGCAAGATTAAGATATATTGTAGGGCAATATTTAAAAATATCAAGTAAAAATATACATGCCTATATTATGGGAGAACATGGAGATTCATCATTTGTACCATGGGACCACTGTTATGTAGGATGTAAAAAAATCAAAGATGTTATGAAAGACAATCATCACCCAATGGATAAATTAAATAAAATTCATGAAGATGTAGTAAATGCTGCATATGAAATTATAGAAAAGAAAAAAGCAACATATTATGGAATTGGTATGGCATTAAATAGATTAGTCAGAGCAATTTTAGATGATGAAAACTCAATATTAACAGTATCAACATATTTGGACAATCAATATGGACAAGATGATATATATATTGGAGTTCCTGCTATAATAAATAAAAATGGAGTTAGAGAGTTAGTAGAATTAGAATTAAATGAAGAAGAACAAGCAAAATTAGATAATAGTTGTAAACTAATAAAAGAAATGAGAAAAAATTCAATAGAAAAAATAATTGATGAAAAATAAAAAAATATTTGCATTTTAAGTAAATATATGTTAAAATAGCAAAGTATTATTTGAGAGAAAAAACGTTAATCTGGTTGAAATTTTCATAAATCAGATTAAAAGAATATTTATAAGCTACAGTATAAAATTATAGATAGATATAATTTTCAAAAAAGGTTTATAGGTAACCGTATAAAAACCTAAATATATTAATGCAAGGAATGAATAAACATGGAAATAGCAAAAATGATTTTGGTTGTAATATATTTTATAGTAGCAATAGCAGTAATAATATTAGCTTTAATACAATCAAAAGAAGATTCAGGATTATCTTCAACAATTACAGGTTCATCAACAAATAACTTCTTTGAGAAAAACAAAGGAAGAACAAAAGAAGGAAAACAAAAAAGATGGACAATTATATTATCAATAGTATTTGCGATATTAACTATAGTATTAGGAATATTATATATGGCATAAGAATATATGAGACATAAAAGAAGAGCGGTTTAAAAAATTAACTAGCTCTTTTTTGTAAATTTTATAGGAAATACCATGAAACTTTTTAGTTTCACAACATAAAGAGAAAACAAAATATTTTATTTTCAATCTATATCTCATAAATGTTTGTGAATAGCAAAAATACAGGTTATTGGTTAATTAATTTAAGTTAAGACAAAAAAGATAGAAAATATATAAATAAAAATAAGAAAGGATTTTAAATGGAAGAACAAGAACTGAAAGTTTTAGAATTAATAAGGGATAAAGATTATGCTCCTATGAAAGCAAAAGAAATTGCAATGATAATGAGAGTTCCGAAAAGTGAATATAATGATCTTTTAAGAATTTTAGGAAAGTTAGAAATGGAACTAAAAATCAAGAAAAATAGAAAAAATCAATATAGACCAGTAGATGAAATATATTATGATGGAATATACAGAAAAAATCAAAAAGGTTTTGGATTTGTAAAAATAGAAGATCAAGAAGACGAAATATACATAGCAAAAGAAAATTCATTAAATGCCCTAAATGGAGATAGAGTATTAGTAAAAATAGAAGAAGAAAAAAATAAGCTAAAAAAAGCAGAAGGTAAAGTTGTAAAAATCTTAAAACATGAAAAAGATACAATAGTTGGAAGATTTGAATATAACAAAAATTTTGGATTTGTTGTGCCAGATGACAAAAACTTTGGAACAGACATTTTTATCTCCAAAAAAAATTGTGGAAAAGCAAGAAATAATCATAAAGTATTAGTAAAAATTATTAAATACCCAGAAAAAGGGAAAAAAGCAGAAGGAAAAGTATTAGAAGTTTTGGGAAATGTCAATGAAGCAGGAGTGGACATGTTATCATTGATAAAAGAATATAAATTGCCATCAACATTTCCAGAACCAGTTGTAGAAGAAGCAAAAAAATGTGGTAACAAAATAAATGAGAAAGATATAAATAGAAGAAGAGATTTAAGAAAAGAAATAATATTTACAATTGATGGAGAAGATGCAAAAGATTTAGATGACGCAGTAAAAGTACAAAAATTAGAAAATGGAAATTATAAATTAGATGTTCATATAGCAGATGTTAGCAACTATGTAAAACCAAATTCTTTATTAGACCAAGAAGCATTAATAAGAGGAACTAGTATATATATGCTAGGAAGAGTAATACCAATGTTACCAAGAGAATTATCAAATGGTATTTGTAGTTTAAATGCTGGAGAAGATAGATTCACTTTATCATGTACTATGGAGATAAATGATAAAGGAGACGTAATATCATCAGACATATATAAAGCTGTAATAAATGTTACAGAAAGAATGACATATACAGATGTACAAAAAATTTTAGACGAGTCAGACGAAAAAGTTTTAAATAAATATAAAAATTATATTAATGATTTTAAATTAATGGAAGAATTGGCTCTAATTCTGAAAAACAAAAGATTAGAAAAAGGATATTTAAATCTAGATATTCCAGAAAGTAAAATAGAGTTAGATATAGATGGAAGAGTAACAAATATAAAAAAATATGAAACCACTTTTGCAAATGAAATTATAGAACAATTTATGCTAACAGCAAATGAAACAATAGCAGAGCGATTTTTCTGGTTAAATGCACCATTTATATATCGTGTACATGAAGAACCAGATTATGAAAAGGTACAAGAACTAAATAAATTTTTATTTAATTTTGGATTAAAAATAAAAGCAAATAAAGATAATATATATCCAAAAGAATTTGCCAAAATTTTAGAAGAAGTAAAAGGAAAAGATGAGGAAAAAGTAGTATCTAATCTAGTATTAAGAACACTAAAAGTAGCAAAATATGAAGCAGAAAATCAAGGGCATTTTGGAATAGCAAGCAAATATTATTGTCACTTTACATCTCCAATAAGAAGATATCCAGACTTATTTATACACAGAGTTATATCAAAATATTTGGAAGAAAATTATGATGTGGATGATAAATTTATAGAAGAGTATGGAAAACAAGCAGAAGAAAGAGCAAAACAATCATCTGAACGAGAAAGTATTGCTACAAAAGTAGAAAGAGAAAGTGAAGATATTAAAAAGGCAGAATTTATGGAAAATAAAGTGGGCGAAGAGTATGAAGGAATTATATCTTCTGTAACTTCTTTTGGAATATTTGTAGAGTTAGAAAATACAGTAGAAGGTTTAATAAGATTTGAAGATTTAGGTGATGAATATTTTATATATGATGAAGAGAGAAAAAGATTGATTGGTGAACATACAAAAGTCGTATATAAAATAGGAGATAAAATAAGAATTAGAGTAAAAGATGCAAATAAATTACTAAGAACAGTTGATTTTGAAAGGGAATGAGGGACGCCACTTGAATTCCCAAAATCGGGATTCAAGGAGTTTCCATCATTCCATCATGCCATGCATAAAGCAACTACACTTAATATAATTGAAAATATAGAAAAGAGGATAACTGTAACACCCCCAAATTTATTTTGATTTTTAAATTCATATATACCGTAACTAATAGCAGTTTTAAAAACATATAGACAAAATACAATAAAAACTATAAATTCTAGAAAATTAATCATTAAATATTACCTCCATTCTAGTCAGGGACTTAAATGACAGAGATTAAGTCCCTGACAAATCATTTTAGCTTTCTGTTAAAAGAGAAGAAGACCTAATAGAAGAATCTACAGTTACATTAAAGAAAGCGTCTTTATAATTTTCTTTCCAATTATAATCATAAAATTCATCTAAAGTTAAAAAGTTTTTTCTTGCTATTTTTCCAAAGCCATTTATGTCAGAATTTAAAGATTTAGAAGTTTTATATAAATATTCAGAAAGTATAGATTCTAAATAACTATTACAAGAATTAGATATTTGTTCTAAGGTATTTGAATCTAAGTAATCAGCATTTTCTTCCATAGAATAAATCCTGCCAGTAAAAGTACAATTTAGTTTAATATAAGGAGAGCCATTTAATATATTTACATCCACATCAGGAGATGTCAAAGGAGTTACATGTAAATCTATATAAGAATTTGATTTATTAGGATTTGGAACAGATATCAAAAACCCATCAACATTATTTCTTATAATAGAAAAACATAAAGTTTCTATAGAATTAAGTTCTCCAACTAAAACATCATCTTTGAAGACGGCAAGTCCTGTGTTTTCAGCTGTTGATTGACCTGAAAGTGAAGAGGAATTTGATTTCGTACTAGAATCATTTTCTGAATTAGTGGCTCCAGAATATTTTGTAGAAGTATTTGTTACACCACCTAATATAGCATATGGTTCACATGATTGACATATTAAACTATTAAAAAAATCGCCTACTGTCGCATTAGAAGTAAATCCACTATAACTACTTGAAGCAGAAAATACTTCATAATATTTTGTAATTAAATTTTCAAATAATGGTTTAGATTGTTCTAAATAATATCTAGCAGTTGTTTTTGAAATAACAATATTTGTAGAAGGTCTTATTTGAGTATTATTAACTAGTGTATAAATTTCATCAGAGATACCGTCTGCTTGCAATTTCTTCTGAAAAAGCAATAACCTTACAATGTGATAAATTAACAGACTTTCCTATATATGTGTTAATAAGGTTAACACCAGAACTAATAGAAGAAGCATCTACTGTATAAATAATAGAAGGTGATTGTTCAGATGTTCCTGATTCTGAGACAGAAGAAGGATTTGTAAATTGAAAACTAATTTTTAAATTATTTTTATCAGAAACATCGAGACCCATTGCAACAACTACACTTAAATTATCTACATTTAATGTAGAATATGATTTAGAAAAGGCAAGAAGGAACATAATTATTAATATGGCAATAAAAATTTTTTTAAATATTTTGTTCATTATTTGTGTTCAACTCCTTTTTTCTTCTTTTCTTGAAATAAGCAAGTAATAAAATAGATATTCCCAAAAAGATAGATATGATAATTACCATATAGTGATAAATATAGTTTTCTATAAATTTTGAAATAGCATAATTATTAGGTAATAAACTTATGGCAAATATTAAGAGACCAAATACAAAGATAACAGGTTTTTCATCACTAATATTTGTAATTTTTTTGAATATAGAAATTGATATTTTAGCAACTATGCTTAAATAACAAACCATTTGTAAAATCCATATAAGAAGAAATATAGATTCAAGCCTTTGAAAAAAGTTTCCAAATTCAATATGGCGAGCAGCAGAGTATAAAGGCATTATTTGGTTTGTATACATCAAAGATATAAACATAAATAGTATAATGGAAATACATAATATAAAATAAATTGTTCCCAAAATTATAGATGTTAGATATATCTTTTTCATTTTTTGTGGTTCTTTTAAATAAGGAGGTAGAAAATATAGCAAAGTAATTCCTCCAAAAGCTCCTAAATTACCTAA
Source organism: uncultured Clostridia bacterium (assembly GCA_944388715.1). GTDB lineage: Bacteria > Bacillota > Clostridia > TANB77 > CAG-508 > CAG-269. Next base: position 9,032 of record CALXJV010000047.1, read on the forward strand.
ACCTGTTACAAAAGTGTTAAATAGTCCGTCTCCAAAAATAGGAAATATATTATCTAATGAAAAGTTTTTGATATTAGCTACAAATAAAAAGATAATACTAATAACGACTAAAGGAATAATTAATAAATTAACTTTTGCAATAGAAGAAAAACGATGATGTAAAGTAATACAAATTACAATAATAAATGTAAGTATTATAAATATCAAACTTGTCATAGGATAATATACTATTTTTAAACATTCGCAAAAATTCCTAAGAAGAATACTACTACTGAAAATAAAATAAAAAATAAATATAACACCTATAAAAGTTTTTAATGTTTTTCCTCCTAAATATTCAGCAATGTCTACAATATCATTTCCGTGGGAATTTTATTAATAATTTATAAATTAAAAATGTTATAAATAAAGCAATAATTCCAACATAGATAATATTAATAAGTGTAGCTGTTTTTGTAGATTCTAGCATACTTCTAGGAAGTGCAACTAAAGTATATGCAACAAATATTCCAAAGACGATACTAATAGCTTCAGCAGATGTTATTTTAGAGCTTTCCATAAAAAATATCAGTCCTTTCACAAATTTTTCCATTTCATAGATATATGACCTTGCTTTTTCTCTTTTTTAGAATTCAAAAATCCAGAGCGATATTCTCTTTTCCATATAGGAGGCAAATAATAAGAAGTACCTTTTATATGTTCAAAAGGAGAAACGCCAACAGTATAAGAAATTCCAAAAGACTTAGAATCACACATTGCTATCATATAAACAAAAACACCAAGAGCAATACCTAGAAATCCACAAAGATATCCTAAAAATATAAATACAAACCTATAAATCCTTAAGTGAAAACTAAAAGCATAATCAGGAATCGCAAAAGATGCAGTACCAGTAATTGCTACTACAATAATTAATATAGGACTTACAATACCAGCACTAACAGCAGCCTGTCCCATAACCAAAGCACCAACAATACCAATTGTAGGACCAATAGGAGAAGGGACTCTTAAACCAGCTTCACGAATAAGCTCAAAAGATAGCTCCAATACTAATAATTCAAAAATTATTGGAAAAGGAACATTAGCACGTGAGGCTAAAATAGAAAAAAGTAATTCTGTAGGTAAGATTTCTTGGTGAAAACTTGTAACAGCAATATATAATCCAGGTAATAATAAAGTAATAAAACTAGCAACAAATCTTATAAATTTTGTAAAATTAGAAAAGATAGTTTTCTGATTTTTATCATCAGGAGAACTTAAAAAGTCAGACAAAACTCCTGGTGTTATAATTGCATAAGGAGAACCATCTACCAATATAATAACTCGTCCATCTAATAAATAACTTGCAGTCTTATCAGGTCTTTCTGTAGATATTACTTGAGGAATATTAAGATTACTAGTATCTGATATTAATTGTTCAAGTTGTCCAGCAGAAAGTAAAGAATCAACATCTAAATTATTTAATCTAAATTTTACTTCTGCAATTAAATCATCATTAGCAAGTCCAGAAACATAGCAAACTCCACATTTGGTTCTAGTTATATTACCAACATTTAAATTTTCAATTACTAAGTTTTCATTATTTACAAATCTTCTTATTAAAGAAGTATTTGTTCTTATATTTTCAACAAAAGATTCATGAGGACCTTTGATAACAATTTCATTGCTAGGTTTTTCAATACCTCTTTGTTTAAATCCTTTTACTTCGATATCAAAAGCTATATCTAGTGTGTCAACAAATAAACCACAATTTCCAGAATTAACGCCAGAAATAATATCTTCAAAAGTAGAAACTTGTTTAATGGCATTTTGAGGAACTAGACAGCTAGAAATATAATTAGGCAAATTGAATTTTTTAACCTTTCTAACTGTGATATTATTTGCGACAGCTTCTGATATTACTTTATTTTGAGAACCCTCAAATAAATTATTTTTATTTCTCATCATTAATGGTTCTAAAATAAATTCGTTCATTATTTCTGTATTAACCATTCCATCAATAAAAAGTAAAAGAGCATTGTATTGCTTACCTCTGGCATTTAATACAAATTCACGTAAAATGATATCAGAATTTATTAAAAGATTATATTTACTTTTTAAAACATCTGAATTGATAGAGACACTTGGAAAGATTTTTGTTTTAGTATTTTCTTTTTTTCCTATGTCACTATCAGGATATGATTTTGTGTTAGTGTCTTCTGCTAAATTAAAATTATATGTTTGGTTATCATTAGGAGTGTAAGTAAAAAATGAAGAAATTAAATTTTTTATACTCATAAAGTTCCTCCTATAGTATTTTTTACTTTGCTACAATTCACAGCTTAAAATACTATTAGTATATATTAATATTTCATAAATTTCTCGGCTCAATGCGTGCGTTAGAGTTTCTAAATCTAAAATGAACGAGCCTCTCACTATTCGCGCTTCCTCATTCCTTTTAGATTAAGAAACTCTACAAGCACTCCAATCACATTCGAAATTTATTCAATATTAATATATATACATTCTATAAAATAAATATACGACTGTGAATTGTAAAGTTGACTTCTAATAGTATTAGTAAATTTTTTAAAATTATACTAGTTTTTACATAATAAAAATGGTATAATAAATTTGTAGTGTAAATAATCAAAATGAAAGGAAAAAAATATGAAAAGTGAATTAGCAGATAAAATAATTTCAATAATATTATTTTTAGTTATAATAGGGATTTTTTCAGTTTTAGTAGTTTTTGCGATTATTGCAGTTCAAGAATTATCAAAAGATGAAGAAGAAATAGGATTTGTCGAAACCTCTGGAGATGTATCAAGTACTTCTGCAGGAGATAAAACTGTAGAAGATGATATTGAAGCACCTGAAATTGTTGAAAATCCGATAAGTAAAATAGAAAGTAGTAATGTTACAAATAACGATTATTCAAATGTAGAAGTAGACAACTACTTTTATAATCAATTGGATGAAAAATCAAGAATAATATATAGAGCATTTGAAAGTAACAAAGAACAAATGAAAACAGGAACATATCAGATTGAATTAGGCACAAGTTTTTCAGATGTATTGTCCCAAAGTAATGGTCAGGAAAAGCTAGGAGAATATTATCAATCTGCAATAGAAGCATATACATATGATAATGCAGAAGTATTTTACTTAAGTCCAAAAAAGATGTACCTTAATATAGAAACAACAACAAAGAATGGAGACTCAACATATAATGTATATATAAATTCGGGAGACCAGGCAAATTATTTAGCAGACGAATTCAATTCTAAAAGTGAAATAGAACAGGCAATTTCGCAAATAGAACAAGTAAAAAACCAAATATTACAAAATAAAACAGGAAATACACTTGAAGATATAAAAATGGTACATGATTATTTAGTTGATACTATTACTTATGATAGTACATTATCAAAACAAAATATATATAATATTTATGGAGCATTAATTAGTAAAGAAAGTGTATGTGAAGGATATGCAAGAGCATTCAAATATTTGTTAGATGAATTAGGAATACCATGTGTATTAGTAATTGGAACAGGAACTAATTCACAAGGCCAAACAGAAAATCATGCTTGGAACTATGTACAATTAAACGGAACTTGGTATGCAGTAGATGCAACATGGGATGACCCTGTTGTTGTCGGAGGAGGGACAGCAAGTGAAGAATCAAAATATAAATACTTTTTAGTAGGTTCAGATGTTATAAACCAAGACCATCAAGCAAGTGGACAATTTACAGAAGGAGGAAAAACATTTAGTTATCCAAATTTAAGTAGCACAAGTTATGATATATAAGGATAATAAATTTTATAGTTATCAATTAGGGAGTTACTATTCACAGCTTATAAAATAATATTAATATTTTATAAATTTCTCGGCTCAATATTAATATATATACATTCTATAAAACAAATTTGAGACGGTGAATAGACATTCATGACTTTTGCAAGTCACCACCATAAACGAAAACATGTAGTTTGACATAAGTGATATAATTA
>CALXJV010000048.1 GCA_944388715.1 uncultured Clostridia bacterium
GAGGCTCATGGTTTTATTGTGTTAGTTCTTCGAAAATTTAGCTTATACAAAATTGTGAATGATTTTATATTATATATCCCCCATATTGATAATCCTTAATTCAATGACATTGACCAGAATGATTTCATTTTCAATCTTTTATCCATGTCATAATATATTCTGTCTCATTAAATTTTTCATTTAATTGTATTTTTACATTTTTAAATTGCAAATTTGAAAAAAATATAATTCCATTCATATTTTTCTTAAAAATTTTTGAGAATATTTCTTCTCCTGTTTTTAAATTATTTCTATAATAATTAACCAACTTTGTTCCTATCTCATTTCCTCTATAATTTTCTTTTACAAAAATTGCTTTAATTTCATTATTATCTATAGAAATAAATCCTAAAATTTCCTCATTTTCAGTATATACATATGTTTTCCATTTTTCTAAAAAATCAATTTTTATGTCATTATAGATTTCTAACCAATAATCTCTATCTATAAAACTATTTGCCTTAAAATTACCTTTTACCCATATTGTCATTACCTTTGTTAAATCTTCTTCTTTTATTTTTCTTATCACATTATCACCTTTTCCTTTTTAATTTTATTAGCTCATCATATTCTTTTTCTAATTCAATTTTTCTTTTTTCATCTTTTGTAATAGATAATTCTGAGCTAATTTGTGACAATTTAAAATCTATCAATAACTTATCATTTTCATTATCTTTTTTAATTGATTTTTCTTTTTCATACTCTAAATAACTAGAATAATTCCCATTATATTCTATAATTTTATGATTTTTAATCACTAAGACATCTGTAGCTATATTGTTTATAAATGTCTTATCATGTGTAACAAATAAAATCGTTCCATTATATTCTTTAAATAATTTTTCTAAACCTTCAATTGACTCAATATCTAGAAAATTTGTAGGCTCATCAAATATCAATAAATTGCTTTCTGATAATAATATCTTAGCAATTGCTACTTTTACTCTTTCTCCTCCACTTAACTGTTTTATTTCCTTTACTAAATCTTTATTTTTAAATAAAAGATTTGCTAAAACATTTTTTACCATTATTTCTGAATAATTTGTATCTTTCATAACATTTTCTATTATTGATTTGTCAAAATCTAGTTCAGTAAAGTCCTGACTAAAATATCCTATCTTGACACTTGGATTTATTTTTATATTATCATGTTGGGAAATAATTTCCTTTAGTAATGTTGTTTTTCCTATTCCATTTTCACCTATTAAAGCTGTTTTACTATTTGTTTTTATAATACAATTTGCATTTTCAAATAGTACCTTATTTCCTAGTTTTATGTTTAGGTCTTCTATTCGAATTGCAATTTTGTTTTTTATTTTTTGATTTGTTTGATATTTCATATATATTTTAGAGTTATCTTGTGGCTTTTCTTTTTCTTCTAATTTATCTAATCTTGTTTTTAAAGCATTTGTATGTCCTTCTAATTTTTCTCTCTTATTTTCTACTCCTCTTTTATGAAGTCTTGCTTCAGAATTCCCCATTCTTTTTGGAGTTTTTCTAATTTCCTTAGCTGTATTTTTTGAAATGTTGATAGCTTTTTCTAATCTAGTTTTTTCTTCTACATATTCCATATATTCAAATCGTTTTCTTTTTATTTCTGCTTCTTTTTGCATTTTATATTTAGAATAATCCCCATCATATTTTTTTACATTTCCATCTGATATTTCTATAATAGATGTACATATTTCATCTAGTAAACTTCTATCATGTGATATAATAAGTATTGTACCTGTATATTTTTTTAATTCCTTTTTAATATAATTTATACTATCTCCATCTAAGTTACTAGATGGTTCATCTAATAATATAATTCCATTTTGATTTAATACTTTACTATTAAACGCTTTTTTCTTCTTTTCTCCCCCACTTAAATATCTATTTTCTTCATCAATAATTTCAAATTGCTCCATATATATTATATTTTGATTGCAAATAATCTCTCCAGTATCTGGTTTTATTCTTCCAGAAATAATATTAAGTAATGTTGTTTTTCCTGAACCATTTTGACCTACAATCCCTATCTTTTCTTTTTCATAAATTTTTAAATTTTCGATTTCTAATATTTTTTTATCTCCATAATATTTTGAAATATTTTTTAATTCAAGTAACATAAAAACTCCTCCTTTAAATCATATTAAAGAAGGAGTTATATAAATAGATTAATTGGCACTATTAATAAACCTTTCTAAAATATGATTATATCTTATTTTATTTTTGTTAGTTTATTAATAATAATCATTTCTACACCAATTTTAACCTTTCTTTATTATTTGTTATGTAGTTTCACTATATTTATCATTTAAATTTTGCTAACGCTTATTCAGAAAATTAGTTTAACCACTCTGGATTTGCTAAATACCAATCAATTGTTTTTACAATTCCATCTTCAAATTTTGTTTTTGGATACCATCCTAATTCATTTTTTATTTTTGTTGGGTCAATTGCATATCTATAGTCATGACCTTTTCTATCCTCAACAAATTCTATTAATGTTTCTGGTTTATCTAATCTTTTTAAAATTAATTTAACAATTTCAATATTTCTTTTTTCATTGTGTCCCCCAATATTGTATCTTTCTCCTGCTTTTCCATTATGGAATACTAAATCTATTGCTTCACAATGATCTTCTACATATAACCAGTCTCTAATATTTCTACCTGTTCCATAAACTGGTAATTTTTCATCTTTTAATGCTAATTTAATCATATGAGGTATTAATTTTTCATTGTGTTGATATGGTCCATAATTGTTAGAACAGTTTGTTACTGTTACATTCATTTTATATGTTTCATGATATGCTAAAGCAATTAAGTCTGAACTTGCTTTTGATGCTGAATATGGACTATTGGGTTGTATTGGAGATTTTTCTGTAAAATATCCTTCTTCTCCTAATGTTCCATATACTTCATCTGTTGATATATGAACAAATTTGTTACTACTTCCTTCTCCCCATATTTGTTTTGCTACTTCTAAAAGTGTATGTGTTCCTAATACATTGGTTTGTGTAAATACAAATGGTGTTTTTATACTGTTATCCACATGTGATTCTGCTGCAAAATGTATAACACCATTGATATCATACTTCTTGAATATTTCTGTTACAAATTCAAAATCACATATATCTCCTTGTACAAATGTTATTTTGTCCATAACTTTTTTTAGATTGTCTAAATTTCCTGCATATGTTAATTTATCTAATACTATTATATTATAGTCTGGATGTTTATTTACAAAGTGTTCAGCAAAATTTGCTCCTATAAATCCTGCTGCTCCTGTTACTAATATATTGTTTTTCATCTTTAATTCCATTCCTTCCTAATGTACAAAAAGCTTTTTTTCACTCTTTGTTTTTTATATTTTATTTTTGTGTTTTATAGTATATCATAAAGTTAAAAATGTGTAAAGTATTCTAAATCTTTGTTTTAATTCGTAATAAAATTCTTCTATAGAATTCATTTCATTTTATTGTTTCAAATTTTTAAATAAATCTGTTTTTCTTAATTCTTCCAAACTAGGCCATTTTGCGTCTTTTTCTGATGTTAATAAATCACCTATTTTCATATCTCCTAAAGGCCAATCAATATTTACATCTTTATCATTCCAAGCAAGTCCACCTTCTGCATTTGGATTATATATATCATCACATTTATATGTAAATTCTGCTTCATCTGATAATACTAAGAAACCATGTGCAAATCCTCTTGGTATCATAAACATTTTTTTATTTTCTTCAGAAAGAATAACACCTTCCCATTTACCATATGTTTCACTTCCAGGTCTTAAGTCTACTGCTACATCAAATACTTCTCCTTTAATACATCTAACCAATTTTGCTTGTGTATTTTCTTTTTGGAAGTGTAGCCCTCTTAAAACACCTTTACTAGATTTTGATTGATTATCTTGTACAAAGTTGTAATTTAGTCCAATTTCTGCAAATTCTGCATCACTGTATGTTTCCATAAAATATCCTCTATTATCACCAAATACAGTTGGTTCAATAATATATACATCTTTTATAGAAGTTTCTATTTTTTTAAATTTTCCCATTTAAAGTTCCTCCTATTATTCATTTCCAAATTTATTTTCTGCTAAATCTTTTAAGTATACACCATATTCTGTTTTCATATATTTTTTAGCTAATTCTAATAATTGTTCACCTGTTATCCAACCTTTTTTGAATGCGATTTCTTCTGGACAACATACTTGCATTCCTTGTCTTTTTTCAATTGTTTGCACAAAACTAGCTGTTTCTAGTAATGCATCATGTGTACCTGTATCAAACCAAGTCATTCCTCTTCCTAATTTTTCAACTGTTAGCTTTTTCATTTTCATATATTCATCATTTACTGTTGTAATTTCTAGTTCTCCTCTTGCTGATGGTTTAATATTTTTTGCTATTTCTATAACTTCATTTGTATAGAAATATAATCCTGGAACTGCATAATTTGATTTTGGCTCTTGTGGTTTTTCTTCTATAGAAATTGCTTTTCCATTTTCATCAATTTCAACAACACCATATGCTCTTGGGTCTTTTACATAATATCCAAAAATTGTTGCCTCATCTTCTCTTCTATTTGCTCTTCTTAATATTTCTGGTAGATGAGAACCATAGAACATATTATCTCCTAAAATCATTACAACATTATCTTCTCCAATAAAGTCTGCTCCTATTATAAATGCTTCTGCTAGTCCATTTGGTTTTTCTTGAACTTTATATTCAAAATTCATTCCCCATTGTGAACCATCTCCTAGCAATTCTTTGAATATAGGCATATCTCTAGGTGTTGAAATAATTAAAACTTCTCTAACCTCTGCTTCCATTAATACAGATAATGGGTAATATATCATTGGTTTGTCATATACTGGCATTATTTGTTTTGATATTGCAAGTGTTAATGGATATAATCTTGTTCCACTTCCTCCTGCTAATATAATTCCTTTTCTGTTTTTCATTTTTATCACAATCCCTTCTTTAAGACATTTTTTTATATTTTACACTGTTTTCTTTTTATTGCACATAAAACTCTATGTAACTTTTAATCTTTAAAAGAATTTCATAGTGTTCTCTATTAAGCAAGATTTCACTTTTATTATTTAATTTCTTAAATAATCAGAAAATTTAATTTTCTTTATGTAATTCTACTTCTAGATATCTCTTTAGTCCATCTTCCCATGTTGGAATGTTAATTCCTTGTGCTAATATTTTGTCTTTTGATAGTTGTGAATTCTTAGGCCTTTTAGCTTGTTTGATTTTCATTATTTCTATATATTTTTCTGTTGATACTGGATTTACTTTACAGTCAATATTTGCTAATTCAAATATTCTCTTTGTAAATTCATACCATGTTGTAAATTCTTGGTTTGTTGTATGATATATTCCATAAGGTATTTTCTTTTCAATTGCTTCTGCTATTATATTTGCTAAATCTTCTGCATATGTTGGACTTCCATGTTGATCTGATACAACATTTAATTCATCTTTAGTTGGTCCTAATTTTAACATTGTTCTTACAAAATTATTCCCTTCTCCATATAACCATGCTGTTCTAAATATATAATATTTATCTGTGTTTTCTTGTACTCCTTGCTCTCCATGTAATTTTGTTTTACCATATACTGTTACAGGTCCAACTTCATCATCTTCTACATATGCTTTTGAAACATCTAAATCTCCATCAAATACATAGTCTGTACTTATATGTACTAAAACTGCATTTTCCTTTTTACTTGCTATTGCAAGATTTCTTGGTCCGTCAGCATTTATTTTTTCTGCTAAATCATAGTTGTCTTCTGCTTTATCTACTGCTGTATATGCTGCACAGTTTATAATATATTCTGGTTTAACTTCTGATACCATCTTTTTAACTGCCTCTAAATCTGTAATGTCTAGCTCTGATACGTCTGTACAAATTAATTCATTTCCATTTGCTAACCTCTTTTTTACTGAATTTGCAAGCATTCCATTTGCTCCTGTAATTAATATTTTCATTATTACACTTCCTTTCAATTTTTTAAAAATCTTTGCACTATTCAACTTCATATATCATATCATTTAAATGAAAAAAGTACAAGGTTTTCCTTATACTTTTTTAGCTTTGTTTCCAATTCATAACAACAATTCCTATAATAACCAAACTTGCTCCTACAATACCATAAACAGATATATTTTCCTTAAACACAACCTTAGAAGCAACTAGTGTCAAGATTTGTACAATTCCTGTAACAATTGGCATAATATAACTTAAATCAAACATAACAACAATCCTTGTAAATAATAGGAAACTACATAAATAGCAAAATAATCCTGCAAAACTAATTAAACTAATTCCAAAAGTTGCCGTTCCATCCTTTATAGCAATACTTCCTGGATTATTTCCCATTTTCATTAATACTAATCCTGAAACTGTTAATACTAAATATAAAATTACTAAAATGATTTGCATTATTTTTCTCCCTTTCATAGCACATTTCCTTTACTTATTATTTTTTTCTTTTTCTCTATCTTCCTCTTCTTTTTCTTTAATAGCAATATAATGATCTAAATCCTTTACTTTTTCATTTAAATTAGATATTGCCATATTATTTAAGAATACTTCTATTAATAAAAAAGTAATAATGATAAAAAATACAAAATTAACTGGAGCCATAAAACCAAGTAATGATGAAATCCATCCTACTACATCTGTAAAAATACTCATTAAAATTAATAGAAAACTTCCTAACATCCATATAATAGAATTATTCATTTTTAATTTTGATTGTTTTATTTTCATAACACATAATCCAAAAGATATTAATGAAAAAACAAATAATATAATTCTTAATGTGATACTCATTTTTTCCTCCTCATATATTTTTATATATTCTTTCTAGTAATTGCTCTAATAAATATAATTGACAAAAACATATTCATCATATATTCCATTGATTTTAAAGGTTTTAAATAACTCTCACCAAATTCTCTCTCACTCATTTCTACCTGAACCTCTTTAATATTTATTCCTTTTTTCATCATATATACTAATGTATCTGGTTCTGGAGTTAAACTTTTATTTCTAATAAATTCATCAATAGCTTTTCTATTATATGCTCTCATTCCTGAAGTTGGATCTTTGATTGTTTTTCCTGTTGTCAATTTTATAATACTTGTTAATAATCCACTACCTAACATTCTCATACTCTTCGGTTTCTTTTTAGTAACAAATCTAGAACCTATTGCAATATCACATGAGCCATCTTCAATTTGTTTCACTAAATCTTTTACATATTTTGCTTGGTGTTGACCATCTCCATCAAATTGAACAATAATATCATAATCATTTTTCTTTGCATATTTCATTCCCAATTGTACAACACTAGTTAGTCCATAGTTTACTGGTAATGATAGAACATTAAAATGATTTTTTTGACATACCTCTAAAGTATCATCACTTGAACAGTCATTTACAACAACATAATCATAATCTGTATTTTCTGTTACATCTTTTATTGTTTTTTCTATATTCAATGCTTCATTATATGCTGGTATAATTAGTATAACTTTCATAGTTTCTCCCTTCTTAAAAATATATGATATGATAATAATATCATTTTTTTATATCAAACTCAATATATTTTCTTATTTTTTATTAACATTAGTTTCTTTTACAATATATTTTTGTCTTCGCTTTACTTCTAAATATGTTTTTGACAAATATTGCCCGATTATTCCAAGTGAAAACAATTGAACACCACTTACTAAAAATATAATACATACTAATGATGGCCAACCAGATGTAGGATCCCCATACATTAAAGTTTTTATTATAATAATTACAATTAATAGAAAAGAAATTAAGCAAAACAACAATCCAATTATTGAAGAAAGTATTAATGGAACAGTTGAAAAAGCTGTTATTCCTTCTATTGCATATTTAAATAATTTCCAAAAAGACCATTTAGTTTCTCCTGCTACTCTTTGAATATTTTCATACTCTAACCATTTAGTTTTGAAACCTACAAAACTAAATATTCCCTTTGAATAACGATTATATTCTCTCATTGAAATTATAGCATCAACCATTTGCCTAGTCATCAATCTATAATCCCTTGCTCCATCTACCATTTCTACATCTGACATTTTATTTATCAATTTATAAAATATTCTTGCAAAAAAACTTCTAATAGGTGGCTCTCCTTTTCTAGTAACTCTTCTCGTTCCAACACAATCATAGTCTTCATTTTTTATGATATCATACATTTTTCTTAGTAATGAAGGGGGATCTTGTAAATCAGCATCCATTAATGTAACATAATCACCTGATGAAGATTCTAATCCTGCAAGCATTGCTGATTCTTTCCCAAAGTTTCTAGAAAATGAAATATATTTTACTTTTGAATCATGTTCTTTTAATTTCTTAATTTCTTTTAAAGTACTATCCTTTGAACCATCATCTACAAATATATATTCCATTTCCACATCATGAAAATCATTTTCTCTTACTTTTTCCATTTCTTGATAGAATAATGGTAAACTCTCTTCTTCATTATAGCATGGTACGATTATTGATATTTTTTCCATATTGTCATCTCCTATCTTATCTAATCACCAAAATCTCATATTATCTATTATTCTAAAAATATTTTTTATAGCATATATTAAAATCTACGTATCCACTAATTCCATTAATCGTTCCTGTTGATGTGTATTGCCATATATCATGATTTCCTGTATATTGATATATGTCATCTGGAACATCACCATTATTTTGACCATAACTTGCTACCCAAATAGAATAATCATTTGGTATTCTGTCTAAATCAATTTGTGTAATTAATCTATTTTTATTTGTATAAATTCCTACTTTATATCCCGCTGATTTTATTATATCGCAAAATGCAATACACATATCTGTTTTTGTTTGCATATCAATCCCATCTTGTGTTGAATCTTCTATATCATAAAAAATTGGTAATTCAAAACTTCTTCCATTAAGCCATGAAAGCATATTATATGCCTCTAATTTTGCTCCTTCTACGTCGGTTGCATATGAATACAAATATGCACCTACAGGAATATTTCTTGCTGTCGCTTCTCTGTAATTTCTCTCAAAATAATCATCAATTTGCTCTGGAAATTTACCATATCCAGCTCTTATAATCATAAAATCTAATTTTTGAGTTGATACTAGTGCATCATAATTTATTTCTCCTTGATGCTCAGAAACATCAATTCCCCAATATTTATTTAAATAAATACTAATAACTTTATTATACTCAGTAATAACCTCTCCTAAATTAGAAATCACTTGAATTGTTAATGTATGTCTTCCTTCAGTAAATTGTTTCGTATTTACAGTTGTATAAAATCCAGGTGTAGGATTTTCTTCTATTCCACCATAATCTTTAATTGCATTTATTACATCTGCTCTTTCTCTTCTTTTTACTTCTACATCTATAGTACGATTATCCATTAAAATTTTAACAGTTGATTTTGGACATTCTGTCATTGTCCATCCCTCTATATATAATTCTTGTGTTGTTATCATATTAGAAATTGGTGTTTCTATATATATTGTCCCATCATATTTTTTTATGTTAATTGTTCTTCTTATTTCACATAACATTTCATTCGTTTTAGGTGAAATTGCTTGTACTAGAATTGTATGTGTTCCATCCTTTATATTTGTTAAATCAATATTTGCTATATATCCTGGTAATGGGTTTGTTTCTTTTCCTCCATAGTCTTCTATATCATTCCATACATCTTCTCTTTCTACTCTTTCAATATAAGTAGAATAATCTTTTCCATCAATACTTAAAGTGATTTTTGCATTTTCATCCTCACTCATTAACCAACCTTCTACATATAAATCTGTTTTTTTCATTTCCCCTTGTTTAGGATAATCTAACATCATTGTAGATTCATACTTATTTACTTGTATTGTTCTTTCTTGTTTAAAAATTGTTTCATTTGTTAATGGTGAAATAATATGTAAAGTTACCGTATGTTTTCCATCTTTTATGTTTGTTAAATCGATATTTGCCTTAAATCCTGGTAATGGATTCTTTTCTTTTCCCCCATAGTCCTTAATAGCATTCCATACATCCTGTCTTTCTACTCTTTGCAAATAGCTAGAGTAATCCTCTCCATCAATGTACAGATTAATTTTTGCATCCTCATTCTCACTCATCAACCAGCCTTCTACATATAAATTATTTTTTTCATTTTGTCCTTGCTTTGGATAATCAAATATCATAGTAGATTCATACTTATGTACTTGAATTATTTTTTCTTGTCTTGCAATTATTTCATTCGTTTGTGGTGATGTTATCTGTAATGCCACTTTATGTAGTCCATCCTTTACGTCACTAATATCTATATTAGCATAAAATCCTGGTAATGGGTTTGCTTCTTTTCCTCCACATCCACTCACTGCATTTAATACATCTTGTCTTTCTACTCTTTGTATATAACTAGAGTAATCTTTTCCATCAATACTCAAGGTAATTGTTGCATTTTTATTTTCACTCATTATCCAACCTTCAATATACAGATTATCTTTTACAGTTCCATTTTGTATTGGATAATCGAACCTATAATCTGAACTATATTTATTTAATACAAATCTTCTTGATTCTTCATAAATAAGCTCTCCTGTTTTTGGTGAACTTACTTTTAATGTTATAGTATGAACTCCGTCTTTATAATTTTCTAAATTCACATTTCCTACAAATCCAGGTGCTACATTTTTATCTTTTCCTCCGTAGCCATTAACTGCATTCAATACATCTTGTCTTTCTGTTCTTTCAATATTCTCTGTAACATCATTATTATCAACTAATATTTGTACTGTTGCATTTTTATCTTCTGACATAACCCAACCTTCTATATATAAATCATAATTAGAAGTTTGGTTCAATTTGGGATAGTCCCAACAAATTTGACTATCATACTTTTTCACTCGAATATTCTTCGTACATTCCATATAGATTTCATTTGTAGAAGATGATTGTGCTCTAATAACCACTGTATGTGGTCCATCTGTTAAATGACTGACATCAATTGTTGCCTCAATACCAGGAAATGGATTTTCACTTTTTGTTCCATATCCTTTGATAGCATTTATAACATCTCTTCTTTTTGTTCTATTAATTTGTTGCTCTACTTCATAACCATCAATAAAAACCTTAATAATTGTTCCTGGATCTTCTGACATAACCCAGCCTTCTAAGTAAAATGTATCTTTTTGTTCTTCTATATTTGGATAATCAATATGTAAATTAGTATTATATTTCTTTACCGTAATTTGCTTATCTAATTTTTTTAAAATTTTCCCTGTCTTAGTTGATATCGCTTGAGCAGACAACACATAGGTTCCATCTGGTATTTGTGTTAAATCTACAGTACCACTAAAACCAGGTGTGGGATTCATTATCTCATCTCCATACCCTTTTATAGCATTAATAACATCTTGTCTTTCTTCTCTAACCAATTGATCTGTAACATCATAATTTCCAATCAATACTTTTAATTCTGTTTCTTGTTGAGACATAATCCAACCCTCAACATACATTTCTGTCTTCACAGTTGCTTCGCGTGGATAGTCTAACATCATTTCCGTATCATTTGAAGCCTTACTAATGTTGTTATTTAAAATTACTAGTGCGATAAAAACAAATATCATAACAATATAGTATTTAATTCTTGATTTCATTTTATTTTTCATTTTATTTTTCATTTTTTTCTCCTTTTATTACATATATTCAAATATTTAAATCGCTTATAATATGTTCATATTATACTGTAAAAAATTTACACATTGCATTTAAAGCAGATCCATCAATAAAAAATATAAATAGAATATACAAAATTAGTACATTTCTTTCACTATAATTCATATATTTGTTTTTCATAATAAATGTAATTAATGGTAATAGAATAATTGGTATAAAATATCTTCCTTGTACTCCTTCAATAATATTAGATTCTACTTCCGAATTAATTAAATACATTCCTGTTAATACTAAGATAAATACTACTAAAAAAACAACATTACATATTATTTTATCTTTTCTTTTTAGGGCTTTATTATTTTTTTCTATCATTGGTGTTATTAATAATAAAAATCCGTATATAATAATTGGTACACTATTAACCAAAATATTTATCCAACCAAGATATTTACCTGCAAAACCGTAAAAATAGTATTCTCCAAATTCTGCCAAAGTTGTAAAAATTGTCCCAATATATCGTATTGGATTAGTAATTATATTTTTTATTTGTTCCGTTGAATTTACATAGTGCTCTTTTGCATATGCTCCCAAGTTCTCATATTGGCTACCTATCCAGTAACTTGCTACAGCTAATAATAAAGTAACTGCAATTGTTATATAAATAAGTTTTCTATTTTTTTATTTTTCAATTGCCTTAGATTTTAATAATATTAATGATATGAATATCACTGGGAAATATACATATTT
>CALXJV010000049.1 GCA_944388715.1 uncultured Clostridia bacterium
ACATTTTTGAACTACATGTTGTTTTTACACCTTTTGTACATATATTATCTTTTATTCCTATTGGAATACCTGCAAATTCTCCTTTTATTTCTCCACTATCAATTTTATTTTGTATCTCTTCTGCTTTCTTTTTTGCAGAATCTGTTAATAATGTTACAAAAGCTTGTACATCTTTTTCTTTTTCATTTATTCTATTTGCATAAGCTTCTGTAATTTCTTTTATTGTCAATTCTTTGTTTTTTAATTTTTCTTGTAACTCATGAACTGTTAATTCAGTAATTTCCATGCACAAATCCTCCAATCTTTATATTTCATTCAAATAACGCACTTTATCTACATATTAATTTTCTTATAATATTTTAATTTTTATTATTTTTTTAATTAATTACTTTTGGTATTTTAAACATATTTTGTTCCTTACTAGGTGCATTCATAAATAAAGCTTCATTATCTTCAAATATTTCTACTTCATCTTTTCTAAATACATTTTTTGCTTCATTTGCTCCTATTGTAATATCTAAATTATCTACATTAGCATTGTTTACAATATTCGCAAAATCTAGTATTTCTTGAAGATTATCTAAATATTGTTGTACTTCATTTTCTTCTAATGTTAAATTTGCTAAATTTGCAATGTGCAAAATTTCTTCTTTACTTACTTGCATGTTATCATCTCCTACTTTCAATTTGTTTTATATTATATACTGAAAAAGAAAAAAAAACAAGAGTCAATCCATTTTTAAATTGCTCTTGCTTTTACAATTACTCTTTGTTTACTATCATCTGTACATGTGATTAATGTTATCTCTTTTTTTCCACCTGTATTTTGTGATGTACAACTTACATCTGTTGGATCTACTATATATTTGTCATATATTTGATATTGTATCATATTTCCCACTGAATCTGTTATTTGTATAATATCTCCATTTACCAAAGTTGGTACTTTACTAAAAAATTTACTATTTCTATAATTATGCCCTACTATACAATAATTTCCTACTTCGTTAATTTCTGGTCCATGGAATTTTACAGGCGATGTTTTCAGTAATTCTTCTGTTTCTGCTTCTGAGTCTGATTCTCCATCTAGTATTGCATATTCTACATTTATTTTAGGAATTGTTACTTTTCCATCTACCACATATGTATATCCTGATGCTGATTGTTGTTTTGTTTTATTTTTATTAGTTGTATCTAGTACAACTGGTGTTTCGTTTCCATCATCAGTTGTATCATTTAATACCGCAATCAATACATCACTATCTGCCACTGTATTATCTTCTTGTTCCATTTCAGCATTTTGCAATATTTCTTGTGATACTGCCTCTGCTTTATCTCTCGCATATGCTGCATATATGTATATTGATATCAATATTACTAAGAAAAATATTGATAACACAAAATTGGCTTTATATATTTTTTTCTTTCTTTTCAATTCAGGTGTTATATATAATTTTTTTGTTATTAATATTTGATTCATATACCTCTCCCTGTTTTTATAAATTTCCTTTTAATTATAACATGAATTTTAAAAAAATAAAATATATTTATTGAAATTTTTTTTATTTAATTATATAATAAAGATATATGCGGGTATAATTTAGTGGTAGAATGTCATGCTTCCGACCTGATAGCGTGGGTTCGATTCCCACTACCCGCTCCACTGTATTTTCTAAGGATTGCTCATTTTTTAGCAATCCTTCATTTTTATATTGGGCGTAATTTAGGCGTAATTCTTTTATCTCTTTTTCATCAAAATAATTATCATCTTTTCTCATTTCTTTTTTTATATTTTGATATATATCCTCTTGAACATAGAATAAATTTACTTCATTTAATACTACATCTTTCATTTACAATCCAATCTCCTTTGTGATATTTATAGTGTTATTCTAATATAATATACGAACTTATTGCATGTTATTTTATGAAAGTGCTATTTTCTTTTATGAAATCGAAAGAAATTTATATGACTTTTTAGTACTAAAAAAGAACTATTGCTAGTTCTCTATTCGTGTGGATATAGTTTCCCTCCAATATCTATAAATAATATATAGTATATATTTTTTATAATAACTCCTATTACCCTTGCAACAATAGGATTGTTATTTGGATATAATCTCATAATTGCTAGTTTATTATTATATTCTTTTGATTCAAATCTTTGTCTAAATTTATGCGGAATTTCCTTTTTTATTCCTAGTTCATTTATTTCAATAAATTCTAGTCCGATATTTTTAGTTCTATTTCTTATTATATTGTAAGTATCAGCTGATAATTCTCTTATTCGTTTCAGAAATTGTATTTGATGTTTATCAACAAAATTTTCTTCATACACAATATATGAAAAATTGAATTTTAAATACTGTGGCATAAAACAATTTGTACAAGGTTTTTGGATTTTGCCTTTTTGCTTTATACCCACTATGCAATTATTTCTTTCTTGAAATATTCTTTTATTAGTTGATTATCAATTTCTTTTCCTAATCCTTTTGTTTTTTGTGTTATATCCCACGGTGTGTTATCTTCATGTGTTAATTGTCTCAATTGCCACGCTGTATATATTGCAAAATTATCATATGTTAAATTTAAAACTTCTGATACTTCTCTATTATTTTCTATTTTGTTTAATAATTTTTCACTTTCATTATTCAGACTTATTTCTATGTTATTTCTTCCAAATTTAGAAAACTGTCCATAAACTTCTCTAACAACTGGTCCATGTGTCCATGCCTCAATCTTTTCTTTAAATATTGGTTTTTCATACATTCCTAAGCTAATCCCTTGTGCATAATACAATAGTTTCTGTAATTTTAAATGTGTTATTCCTTCGTATACTTCATAGTCATCATTGGTAGCTTCATGTTCTCTAATTTCAGCATTATTTTTTAGTAAAAACCATGTTGCTATTTCTAATGCATTAAACATAAATATTCCCCCTTGCTATTTATATACTTATTATAAGATTATTTCTTTGTCAAGAAATTTAATACAACTGTAACATAATCTTAATATTGTTGTAATATTATATTATAAATTTTAAAAAAAGTCAATATTTTACGAACACATTTTTGTTATATCTGTTTTGTACAACATTTTTAATTATATTCAAACTTATCATTTTTTTTGAAATATCAAGCAAAAATCGACTTTTTATTTCACATTTTAAACCGTTTTTATTTTCAATTAATATACTTATATACCTTGATTTTCAAGCATTTTGAAGAATTTTTAAAATTTTTTAACTTTTTTTGAAAAAGTACTTGACATATACGTATCATACGTAGTATAATATATTTGTTAGGAGGAAAATGTCATGACATTTCGAGAGTTAGAGAAATTGTTAATCTCCAATGGTTGGTACCATCATCATACTAACGGTTCTCATTACATATATAAGCATAATGAAAAGAAACGGAAGTATACCAGTACCAAGACATAAAGGAGATATTCCGAAAGGAACTCTTAACAGTATTTTAAAACAGGCAGGGTTGAAATAAACCCTTGCTTGCAAAATTATAGGAGGTATTTAGTTATGAAAGTAATTTATCCAGTTTTATTTTATGAAGAAAAAGAAAATGGATATTCAGCCTTTGTTCCAGATTTGAACGATGCTTCTACTTGTGGTAGCACCTTACAAGAGACACTGGAAATGGCAGAAGATTTAATAGCTGGGATTATATTAGACGAAATGGAAGAAGGAAACAAAATACCAATTGAAAGTAAAATTGAAGATGTATCATTTGAAGAATTAGAAAAAAGATTAGATATAAAAGATTGGGACTATATATCTAGATTTAAAACTTATATATCTGTAGATATAAACTCATTCGCTGAAAAATGGGGAAAAGAATTAGTAAAAAAAACTGTTAATATCCCTAAATGGGTAAATACAAAAGCGGAAGATTTGAAAATAAATTTTTCAAAAACTTTAGAAGAAGCATTGTTACAAAAAATATACAAAGAACAATAATTTTTTAAAGCTAGACTAGAATCAATCTAATCTAGCTTTTTATTTTATATCTTTAATACTTGTCCTGGATAAATTCTATTTTTATCTTTTATTCCGTTTTTACTTACTAGGTTATCTACAGTTGTATTATATTTTTGTGCTATTTCGCTTAGTGTGTCTCCGCTTTTTACTGTATATGTAGTACTAGAACTTGTACCGTTTATTTTTAATATTTGTCCTGGGTAAATTTTATTTGGGTCTGCTATTCCATTTATTTCTGCTAATTTTTGATATGTAGTTCCAAACATATTAGCAATACCACTCAATGTATCTCCGCTTTTTACTGTATATGTTGTAGATGTAGATACTTGTGCATTTGAAGTAGTTGGAATTAATAAATATTGTCCAACGTAAATTATATTTGGATTACTTATATTATTTAAGCTAGCAATTTCATTTACTGTAGTTCCATATTTTTGTGCTATTTCTGATAATGTATCTCCACTTCTTACAGTATATGCAATAGTAGAACTTTGTACTGGTGGTGTTACAACTGGTGTGGTGTTATTTTCTTCTAAATCTGGTATTTCATTTCCGATGTATTTATCCCAAGCTGACGTATCTCCGTAAAATTCATTACAATCTAAATTTCCACTATAACCATCTAATCTGCCAACACTTGTCCATTGCCACATAGCATAGAATTTCCAACACTTTACTGCTGGTTTATTTCCCGCACTAGACATATCATAATTATAATCTATGTTGTTGTCTCTATATTTTGCTACCCAAAGTCCATAATTTGCATTTGCTACAGAACTCCAATCATAAGAGTTTGCAACACTTTCAGACATGTATATAAGCGGTTTACAGCCATATGCTTCTTCTACTAGTTGCAACCATTTTAAAGCCCACGCTACGTCTGATACTACATTATCTTCCCAGTCCAAAATTGGAATTGCTTTTCCGATGTAGCCACGTGTATTAGTTATAAACCATTCTGCCTCTTGTTCTGCTGTATTATCTGAATTATTAGTAAAATGATATATTCCTGATTTTTTGCCCAAATTTAGAGCTTGTTGAAATTGCTTATCACAACTTGGACTTACATAGCTTTTGCCTTCGGTTGCTTTTATTATTACAAAATCACAAGCAACTTTACTTAAATCTATGCTAGATTGATGATTACTTATATCTATTCCTTTTAACATTTTTACTCCTCCTTGTTCTTTAGAAAATCACCCAATTTCCCTAAATCGACTCCTGCTTTTTTTAGATTTTCTAATATTGACATTACTTCCATGATACATATATAAACTGTAATAAATTGTGCTACTGCTTGTATTCCAAATGCATATTCTACTACATATCCAACAAAAATTGCTACTATAAGTAAACACTTATGTAGTAATCCTTCACGCATAACTTTACTATCTACATTATTATTTATTACTGCTTGTATATATCCTGTCAAAATATCTAAACCGCTGAAAATTAGCGGTGTTATTACTTGCCAAATAATATTACTAAATGATAATGTCTGCATTAATTCTTCCATTATTCTTGTACCTCACTTTCTTCAGTTTTTTCTTGATTTTCTACAGTACCTTCTGCATTTTCAACAACGTTATACATTTCTTCGACCTTTAAAGTTAATGTTGTGTATTCTTCATCTGTTATCTTAGACATTGCATAAAATACATCTAGTTTATTTTGTATTTCTTCTTTATTCTCATAAAACTTTTTTGTAATTA
Organism: uncultured Clostridia bacterium; assembly: GCA_944388715.1. GTDB lineage: Bacteria > Bacillota > Clostridia > TANB77 > CAG-508 > CAG-269. Next base: position 5,707 of record CALXJV010000049.1, read on the forward strand.
AATTATCTAAAAGTGTTGATATTTTCATTTCTACATCACCTCGCTTTCTAAATCAGTTTGTAAATTATCTAATAGTATTGAACTAGTTGCTGTTGTGCTTAGTAATTCATTAATTGTATTTAATTGATTTTGCATATCTGCTATTTGATTATCTATATATGTCTTTGTATCTACTACATATTTTAGTTTTAATAATGCTATATCTTCTGTTGTTATTATGTTATTTGTGTTTTTAAATAAGTCTAGATTGTTTAGTTTATCTAGTACTGCACTTTGTTTTTCTGTGCAAGTAAGCTTAGTTGGTGTTGTAGTTTTGTAATAAGCATATACTTCATTATTTTGTAAAAAAGTTTTAAATTCTTCTAATGTATCTAAACTTGTATAAGATTTATCTATATTAATCAAAAACCCATTATCATTGTAATTACTTATTCCTAACTCGTTGTTGTCGTTTTGTACAGATGGTATTCCTAAAAAATGTTCACTTAAAACAACTGTATTGTTTCTATCTTCTACAATATCTACTATATTACTAACAAAATATCTGCTTACTTCTGTTTTTGTACTTTTTTTAAAATTTTGATTTAATAATCTTATTTTAGGCCAAGTATGTACTTCTTTCCATCCGTCAGATTCTTTAACAAAGTAATCTCCTTTTAACATTTCTTGTTGAATTGGTAAAATATAGTTTTTTTGTTGATGTTCTTCGTATTCTGTTTCTTCTCCAAATTCAAATTGTATTTTGCAATCTTGTAAATCTTCAACTGTAATATTTTGTGTAGTAGTTTGCCATAAAAATAAGAATGTTATATATGCTGTTTCTTCTGTTGTTGTAATTGTTGTAGAATTTGTATTTGTTATACTTGTTATTTTCTTTATAATATTATCTTTTCCGACTTCTACAATATTATATCTTAATGATTTATCAGTTTGCATTTTAAAACTATATTTTTGATTAGACAATGCTTGTATTACGTCTTTTAATCTTACTCTTGTAGGGTTTGTTGATTTTATTAATGGATTTCCTGCTATAGCACTATTGTATCCACCATTTTCTAAATTTGACATATCTAACAAATTTTTATTCATTCTTATTATTTCTGTACTACCTTGTTCGAATGGAGAATAACTTGTTGCTTTGTCCCCTTCTTCTAATTTAATTTTTCTAACATAGAAATTTGTAACTGTTGCTGAATTATTATAAAAATATATTGAACATGTATTTGTATTTTCATAAGTAATATCAAATTTTTGCCATTCATTGTTTAAGTTTACGATTTTGGCATTACTTGATCTTCCAATTTGCAAATTAATATTAGTATCCGCTTTTGCTTCAAAACTATATGTTACTGTTTTTCCGTTAATTTGCTCAATTAGCTCTTGCATAGCTTCTGATGTTGTATTTAAGAAAATCCCGCTATAAGCGTTTGCTGTTGTAGTTACTTTTATTTCCTTGTCTTTATTGTTTATAATTTCTTTAGTTGCTGATTGATTACCACTGAAAAGTCCATAATAATTTTCTGAAAATAAGTTTTTATTACTTCCTAAACAAACAACAGGAACTTTATTTTCTGGACTAGGTTCTCCATCTTGTTCTGCATTTCCTTCTACGTTTAACTGTGCAGACACTGTACTTGCATCTTCTATATGTAAACTTTTTGCTTGCTCTGTTTCTACGTTTATTAATGCACTTTTTATGTTTTTATTTTCTTGTTGTAGCTTTTCGATTAATTCATCTTGAGTTGTATCATTTTCTTGTAAGTTTTCTATGTTTGCGTTTTGTGTTTCTTGCTCTTCTTCTATTTGTGTTATGTTTTCTTTTATTTCTTGTATTTCCTCTTTTGTTTCTGTGTCATCATAGTTTTCTAAGTTATCTAGTTTTTGTTTATATTCATTTGTGAAGTCATTTGTGCTTAGAGTTTTTCCTGGTACTTTTTGCACTTTATTAGCATCTATGCTTTCTGCCATTTTTTTCATATCGCTTGGCACATCTGCCACTGAGCTATAGTCGCTTGGATAATATGTTCCATTTTCTGTAGTAGCCATTCTCATTCTCCTTTCATTTCACTATATGTAAAGTTTTTTATTTGAGTATATGTTTTACTTTTTACTTCATCATAAGTTAAATATCTTATTGCTTTTACTTTTAATAAAAAAGTAGAGCCGAGTATATATTTTGCTTGGTTCCAGTGTTTTTTCTATTATTTTATTTGTTGTTTTACTTGTCATAGCATCCTCCTTATTCTAAATAATAAGAAATTGTATTAAAGAAATATTTATGTGTATTTGTTTTATTTTGCACTTCAAAACGTTCTGAAGTTAAAACAGAATATCCATCTATATTAAAATTAGCATCCACAGTTGGAGAATAATGAAGTATAAAAGAAGGATTTGATGGTTTTAAATTTTCTGGTATATCAAATTTCCAAAAATAACTTGAACTTAATGTAGATTTTGAATATGCATTTATAATACATAAATTTCCTATTTTTATTAGTTCAACTCTTACATTTGTATTATCAAGAAGAATATGTTTTGTTGTAAAATCATTTTTTAGTACATATGCACTTCCATCCTCTACACTTGCCAATTCTTCTTCTAGTTCATCTAAAACAGATTGAAATTGTGTTTGTATTACACTATATATACTATTAAAATCTAAAAATGTCCTCATGTCTTGAAATTCTGTAATCCCACTTAAACTTGTCTTGAATCTTGCTAATTCATATTGATATATACCAGCATTATTTTTAACAATATCATTTTGTGTTAAATTCGGATACCCACTAGAACTTTTAACTATTTTATAAGATGCTTGAGATAGTTGACCTTCAGTGTTCTGTTTATCTAAATCTATTTCTATTACTAATTTACAATAAGAACTATCTGTGCCAGCAGAAATATCTGTACTAGTATCTTCTTCTAAAAATCTTCCTTGTATGCAAACTGCACCACTTTGAACTGTTAAAGTGCTACTGCTATATGTAACCTGCATTCCATTTTTATAATTATTACTTACACCATTTTGACCATTTAAAAATGTATTGATAAAAAGAGCAAATATCTGATTTCCAAATATCTGCTCTTTAAAGACATGTCCTTTTAACATTATTTATTTCTCCTCTCTTTTTTTATTTTACTAATAAACCCTGTTCGTATATTTCCACATGTATATTCAATGAATTTATTTTGAGTTATCTTGATTGCTGAAATGTACGTATCGTGAATCAAAGATTCTTTAGTTTTTATTGAAATCGGCGTTCCGACCTTTATTAGTCTCTCTAAATATTTAAATGTAATATTATGATTGTATCTGTTAGCTGTAATTTGGTCCAACGCTTTTTGCTCAGCATCTTCATAATTTGCTGTAAATACTCTTTCTGTTCTTCCTTCTGCTCTATTTTCATTAGTTGAATCTGTTGTGGTTGTTCTATCATTTAATAAATATAAATAATATGTATCTGTATTTGTTAAGACTTCTACTTTGCTTACTATATCTGTATCAAATACTTCTGTATACTTAGAAATTGGTTGTGCATTTACGTCTATTAATTCTTTATTAAACGACTTATTTTCTATCTCTATTACTAACTTTTTGTTTTCAACATATACTGTGTACATTATATTGTATAATTGAGTACAATTCGTCATCCAAGTATGCAAATTATACAAACCATCTGTAACATTACTTACTGTAGTTTGTAATTTTGTATGTGTTTTTACTCTTATGTCTAAATATCCTAAATTTGTAAGAATATCTTTACTATTTGTAAAATTTTCTTCTATTGCATTTGCTATAAAATCTTCTATACCTTTGTTTTTAATGATTTCTTCTTTTAAAATTTCAAACAAAAATAATTGATTGTCATTTCCAGTCGGATGAAAAATAATCGCACTTGTTCCTTCGGTAGGTGAACCACCTTCGATATCAATGTTGAAATTATTTGCAAATGTTTTAATTGTATAATATATCCCAGCATCTTGAATTATATTGAATTTTTGTACATTAGCAGAATTTTGTGTGTATTGTTCTAGTTTTACTCCGTCTGCATAATTTCCAGATGGCACATCTATGCTCTTGTTAGATTTTAAAGATGTTATTCTGTATGAATTATCTGTATTTTTTGTAACTACCCATTTTTGATTTTCAGTTTCATTATTATTCCAAATATGAATCGAAGCTCCATCTTCTACACTTCCATTTTGAACATCTAATACTTTATTAGGATCAATAGCGGTTTTTATTATATATGTCCCTTCTTCAATTTGCTCTTGCTTAACATTTTCCTTTAAAGCTACATCTTCATCGAATATGTTAGTTATATATTTTAAAGTATATTCATATAGTTTTTTTCCATCTTCATTTTGAACGTTGTCTATAATTCCCCAATAAATTATTTCATTGTTTTTTTTGACTGCTACTATATCTCTTGCTTTTGCACTAGTCTTCTTTAAGACTTTTATTATTGAATTTGCATTTGTTTCTTCATCAATGTTAATTTCATAGTCTGCTATTTCTACTATGTCTTTTACTTCAAAATCTCTATAATCAAATATCCACATAAATACTTTATTTGTTTCTATTTTGATTTTTTCTTTTGCCCATATCTGAATTATTTGTTTATCTTCATAATTTTGTCCATATAAATCTGTGAAACTTATATCTGCTTCATATATGCCACCCTGTTCAGGTGCTTTTAGGTTAACTTCGTAATATCCTGTTTGTTTATTATATTTTGCTATATAGCTTTGTTCATTAAAATTTATCGTCATTTCATTCATTTTTAGCACCTCCTATATTGCTTTATAATAAGCAAATATAGTGACTTTGGCATTTAATACTTCATTATCTGCTGTTAGTCTTATCTCGCAAGATTTGTTTTTTGGAAGTCTTATAACATTATCATTTTCAAATTCTAGTACATCTAAACTAAATAAACTTTCTATTGTTCCATCTGTCTTTTGTCTATTTAAATAAAAGTCATTCTCTTTCGTTCCATACAACAATTTTTCATATTGTTCTATCTCTACATTAAAAGAAACTTCTTGATAAAGTTCTCCTTCAACATACAATTGAATTTTTGGATTTACTATATTCCCATCCATTTCTACTAGAATCGGAGATTCAACATGTCCATTGTTAATATATTGTATGCTTCTTGTGTCATAATCAGCAAATTTACTGTCCCATCTGAAATCCCATCTAATTTCATCTGATTGCGGTTGTATTGTATGTATAAATGTATTTTCTTCGTACCATAAAGAAAGACAGTCAAATGTGACTGTCTCTGATATTATTCCATTTATTTGTTTTTGCGTTTTAGTTATACTTTGAATTTGAACATCTTTAAAATATTCTTTTTGACCGTTCTGAAAAGGAATTTTGTATGAAAATCTTAAACTTTCAGAAGCTTCAATAAAATCAATTAAGTTCTTGTAATTATCGTAACTTAAAAAATTTGCAGTTCCAGAAATTTGTCCTTGCTCAAATTTTCTTAAATTAGTTACAAATGTATTACCTAGTTGCTCATATTCTGTTGTATAAGAATATCCTAGTCCGAGATGGGTCTGTCAATAGACAATGATTATATATATCCATTAAAGAATATTCTTGTCCTTTTTCATTTACTAGTTTAAATTCTCTAACCATTGATTTTCCTCCATTTTTAACATATAAAAGTATATTAAGGCAAAATAAAAAGCCCTTAAATTTGATTTTAAGAGCTTGTTTTAAAACACTTTAAGGGTTATTTTTGATAACTTTTAAACTATCTTTAAAAAATAAAAACACACTACATTTCTGCAATGTGTTTTTATTTTGCTTGAAACAAAACCGTTAGATTATTTATAATCTCTACTATATCTCCATTTTTCAAGATTAAGTTATTATATTTCATACTATAATATTCTGTTTCATTAACGCTTAACATTATAGATTCATAAATTGAACCTTTAGTTACGACATTGGTGTTAGAATAGATATATAGACACAAAATTTTACGAATTGCAAAAAAGATGATATAATATTATGTAAATGTA
>CALXJV010000050.1 GCA_944388715.1 uncultured Clostridia bacterium
AACCCTCTATTTTAAAGTATAATATCAAAAAAATACTGTTTTATGAAATGATTTATAATATGCAGGGATAAAATATATTTTAGAGCGTATGCCAACTACGAACCGGAAGGTCGGGGGTTCGAATCCCTCCTGGTGCACCAAAAAAGAGAGTTTTTAAAAGACTCTCTTTTTACTTTGCAACTCTCTATGTATTGATTTTATCAGCTTTGAACATTTTAAATTTTTCTCTTATATGTTAAAATTTTCTACTATTGCATTACTTATTGAATTACTTTTTATTTGTTGTTAAATCCATAAGTAATGCCCATTTTATACGCCTTATAGAAAGTTTTTCCAAATATTTTCACTATTTTGCTGTTTTTTGTCGTGCGAAATTTGTCGGAAATTTAATTGACAGTAAATATATTTTTTGATATAGTATGGTCAGTTGTTTTGACTTCCTTCAAAGTTGGGTGCATAGATTAGTAGTTATTACTATTTCTAGCAACAACTATTAATCCGTGCACCTGACTTTCGCCAGATGGTTTGGTGCAACTATGAAAAGAAGGAGGTAAAATAGTGAAAACTTTAATTACTTTTTTCATTATAGGAACATTTTTCGTTTTATCAATTGCATTTCTTATTTATATATGTCATCGATGCAAGTATTCATTTACATATCAGTCTAAAAAGCGAAAAATAGAGATTTATCCAAACTCATCGGATAAACCTCACAAAACAAAACAACTACTTGAATAAGGGCTTCTGCTCTTATTCTCTTTATTAATTAATATATACAATAACTATTCTTTAGTGTCAAGATATATTACAATTTTTCTCAAAATGTAAAATATCGGTAATCGAATTGTAACATTTCTTTCTGTTTCTGTCAACATTATACCACAAATTTTTACAAAAAGCAAATTTTTATCCCCCTAATTTTCTTTGAAATATCAAGCAAAAACTGACTTACAACAATCAATTTAAGCCGTTTTTATTTTTTAGCAATATACTTATATGTCTGGATTTTTGGGTATTTTCAAAGATTTAAAAATTTTTTTACATTTACTTGACACATACTAAAATAGGGACTCTACTAACAGTCGATTGCTAAAAATACAATATAATGATAGTATAATCTTATTAAAACATAATGTATAATTTTCATTTATAAAGAACAATAGCAGGCTTTCTTAAACATTTTTTCTGTTCATAACATTTCAAAGCCCGCGTCATTGTTCGGCGCCAAATTTTACGCTAGTAAAATTTGTGTGCAACTAATTTTCTATATTAGGAAGTCAGTATGACTTTCCTAATATAGAACGAAATAATGAAAAGTATTAAGTAAATGCTTTTCATCATAGGAATAGGAGGATAAAAATGGATAACGAAAAATTTGGAAAGTTCATACAAAAATTAAGAAAAGAAAAAAACATGACCCAAAAACAGTTAGGAGAAAAATTGAACATTACAGATAAAGCTATTTCAAAATGGGAACGCGGTTTAAGTTTTCCTGATATATCAATGTTGAATTCAATAGCTGAAACATTTGATATTACTGTTACAGAATTATTAAATTGTGAAATTGGAGTTAAGAATGAAATTGATGTAGAAAAAGCTATACAAGAAGCTGTAGAAAAGATAACAAAATCTCAAGAAAAGAAAAAAAATAAATTGAAAAAATTAAAAAAGGTTAGCTCTATCATTTCTGTAATAATTTTTATTTGTTGCCTTATAACACAATTAGTATATTTATTTGTGTTAAAACCACGTAATTATGAATATGTATTAGATATTTTATATTACATTATAAATGAGTTAATCATAATAACTGCAACTTTGATTTCAATTTTAATAATAAAAAAGAGTAAGATAAAAAATATAATTACATACATTCTATTTGCTATATTAACAATCATAAATCTTGTATTTATGTTTAATACAGGTTTAAACAATAAATGTATTCTTAGTTTTTCTAGCAATTTCTCTAATGGATTAGTTTTAAAACAAAATAAAGAAACAGGTTTAACAACTTTATATAATAATCCAAAAGTATTTTTATTTGCTACACCAAAAGAAGAATTGCCACAAACAATAGAAGGTTCTATTAAACATCAATGGATAACTAAAGATACCTGTAGTTTAACATACAAAGATAAAAATAATATTACAAGAGAATTTGTAGTAACATATGGAAGTAGAGAAGGTCAATCTTCTTATTATCATATAGCTTCATCATTTCTTGGTACATGGAACCAGTCTGAATTAACTGAAGGTCCTAGCAAAATATATGTAGATTCAAAGGGTATTACAATATGTGAAGATGATGAAAATATATTATTTGAATATGATGACTGTATTCAATATGGAATTACCACTTTAGTTTTATATAAAAATGATATTCCTAAATATGTTCTTACAATGAATGATGATTGCATTATAGATGATGAAACTACTTTAATAAAAAATGGAGGAACTATTGCTCTTTGCGAAGTATCAATGCAAAAAACAGTTGTTAAACAATTCAAGTGTGCTACATTTAAAAATGATAATGATTTAAAAAATTATAAATTAGTAAATGTACAGGCTAATGATTATGTTATACAAAATGGAATTCTTTATATAAGCTATGATGGAAATGAAGCTGTAGAAGTTCCCGGAGATTTTTCTAATATGGAAGATTCTTATACTGATTATAATTATCAAATTTCAAACCAAAAAACAGTATTTTTCTATACTTCTGATAATAAAAGATATTTAGTATATTGTGATAACATGTCAAATATTTGGAATACTGTAGAAATTGATAATAATTCTTCAATAAAAAATATTCATTTTATTAATAAAGATGTTGGTTTTATGTTTGAAATTGAGGATACTGCAATGGGAATTGCTTTTGGAAAGATTAGCAAAAGTACAGATGGTGGTCGAAACTGGGTTCAAATAAGTCGTGGCATTATGCAAGGAGATAAAGAAATATTTAAAACTTCTAGTCAAATTAAATTTGTAGATGAAAACACTGGATTTTTGACTATGCCTGCAACTTCAGGAGAATCTTGTGAACTATATATAACAAATGACTCTGGTAAAACATTTTCAAAATTAGATATTATTCAAAGTGGTATTTATGATTATTATAATTTGCCAGTATCAGAAAATGGAAAATTATATTTAGAAATTTCTCAGGGCTCTGATGGAGATTACAATGGTAATGATTCACAAAATTACATCTCAGCAGACAATGGTGTTACTTGGAATTTATCAACAGGACAATAAATTTACTTATATATCTGTGCCAATATCATTAAGTTAACAGTAAATAAAGGATTGACCTATAGGGGAACTATATAATATAAAAAAATGAACGATTTTGCGTATCTAAATTTGAATTAGAAATTCTTAATGGAAAAAATGTTGGATATGCACGGTACTCGCAGAATGCGAGGGTCTGAGTGCAAGTAAACATTTCTTTCCTTTTAGAATTTCTATGAAAATTTAGCTTATACAAAATTGTGAATGATTTTATATTATATAGTTCCCCTATAGGTCAATCCTTTATTAACTTTTAACTTAGTGAAAATTAGCATGTGTTATTGTTCACATGCTAATTTTTCTATAAAGCTATAAATCGATTTTTTTATAAACATTTTTCTCTTCTATTTCTGGGACATCTTTTAAGATTTTATCTACAATATCTTCTTTTAATTTAAAAGGTGTAACATATCCCTCTAAAGTATTAGCCTTGTCATGTAATAATGCATTTTCATCATTGACATATATTTTTGATTTTCCTTTTCCATTTTTTGCTTCTTGTACTAAATTTGAAACTGGAGAATTTCCGTCAAATGCAACTACTACAGAACTTCTTCTTTCAAATATTTCATAATTAAAACTTTTGTATATTCCTGAATCCTCGTTTTCTGTAGATATCCTTATTGCATTTATCCCTTTATTATTCAAAAGTTGTTCTCCAACTTCTTCTGTAATCATTTTTGGTACAATAGCATCTATTTCAAACTTTTTATTTAATTTTTTAGATATATCTAATATTGCCTTTTCATATCCTTGCATTTTATGTCCAATTACAAAATAAACTTTTTCATTATTTACTCTTTTTATTAATTCTGTTAATAGTTTTACTCCTTCTTCTGTTAATTCTGTTTCACGACCTTGAGCATTAAAACTTCCTCCTGCTATTATTATAGGCAATTTATCTGTTGGTAACTCTTTTACCTTTTCTCCTAAGGCTTTCTTTGAAGAAACTGCTACTCTAAGTCTTAAATTCATTCCTTTTTTCTTGCCTTCTTCTTCATTTTTCTTTTCTTCTTCTAATATTGCCTCTTCTAAAGTTCTTCCATTTAAAAATTCTTCAAATTTTTTGCTTTTCTCTTCAAAATATTTTTCACGTTTCTCTATTATTTCTTCTTCTACTTTTCTCATCTTTGCAAAATCAGATTCTTCTAAATTTAATAAATTTTGAAGTGCTAGTTGTTCATCAATTGTATCTACACCATAAAATCCGCATCCATCTGTTCCTTGTACACATTTTATATCATTTTTTAAATATGTTTTTATAGGATGTTTACTAATGTCACTCAAATTATTTAATCTAACATTAGATGTTAATTGAAACTCTATAATAGCACCTGTTTCTTGGATTTTTTTGATTAAATGTTTTCCTTTTTCAGATGTTAAACTTGGTGTATATAACCCATGACCTAATCTAATATTAGGCATACTTTCTCCTGGTTTTAAAGCATTTTTTATACAATCTAATGATTTTTCTACATTGTCTCTTAAGCTATCATTTTCACCTGCATGTATTTTTATTGTAAATTGTGGATCCTCTTCTTTAATATATCTTACTATCTCTGTTATTACTGGCTGTAATTCACTTATATCATTTATCTCTTCTCCTATGAAGTCACTTCCAACAACATATGGACTTTTTGCAACAGCTTTCATTACATCAATACTTTCCCTTAAATAATTAGGACTTGTTTTTTCGTCTTTTATTATTGTTAATGGTATTCTTCTTATACCTACCATTAACCTAATTTTTACACCAGTTTCCTTTTCTATTTTAGGCATAACTTCATGAACTTGCTCTAATAATCTTATTGCTGGAGAACCTTTTTTAGTTAAATTTGTATCTGAAATTTCTGTATATTTAATTCCTTGTTTTTGATATTCTCTACCAATCCATAATAATTTATCTTGGAAAAAAGTATTATTTTCATATGGACTACCTTTTTCTTTGTCTTTTAGCATTTGTTTTACCATGTTTTTTATATCATTTTCTGGAATATTATCAATTTTATCTTCTTCTAATTTTATTAAATCTTCTAAATATTCAACACCTCTACAAAAAACATATCTATATATATATAATTTTTCTAGGTTTGTAAAAACTGCTTGTCCATCTTTTAAAATAGCCAAACTGATTCTTATTTTTGAAATATTATATTCTGCATTTTCTAAGTTATTTAGAATAAAATCTGCAAAATTAATAAATGTGTTATCATCTATTTTTCTTGTTAAATATTTTCCAGTTAATTCAGAATCTTTAAATTGTTCTTCTACTTTTTCTCTTTGCTTCATTATTTTTTCTTCTTGCTCTTTTGTCATTTTAAGTTTAATTTTTTGATATAATATAAAGGATATCTGATTTGACGACTTATTCCTAAAGCTATTAAACAATCTGGTGTTAAATTTGCATTCATGTGTGTATGTAAATCTGTTCTAAATTTTGATTTCTTTAAAATATATGATTTTACAATTGTTTTTTCTATTGGTAAGTTATAATGTTTTGTTTGAGACATTAAAGTTTTTGTTATAGCAGGTATTTGGGCTTTTATTTCAACTTTTCCGTTTTCAAATATATTTGCAATTTTAAAGCCTCCTAGTCTGAAAATGTAAACTATTTCATTATCACCATTAATACTTGCTGGTATTACACCTTTTATTATTTTCATGTCATTTTCGTTTTTTACTGTTTCTACATTACATATTCGTGCTAGATTAGTTATTAAATTTCCTGTATTGTGGTTTGGAGTTTCTAAAATATATGTTACTTCATCTTCACTTGTTTTAAATATTTTTACTATTATATCTTTTTCCTTATCTAAATAAAACTTACTTGATAAATTTTCCATTTTTTCCTCCATTCACTTCCAATTTTAAACAATATTATATCATATATATAAAAAAACTTCAACACTTATGTCAACTTCTTAATAAATAATCCCCTCATTTTCTACATATTTTTTAAATGTCTCCATACATTCATCTCTATCAATTGGCTTTAAATTAATTAAATCTTTATTATTTCCCTTCAAATATTCGTATATAGCATCATCTCTAAAACCAATTTCTCCTGCGTCTTTTCTTGTACATCCATAATAAACATCTTTAATATTAGACCAAATTATTGCTGATAAACACATTGGGCAAGGTTCACATGATGTATATAAAATATAATCTGATAAATCATATTTTTTTAATTTTTCACATGCTCTTCTTATTGCAACTATTTCAGCATGTGCTGTAGGATCATTATTTGCAAAAACTTTATTATTCCCAGTTGAAATTACGTTTCCATCTAAATCTATAATAACGGCTCCAAAAGGTCCTCCTTCCTGCTTTTTCATTCCTTTTTCTGCATTTAACTTTGCTATTTCCATATATTTATCCATTTGAAATTCCTCCTCTAATTTATTTATTATTCGATTGTTTTTATTTTATTACAAATTGTAAATTTAGTAAAGATATGAACATTATTACCTCTATTTATGATATTTTAAGCAAACCTCTTTGTTCATGACCCAAATTTTATGCCACTAAAATTTAGGTACAACCATTTAAATTATACAAAAATTAAATCTTTATCTATTAATATTAATTGAATTTTGACTGTTAAAATAACAGTTTGCTATCATGTACTTTTACTAATGTAATTATTTTTTTCTTTCAATCATATATTTTTATGAGGTGTTTTTATTGATTATCAAAAATATACATATAAAATCTAAACACATAATATTAATTTCAATTTTAACATTATTTATTTTTATAATTTCCACACTTATATTTTATTACTCTAAAAACAAAATGATAGCTATAACTACCAATTCAGATAATGAAAGTGACTTCATAAAATGGGTTGATTTTAATGTTACTAGTGAAGCTTTAAAATTAACCGCCGATTTAGATATTAAATCCCATAACAATAATGAAGAAATACATTATAATTGGATTGAATTATTAGCATATTTAGCTTGCATATATGGAGGAAACTTCAAAAATTTTAATGAAAATGACTTAAATAAAATAGTAGAAAACTTGCAAAATGGAAAATCAATAGAAGAATTAACATCAACTTTAACATTCTACGATTATTATTTTGAGGCCTATTCCGCTGTTTTAAGTGGATTTATTGGTAATTATTCTGTTGAAGTTTTAAATTCAGACAATCAAAAAGTTTTTGAAAATAGATATGGACTAAAAGCATTCCTCCCAATCGCTAAAAATTATTATTTTACACATTATAAAGATTTTGGAAATTCTAGGTCCTATGGTTTTAAAAGAACACATCTAGGAAATGATTTAATGGGAAGTATTGGTACGCCAATTATAGCTGTGGAATCTGGAACTGTAGAACAGCTTGGTTGGAATCAATATGGAGGATGGCGTGTTGGGATTAGAAGTTTTGATCAAAAAAGATATTATTATTATGCACATTTGCGAAAAGATCATCCTTATGCTGAAGGACTCAAACTTGGTGATACTGTAAAAGCTGGTGATGTTATTGGATATTTAGGAATGACAGGATACAGTATAAAAGAAAATGTTAATAATATAAATGTCGCACATCTACATTTTGGAATGCAACTTATATTTGATGAATCACAAGTAGATAGTCCTAATGAAATTTGGATTAATGTTTATGAAATTATTGAATTTTTAAAAAGTAATACTTCTGAGGTATATGTTTCTAATGAAGAAACTAAGGACTATTCTAGGAAATATGACTTTATGGAAGAATTTTTAATTGAATGAAAGGGACTTTTTGGGGATTGAGAGACGGTCCTTGAATCCCTCCCTAACGTCCTAATTTCACTATAATATCTTTCTTTATTTTTCCTCTATTTATTTTTAAAATCACTTCATCATTTGGCTTTTTTGTATAAATATACTCTCTCAAATCATTCATAGTATTCAAAGCCACATCATCAATCTGTGTAATGATATCTCCTTCTTTTACACCTGCTGTTTCTGCTGGCCCATTTTTAGTTACTTCTGTTACATAAATTCCCTCTTGAAAAGCGCTATTATTACTTGTTTCCAAATATGGTATTACTTCTTTATCATAAGCATATATTCCAATTTTTGCTTCTTCAAAACTCCCTGTATTTTTATAACTTTCAATAATTGGTTTTACAATATTTATTGGTATTGCAAACCCTATACCTTCTGCCGAAGAAATTTTTACTGTATTTATCCCAATCACTTGTCCATTTGGATAAATTAATGGTCCTCCACTATTCCCTGGATTTATTGTTGCATCTGTTTGTATTAAATCTGTCATATAAGATTGTGAATTTTCTTCTTCTAATTTTATAGTTCTATTTTTAGCACTAATAATTCCAGATGTGACAGTTCTTCTAAATTCAAATCCGATTGGATTTCCTATTGCATAAACAGTCTCTCCTATTTTTATATTGTCTGAATCTGCAAATTGTACATATTTTAAATTATTAGCATCTATTTTTACTATAGATAAATCAATACTTGAATCACTCCATACAACTGTTCCATTGTAATTTTTACCATTTTCTAATGTAACATAGCATTTACTATATTTGCTTCCAGTCACATGTTCATTACTTAAAATATATCCATTATCTGTTACAATAACACCAGTTCCTAGTCCTAATTGACTTTCTGTACTCTCTGAAAAAATAGATGTACCTGTATTTTTCAATTTTGATATACCTACTACACTTTCTATAGTTTCTTCAATTATATCTGCCACTTTTTTGCTTTCTTCCTCTGCTTTTTCCACAGTTTGTTCCTCAATTGTGGATTGTGTCTTTTGTGTAGTGTAATTTGAGTCATATATTTCGATATTATTGTATGTAACATATAAATAAAATCCTAATAACCATAATAAGATTAGAGTAATTGTTGTTATTATTATTTTTTTCTTTCCACTTTTCTTTTTTCTCATAAAAAATAGCACCTCGCAAATAGTATTTACAAGATTGTTATTTTTTAATCACTAACTATTAAAATTGTCCAAATTCGTGGAACGTTGGGGACGTGCAAAAAAAGGGATTCAAGGACCATCCCTTAATCCCTTTTTCGCACGTCCCCAACGTTCCAACCAATTAAACTCTTTTCAATTCTTCATATCTTTTTACTTTTTGTGTTGTGGTTTTTATTAATGGTTCTGTAGTAATTGTTATCTTTTTGATATGTTTAAATACTGGTAACTCTTTATTAATTTCTTTTATTTTTTGCCAGATGATTTCTTGATATTCTTTTTCTGTTTTTTCTCCTAGATTTTCTCTTATTAAATCTTTATCATAAACAATTTTTGCACATAACATTGTATCTGTTTTATTTTTTCCTCTTTGATACACCAATGATTCTGTTACATATGGAAGTTTATTAATTAAAAATTCTATCTCTTGAGGATATACATTTTTTCCATTTTGTAAAACTATAATATCCTTTTTTCTTCCTGTAACATATATAAATCCATCATCTGTCATATATCCATAATCACCTGTTTTAAACCATCCATCTTTAAATGCTTTTCTATTCTCCTCATCATTATTGTAATATCCCATCATAACACTAGGACCTTTTACTAAAATTTCTCCCTCACCGTTTTCATCTGGCTCATCTATCTTTACATTCAAACTAGGAAGAGCTAATCCTACAGCTCCTGGCTTTTTTTCTTTATCTGATTCTGCTGCTATAACTGGTGATGTTTCTGTTAATCCATATCCTTGTACTAATTCAATTCCAAAATTGTTAAATCCTATAATTGTTTCTTTATCCATTGGAGCTGAACCATATAAGACTAAACGTATATTTCCTCCTAAATTATCTAAAATTTGTTTAAATATTACTTTTCTTAAATCAATTTTACATTTTAATAATCCATTTGATATTTTTATCATCCTATTGATTAGCTTTGTTTTTCCTTGATCCTTAATCGCTTTTTGGATTTTTTTATACATAGTTTCCATAACTAATGGAACTGCTACAAATACAGAAACTTTGTATTCTGCAAGATTTTTTTGAATATATTTTAGTCCATCACAAAATGCCACTGTACATCCACTATAAAATCCGTAAAGAAATGTTACTGTACATTCAAATGTATGATGGATTGGTAAAAATGAGAGCAATGTGTCTGTTGGGTATAATCTTACCCAAGATGCAAAGTCTGATAAATTTGCACATATATTTTTTTGTGATAACATTACAGCCTTAGGGATATTAGTAGTTCCTGATGTGAATAACATTATAGACATTTTTTCTGGATTGATTTCCATTTTGTCATATCTATCATCACCATTTTTTATTAAATCTTCCCCTTCTTCTAATAAATCAGTAAATCTATCTACTTCATTATCTTTTATATTATCCATACATATTAGCATTTGTAAATTTACTTCTTTTTCGTTTTTTAATTTTTTCATTACATCTAGGTATTTTTTATCGAAAATGGCAACTTCTGCTTCACTTCTTGTTACTAAATTTTCTATTTCATTATCTGGAAGGGCTTTATCTAGGGGAACGACTATCATATTTCCACTTGTTACTGCTAGATAACTGATACACCATTCATATCTGTTGTTTCCTATCAATACAATTCTTTTGTTTTCCAACCCTTTATTTAATAATTCAGTTGAAAAAGCTTTTATATCTTTTCCTACTTGTTCATAAGTTTTTTCTACATATTCTACACTTTTTAAATCTCCATTTTTCTTGTATTTATACGCTATTTTATCAGAATAATTTTTTGTAGAATATTCTATCATCTCCCTATAATTTTTTATTACTCTTGGCTCATAAACTTTTCTGTTTTCATTGTCTCCCATTAATATCACCCTCTCTAAACAAATTCTTGGCTTTATTTTATAACTTTCTTTTCAAATTTTCAAGAGGAACGATTTTGCGTTTCATTTATCAGTAACGATTCGTAATAAAATCATTACAGAGAATGCATATATATTAATTTCGAATGTATATGAAATATTAATATATATGCATTCTATCAAAGAATTTTATTACGAATTGAAGATTTATCAGTTATAATTTATTTTATCATTAATAGCTAATTCTAACTCAGGAGAAAAATTATCTTTCCACAGTCTCAAATTTATTTTGCAAAATGTATCTATATTAATAACTATGAATTGAATTGTATACACTATTACCAATTGTTATAATTCGCTATTCAAAAACATATAAGACCGGTCCCTTTTGGACAAAAATTGTCCAATTTGACACGTCCCCTTTCGTTCCATTTTGGAACGCTTTGGCACGTCCCTAACCAGGATAAAAAAATGAAAACTTTTTAGAAACTCATAAAATTATTGAAATAACTAGTGTATAAGCAACAAAAGTAACA
>CALXJV010000051.1 GCA_944388715.1 uncultured Clostridia bacterium
TTTTTAAATTGATTTGTATTAAATCCTAATAATTCATTTGCAAAATGGTCATATTCATCTATTATTACATATATTTTTCCATTCTGCTTTTGTATTTCAAATGCTTTTATTAAATTATCTAATATATCTTCTGCTTCACTTTCTTCATTTATATAAAAGTCTAATTTATATTTTTCTACAAAAAATCTTATAGATGAAGATACTTCTCTTTTAAATCCTTTTATTGTCGTTTCTCTATTTGCTGTATCTATTCCTGAAAAATTAAATTTTAATATATGATAACTATTTTTTAGTTTTGTTGGATTTTTTCCTATATATGTTTCTCCATATAGTTTTTCAAATTTTTCTTCTTTTTTTATGTCATAATAATTTTCTAATGTGCTTGTAAATAATGTTTTTCCAAATTTTCTTGGACGTAAGAACATTATATATCTCTCTGCTAAGTTTTCTAATTTTTCTATATACATTGTTTTATCTACATAATAATAATCATTTTCTATCAGACTTTCATAATCACTAATTCCATATGGTAGTTTTTTCACTCTAACCACTTCCCTACTCTCTTTTTGTCTATTTTACTATACATATATTAAAATAGCAAGTTCTTTTATTTCGTTTTTTAACTAAAATATCAATTGTAAATTTACAAAGTAAATTCCAAATGTAATATATTAATCAGAAAACAACATTTACATAAAATATAATTTATAAGATTAAATTCTAGATGATATAATAGAAGTTAGATGTTTCTATAAGGTTAGAAGGAGGTACAGTATGAAAATTACTCATTTAACTTTGGAAGATAGAAAGAAAATTCAAGAAGGTCTTGAAAATGAATTATCTTCTTTCATTTTTTTGATTAATTGTTCATTTGTCATATCAAAAAACCTCCTGTTTAATATATTTGCAACCTTTTAAGTTACATAGTTATTACTAATGCTATTAATGTAATTCCTCGTTTTTGCCCTAAATTTTTGTTCATTTATTTTTCCTCCTCTTTTGTTATTATTTATTTTTCACACTACAAATATACCAATAAAAAACAGAAAATGCAATGCTTTTGTCTGGTATTTTTTGCAACGTTTTTGTGGGACAATTAATAAAATAATTAATTGGAGGAATATATATGTTTGAGATTTCTAAATACAAAAAAAGCAATGTGAAAATATCTATTAGGTTACCTGAAAAAATGAATGATATGTTGAAAAAAATTGCTAAAAAAGAGAATATGAGTTTTAATAACGTTATTGTTAGCTGTATTCAAAATTCTTTAGATGAAATGGAATTAGATAAATATAAAGATGTTGATATTTATGATGATAAAGAACTTAAAGTTTAATATAATAAAAACAATTCAAACAATCTAAACAATCTGGGCCAGGTCATAAAATGTATTTTTTACATGTATATCAAAAAATATTAATTTAAGAATACTACACATATAAAATATGTCACATTTTGTCGAAATAAAAATACATTTTATGACCTGGCCCAGATTGTTTAGATTGTTTTTATTCTACTATTATATATTCTTTCTCTATTTTTTTACATTTTAGTTTTATTATCTTATTTTCTACATTTTCTGAAGTTTTATAATGTGCTAAAATATAATTTTTAGTATGTCCTTGCCATACTCCATTTTTTTCTTCTTCAAAAAGCACTTCTACCTCTTGCCCTATATATTTTTGATTATATTCTTTTTCATTTTTATTTGATAATTCTATTAATTTTTTACTTCTTTCTTCTTTTTTATTTCCGTCTACTTGATTTTCCATTCTTTCTGCTTTTGTTCCTTTTCTTGGTGAGTATTTGAATATATGCATTTTATAAAATTTGATTTCTTCTAAAAATTTATATGTAGTTTTAAATTCTTCTTCACTTTCTCCTGGAAAACCTACAATAATATCTGTTGTTAATATCGCATCACTAAAGTTTTTTCTTAATAGATGTGCAATTTCTTTAAATTGTTCTGTTGTATATCTTCTATTCATTCTTTTTAATGTTTCATCACAACCACTTTGTAATGATAAATGAAATTGATGACATACTTTTTCTAATTTTTTTAATCTTTCTACAAATTCTTCTGTTATAATCAATGGCTCTATAGATCCTAATCTAATTCTTTCAATGCTTTTTATTGTATTTATTTCTTCTAATAAATCTATTAATTTATATCCATTGTTAAAATCTTTTCCATATGATGCAATATGAATTCCTGTTATTACTACTTCTTTTATTCCATTTTTTGCAATTTCTGTTATTTCAGATATTACATGTTCTGGCTTTCTGCTTCTTACTCTTCCACGTGCATATGGAATTATACAATATGAACAAAATCTGTCACAGCCATCTTGAATTTTTATTACAGCTCTTGTTTTTTCTGTAAATATAACATCTCCAAATTCTATAAATTCTTTTTGTTGCATAACATCTTCTGTTTTTGTTTCTGGTATTTTACTTTCTATGTATTTTTCAACATATTTTACTATATCTTTTTTTTCATTATTTCCTAAAACTAAGTCTATTTCTTCCATTTGCTCTAGCTCTTCTTTTGCTGTTTGGGCATAACATCCACAAGCTACAATAATGGCATCTTTGTTTAATTCTTTTTCTCTTCTTAACATTTGTCTTGATTTTCTATCAGACATATTTGTTACTGTACAAGTATTGACAATGTAGATATCTGCTTTTTCTGTATGCTCAACTATTTTGTAACCTTTTTCTATAAATTGTTGTGCCATTGCATTTGTTTCATATTGATTTACTTTACAACCTAATGTAATGAATGCTACTTTATTCATTTTTTATTTCATTCCTTCCATTTTAAATAAACAATCTGAGCCAGGTCATAAAATGTATTTTTAAAGTATACTTAAAAAATATTTAATTCAAGTATACTTTAAATATAAAATATGTCGTATTTTGTCGAAATAAAAATACATTTTATGACCTGACCCGGATTGTCTATATCTCTTCTATCTTGAGTTTTTTCCTTCTAACACATCTAAATTATCTAATGCTTTTCCTGTTCCTAATGCTACACATGATACTGTGTCTTGTGCTATCATAACATTAATTCCTGTTTTTTCTTGTAATAGTTTGTCCAATCCATCTACTAAACATCCTCCACCTGTCATATAGATTCCTTTATCACTGATATCTGCTGAAAGTTCTGGGGGTGTTCTTTCTAATACAGAATGCACAGCATCTACAATCATCATTGCTGGTTCTAGTAATGCTTCTAACATTTCACTTGAATGTACTGTTAATGTTTTTGGAAGTCCTGTTACTAAGTCTCTTCCTCTTATATCCATTTCTGTATCTTGTATTTTTGGGTATACACAACCTATATTTACTTTTAAGTCTTCTGCTGTTCTTTCACCTATCATGATATTGTGTTTTTTCTTTATATATTTTACTATATATTCATCAAATTTATCTCCAGCTACTTTTAATGAAGTATTTACAACAGAGCCTCCTAATGATATGACAGCAATATCTGTTGTTCCTCCTCCTATATCGACAACCATATTTCCGCATGGTTTTGATATATCAATTCCAGCTCCAATTGCTGCTGCTATTGGTTCTTCTATTAAATATACTTTTCTTGCTCCAGCTTGTGTTGCTGCATCTATTACAGCTTTTTTCTCTACTTCTGTTACTTGTGAAGGTATACAAATCATGATTCTTGGTGAAAAAATAAATTTACCACAAACTTTATTTATAAAATGTTTTAACATTTTTTCTGTTACTGTATAATCTGATATAACTCCATCTCTTAAAGGTCTTGTTGCAACAATATTTCCAGGTGTTCTTCCTAACATTCTTCTTGCTTCTTGTCCAACTGCTAAAACATCACCAGTAATATTATCAACCGCAACAACAGAAGGTTCTCTTAATACGATTCCCTTTCCTTTTACATATACAATAACTGTTGCTGTTCCTAAATCTATCCCTACATCTTGACCAAATTTAAACATTTGCATATCTTCCCTTCCTACTTTTATTACAAATTCGTTACAATTATATTACAATATTGTTATTTTTTCAACTGTTTTTTGGAAAAAATTATTTTCACTATAATAAATATGATAATCAATGCTATCACTACACTAATTATTATTTTTTTCCATAGATTAGCATTAGGGATTATTTTTATTACTTTTCCAACAACCATATCATTTGTTATTGGTTCATCTTGTGTATTATTTGCATCTCCTTTTGCTATCAATTTATCATTTTGCTTTTCTATTAATCTATGTGTTATAAGGCTATTATCTTTTTTATATACTATAATATCCTCTTCTTCTACATCTTTTGTTATTTTAACAATTACTCCATCTCCAATTTCTATGGTTCCAGACATACTTCCTGTAAGAACTTCTAGAAATGTATATCCAAATATATTTGTATAATTTTCTTTTGTTATACTTTTTTGTATCATAATATATATTAACAATATTATTACTACTATTATTATTATATCTAAAATAATATTTAAAACTTTTTTTAACATATACTCTCCTGTTTTTATCCATATAAATAATTATATATATCATAATCTCTAAGTATTTTTCTTACATAATTATTTGTTTCTTTATATGGAATATTTTCTATATCAGATCCATCTGCTTTTATAATTTGCTTTTCTATCCAGTTATTAACTGTCCCTATCCCTGCATTATATGCAGCTAGAGCGACTTCTATATTTCCATATTGATTTAACAATGTTGATAAATACTTTGTTCCAATATTTATATTATTATCAATATCTAACAATTCCTTTTTTATATTTTCTGTGTCAATATCTATATTATTTTTCTTTGCAACATCTATAGCTGTATCTTCTACTATTTGCATTATTCCTATTGCTGATTTATTAGATACAGCTTCACTTTCAAAGTTGCTTTCTGCTTTTATTACTGCATAAATCAAATTTTCTTCTACATTATATTCTTCTGAATATGTTGATATAATTTCACTATATGTTTTTGGATATATCATTTTTAGGATATTATCTTTAAATAATACTAAAATTAGAATCATAATAAGTATAAAAATTATAATACCTATTAAAATTTTCTTGCTTTTCTTCAATATATCTTCTCCTCCATTATTTATGTCTCATCATGAATTATGTTTCCTTAGACATTTTACTTACAATCATACCAGTTTTTTGCTTCTGATATATCTGCTATAAGTGGCACTTTCAACTTTATAGCTGACTCCATTTCTTGTTTCATTATTTGTTTTACTTCTTCTTTTTCGCTTTCTGGAGCTTCTATCATCATTTCATCATGTACTTGTAAAACTATTTTTGATTCTAATCCCCTATTTTTTAATTCTTTATTTACATTTATCATTGCTATTTTCATTATATCTGCTGCTGTTCCTTGTATTGGTGTATTCATTGCAACTCTATTTCCAAATTGTCTTACCATATAATTTTTTGAATTTAATTCTGGAACATATCTTCTTCTATGAAATAGAGTTTCTACATAACCTTTTTCTTTTGTCTTTTCAATAATATTCTCCATGAATTCTTTTATTCCTGCATATTCATTTAAATATTCATCTATATATTGTTTTGCTTTTTTTCTAGATATTCCTAATTGTTCGCCTAAGCCAAAGTCGCTTATACCATATACTATTCCAAAATTAACTGCTTTTGCATTACTTCTTTGTTCTTTTGTAACTTCTTCTATTGGTGTTTTAAATACTTTTGAAGCTGCTTGTTTGTGAATATCTTCATTATTTTCAAAAGCTTGTATCATATGTTTATCTTCTGAAATATGTGCTAATACTCTAAGTTCTATTTGTGAATAGTCTGCATCTATATATACTTTTCCTTCTGCTGGTTTAAATACTTTTCTGACTCTTTTCCCTAATTCAAATCTTGTTGGAATATTTTGCAAATTTGGTTCTGTTGAGCTGATTCTTCCTGTCGCTGTAATTGTTTGGTGGAAAAAAGAATGTATTCTTTTAGTTTTTGGATTTATAAATGGTTTTAATCCTTCTACATATGTTGAATTTAATTTCATTAATTGTCTATATTCCAATATTTTTCCTATTATTGGGTCTTCTCTTTTTAATTTTTCTAAAACATCTACATCTGTTGAATAACCATTTTTAGTCTTTTTTATAACTGGTAACTGCATTTTTTCAAATAGGATTTCTCCTAGTTGTTTTGTAGAGTTTATATTAAACTCTTCTCCTGCCATTTCATGTATAACTTTTGTTAAAATTTCAATTTGAGATGTTAATTCTTTTCCAAATTCATTTAGTTCATCTTCATCTACATACATCCCATTCCACTGCATACTTGATAATACTTCGATTGTTGGTATATCTATATTTGTGTATAAATCAAAGCTATTTGTATCTTTTAATTTTTCTATGATGATATCATTAATTTTGTCTATTATATATACATATAAATTATATTTTTCTGAATCTTTTTTATTATCTTCTACATTATTATCAAATAATGTCATTTGTTTTTGGTCATCTTCTTCTGTTCCTATATATTCATCAATATCTAGTTCTAGATATTCCATTGCTATATTTTTTAGTTCTAATTTGTTATTAGTAGGATTTAATATATATGCTCCTACTGATATATCATTTTCAATACCTTCTAATGTTATTCCTACTTGTTTTAATAATATATATTCTTTAGTTATATTGATTCCTGTTTTTTTGATGTCTTTATTTTCAAATATTTCTTTAAATTTTGATATTTCATTTTCTTGTAATTTTATATAATATGCTTCTCGCTTTTCTTTATTATATATACTTATACCTTCTATTTTTTCT
This sequence comes from uncultured Clostridia bacterium, assembly GCA_944388715.1. Lineage (GTDB taxonomy): Bacteria > Bacillota > Clostridia > TANB77 > CAG-508 > CAG-269. Next base: position 6,817 of record CALXJV010000051.1, read on the forward strand.
TTTATAATATTTTCTGGATTTTCATCTTTTTTTGTTTGTAAATAAAATATCATACTGTTTTGTTCTTTTATTGTATTTAGTACTTCTTCTATTGATTTATCTACTACTGTAAATTCTATTTTGTATTTTTCCTCTTCTTCGCTATTTTTTTCTCCTGTTAGTCCAAATCTTTCAATATATCTATTGAAATTCAATTCTTTAAATATTTTTAATACTTTTTCTTTGTCCCATTCTTCCACTTTAAACTGTTCTAAAGTGTCTTCTATTGGCACTTCTAAATTTATAGTTCCTAATGTTTTAGATAATTCTGCTAATTCTTTGTTATCTTTTATTTTTTCTCTTTGTTTTCCTTTTAAATCATCTTCGTCTTTTTCTATTTTGTCATATAAATTTTCGATTGTACCATATTTTTGGATTAATGATAATGCTGTTTTTTCTCCTACTCCTGGAACACCTGGTATATTATCCGAACTATCACCTTGTAAGCCTTTTACTTCTATTAATTGTTTTGGCTCTATTCCATATGTTTCTATAATTTTATTTCTGTCAAATATATCTGTTTCAGTTTTTCCTCCTTTTGTTCTAGGAATTCTTATTTTTACTTTGTCTGTAGCTAATTGAAATGTATCTCTATCTCCTGATAATATGGTAACATCAAGCCCTTGATTTTCTCCATATCTAGAAAGTGTTCCTAAAACATCATCTGCTTCATATCCTTCTTTTTCTACTATATCTATATTCATTGCTCTTAGTATTTCTTTAATTATAGGCATTTGCTCTGCAAGTTCATCTGGCATGCCTTTTCTGTTAGCTTTATATCCTTCATATAATTTATGTCTTGCTGTTGGTGCTTTTAAATCAAATGCAACTGCCATATATTTTGGTTTTGTATCTTCTATTAATTTAAATAAAATCGCCAAAAAACCATATACTGCATTTGTATATTTTCCGTCTTTAGTTGTAAGCATTTTACTTCCCATAATTCCATAAAATGCTCTATTCATTATACTATTTCCATCAATTAAAACAAAATTGTCCATGTTTTCCTCCTTAGGAATTAAGAATACAATTTTAAAAAGCAATTACAGTAAGGCGACGTTACCCTTGATATCACAACCACATATATTTAAACGTAAAAAGGTTGCACCATTCACAACTCGTATCGAATGGTCGCCTACGCGGTATTGTAAAATAAATATAATTGCTCTTTGGCACATTCCTTCAATCCCTTTTAATATTTAGATTTTATTTTTAATTTTCTGTTATTATACAATGACCATAAGTAAATTCCTAATACCATGAAAAAGGTAAATGGTGTTCCATTTCTCCATCCATCTCCATTTATTAAAAATACACTGTTTGCAAATTGACTTACAATTGATATTTGAATTATTAATTGTATATTTTCTTTCTTTTGCCACATCATTAATGGGAATAACCACATTATATACCATGTTTGAAAATTTGTTATTAATAAAAATAAGAATGCTATTAAAAAATATTCGTATTTTCTTGATTCTTCTCCAAAGTTAATATTCTTTTTATATAATAAAGTTATATTTGTAAATAAATATATAATTACAAAGCAAGAAAAAAATGTTCCATTTACATTAGATATTAAATCTGGTATATCAAAATATTCCATTAATATTATGTAGAAATTCTTAGCAAATTTTTCTTGTTGAGTCATTATCCCACTTAATACTTGGATGTCTTGTACATAAATTAAATATGTAACTCCTACCATAAGTATAAACAGTATACCATATAAAATACATCTTTTAAACCTCTCTAATGGCTTTTTATCCCTAAAATAATATATTATAATAAGTGGTAATAATAATATTGTAAAATATTTTATTGCTGTCGCAAGTGCTAAAAATAATATACTTAATATCAAGTTTTTTCTTTTTAATAAGAAATATATTGAAGCTAATACAAATGTAAGTACATATATATCATTATGTACATGTGCAATTCCTTCTATAAACATATATGGATTTAAACCATATATTAATGTGAATATCTTTTTTCCTGATATTTTGTATATTAAATAACAGTTTAAGATATGTACTCCTACATTTAGTAGTTTTAAGACTAGTAATGCTATATCTATATTTCCAAATGTTATTCCTGAAACTATCTTACAAATCATTGTCCATATTGGTCCATATACTACTGTTGTATCTGACCAATAATTTCTATATCCTTCTGCTAAAGTTGTATCAGTTGATAAATCTATATTGTTTTCATCTACAAAGTCTTTTATTGTTACATAATATGGGTTTTGTCCATATTTGCTGTCTAGTCTTCCAATACCTAAATAGTAGAATACATCTGAACTTATAATTGGTGATACTACTACAAATATTAGTGATATGATTGCTATATAAATATACATTTGTTTATTGTTTTTGAATATTTTTTCTCTGTTTTTTATTATTAAGAAATATGTTATTGTTAATATTGTTAGTATTATTATGTATATTGTTGTTTGGCCTAGTCTATTTGAATCGTTTAAACAAAATTTGAAGTATTCATCAAAGTTTAACACGGTTCCATTGTTTATCATGTATATTATTGATGGTATTGCAAACATTATTGATGCAATTGCAAATATTATTAATAGGATTTTTTTGTTTTCTGTTAACTTTTGTAACTTTTCTTTCACTAATTTTTCTCCTTTTTCACATGATATTAATACTAAAAACAGAATTGATACTGTTAAATAATTTTGCCATTTTTATAACATTCATATATATAACCTGGATTTTCATAATACATATTACTATTATAGTTGTCAATTTTTTCTATTATCCATGAAGATAATACTTCAATCAATGTCTCTACATATTTGCTTTCATCTTTATTAACCATAATAATTAATCTTTTATAGACTTTCCCAATATCCCAGTATGTAGGTACATCATATTTACATTCAGAAATATTATCATATGTACCAAGTTTTATATTTGCCTTTTCTATAAATTCATTAGCAACTTTTTCTATATTTTCACAATGATATACATCTGCTAATTCATATATTTTTTCTATATTTTCTTTTTTTAATTTTTCTACAATTACTTTTTTAGTATTTTTGGTTTTTCTAGAAATATATTCTATTAAACTACATGTATAAAATAAATCATTTTCTTTTTGTGATTCGCCTATCATTTTAAAATTCCTCCGATTTTACAAATTTTAAACATCCTAGTGCTTTATCTGTACAAAATGCTATTTGATGAGTTGGATGTCTGAATTTAGCCAATTCCCAAAAAGCTTCACGGGTAATTTGCCCTGACATTAAATCTGTAATATAATTATATACTTGGTCGTCAGCCATTGCTCCTATAACAATATCAAAATCATGTTCTTCCCCATTTCTACAATTAATAATAAAATCTAACCACTCTTCTGTCATTATTGCAAATTCCTTTATGTTCAATTCCGGATTCTCATTATATTCATATATATTAATTATTGGTGTATCATATTTTCTTGCCCATCTTTGAGCTTGCTCTTTCAATATTGTACAATAAAAACCATTTCCAAAATCTTTTGTATATTTTCCTTTTTTTATTTCTGGATTTTCGACTTTGCAGTAGCTTCCATGATAAATAATCTGTTTTGCCATATTTTCTTCTCCTTTCATTAAAGTTTGATTACTTTTTTATCTTCTTTTTATATCTATCTTTTCTCTAAGTTGATTTATAACCATTAATTTTACTTATATAAACTTTGTGAAATACTCTATGTAACGACTTTAGATTGCATAAATTAATTTTTGGGTTTTATATTTTTCTTATAATAATATAGCATATTTTTTTATTTTTGGCTACATGTTTTTCTCATATATAAAAAAAGATATTACTTATATTGTAATATCTCAAAAATTTATACATTCTCTTTATAATCTTTTTTAAGTTTTGCATTTTAACACCAAAAATGATTCCTTTTACCTCATTGTTTTCTATAATAAGGTCATCTGTTTCTGTGTTACATCTTATATCAACACCTGCAACCTGTAAATCATCTTCAATTTCTTTGAAAATATCTGGAGCATTGTCTGTCCCTATATGACATATCGGAACGCTAATTAACTTATATTACATAATACATTTGCTATAATGATATATCATAAGTTTTAAAATGTCAATTGCTTTTACAATAATTATGTAAAATATGTTACTAGATAATGGTTTTGAATTGAAAAAAGCCGAAACAATTCTGCTGTAATGATTTTGTAATCTAAATTTAATATAAAAATTTTTATCATTTTTTTTAAAATAAAAAAGTATAAGTTAAAACACACCCAATTATGAATGATATTGCATTATGAGGTGTGTTTTCCTATGTTGATATTTTTAAAGTTTACTTTTTTAAAATAATAT
>CALXJV010000052.1 GCA_944388715.1 uncultured Clostridia bacterium
TCTTTATTTTCACATAAATTTCATAATTCTGTGGATAACCTTTCGCCATTTTTTCAAAAAATACCGAAACTTAAATATTTTATCATATTCATTCAATTAGTATTTACTAAATTGTTGCACTTCCCAACTAATTCTATAAAATTTGAAAGTTATATTATAATATTTTTCGTAAATTTTTCCATTTTTTATTGACTTCATAATATTTTGTTGATAAAATTTAAATATAAACATTTTCTTAGAGTACCACACTCTAGGACTTTTTAAGATTATCGAACGACTTGGCATAGCTGAACGTTCATTTTTTTAAATTTATAAGAGGTGAATAGTGTGAAAAATAAAAAATTAAAAAAGTGCATGATTAATAACAGTAGCGATTAAAATCTTTTAAATTTACTACTGCGTAAAAAATGATAAATTAATTTAATAAATAGGTTTAATTAGTTGCATAAATGACATCATCTTTAGTAATTGTAAATCCTTGTTTTTGAAGTAAGGAAATCGCATTGTCGATGTATTTTTGTTTGTGATTTTCTAAAACTTCTTCTGGTATATCTGAGTAGTTAAAATCACAAGGATTAAAATCTTCATCTTTTAAAAGCATATAATAGACACATGTAAGCATCATTCTAGCAATAGCAACAATGGCTCTTTTATGACCACGACGCTTTTTAATTCTGTCATATTTAACTTTAAAATATGTGTTGTTCTTGTCTTTAATTGCATTGTTAGCACATTCGACAAGAAGTGGTTTAAGATAAACTCCAGCTCTACTAATATGTACAGATTTTTTCTTACCAGCACTTTCATTGTTTTGAGGTGTAAGACCAGCCCAAGAACAAAGATGTTTAGCAGATTTGAATGCTGTCATATCAACTCCAATTTCAGCAATAGTATAAATTGCAGAATCTTTCCTAAAACCAGGGCAAGTACAAATGTGATTGATTTGTTTCTCATAGGGTTCTGCTAATTCGTAAAGTTTGTCCTGAATTGCTTTGATATGAGCATCTAAATCGTTTTGATGTTTAGTGCATATATCAATTTTAGTAGATTGTTCATTACTAATAGAATATCCAATTATAGACTTAATTACATCATCTGCTTTTTTCTTAGCGGACTTTTGTAATAAAGTTTTACAATATTCTGGGTCAAAAACTTCACAAGTTGTGATATAATTAATAATAGCTTGAGCAGATTTACCTGCCATGTCGGTAAGAACAGAAGCTAATTGGATATTAGAAACAGTTAAGCAGTTTTGTAAACGGTTTCTTTCAGAAGTACGATTGTTCACTAATTTAAAGCGGTAGCGAAACAATTCACGTAGCATTCTGATAGGTTTAGGTGGAATATAACTTCCAGGAACTAAATCATGCTTAAATAAATCAGCAATCCAAATAGAATCTTTCTTATCAGTTTTTTTACCACGAATGGCCTTGACATATTTAGGATTAGCTACAGTAACATGAACATAGTCTTCTAAAATGTTGTATACAGGGATGTAATATTTTCCAGTTGATTCCATACAAACATCTTTACAATTATGTTCTAAAAGCCAATCTTTAAATGTGACAAGGTCTTCTGTGTATGTATCAAATCTTTTAGTAAGATAAGAAGTGATATTTTCATCATTAGTAGATGCAATAGTTGCAACAATAAACCTTTTGTGGACATCGACACCACAACAAATAGGATATACAATTTTTAACATTGGTATATACCTCCTAAAAATAAATTTAGAATATATAAACATTGACTGAATATCTAGCCACCAAACAGAGAATTTGTTTAACAATGATTAGTGTTCAGGCTCTGACGCGCTACTTATTTGTGCTTGTAAAGATATTCGACACCTGTTTTTATGCGGATTTTTATCCTAATGAGGCAAAGATAATATTCTACTCGCCTCCCCGTGCTCTGTAGTGTATTTATATATTCTAGGAGATATTATATCATGTTATGGAAACTTAATAAAATAGTCGCTAAAATAGAAAATAAAGATTTTTCATGGCACTTTGTGCCAAGCGAAGCGACGGAATGGAGGTTTTTATGGCTTTTAATCCAAAGAAAAGGGAAGATTTTATAGAATCACTTAAAAATATACAAATAAATAGACCACCAGAAGAAGATTTCATTAAAAAATTTAGTCCTGAAGGACTATCTAGTTTATATGAACTTTTTATGCAATTAAAAGATAAACCAATCAGTAATACACAATATAATTACCTTCGTAATATAATATCTTCTCATTATTCTGACGATATTTCTAATTTAGTATGCAATCCAATTACCGATACTGAAATTAATCAATTATTAGAAATGATTAAACAAGAATATATCCAACTTGTTAATGAAAATAATCCTAAAAATATATCTAAACAGGAAGAAGATAGTTTAAAAAACATTGTAAATACACATTTTCCAGAAGTATTTTTAGACTTTATTAAGACACCAGTAAGTAATAAAGAATTTTCTGAACAAACCCAACTTATTAAAGATGCTGTACATAATCTTATTTCTCTTTATTATCAGCAAACTACTCCTCATAGCCAAAAAAATTCAGATTATTTAGCTAGTGCTATTTATTTAGTTTTTAGAACACTATATCCTGAACTTTCTATTACTGTACCTAAACGTGAAAAAGGTGAAAAAAGTTTCAATGACAATACACATAAAGAATTAAACAATAGTATAAAAAATATTGTACCTTCAAATGTAAAAACTGGTATCACACTTTCTGATTTAGAAACACAAATCAATTCTAATGAAGAAAATAAAAACAATTTTACAGATAAAGCTGATGCAGATATTTCTGGTATCACAATCGTTTTAAATCATTTTGATGATGCAATTTATTTTGATGAAAATGATCCAGAAAATCTTGAAATATTAAGATTAAAAAAACAAAGAAATGATAATGTAAGATTTATACATAGTATAAAAAAATATTTAAATGAAAATGATATTTTTATGACACAAGAAGAATATTTTCAAATTTACATTGAATTATTACATCGCCTACAAGATACTACTTATCCGGAATGTACTCATGAAATAAAAGAAGGTTCTTATTCTTCTAGACTAGAATATGCTATAGAAAATTATAAAAAAAATGTAGAAGCAAATTCATTTGCAGTTAATGCCACAGATGCTGAAATAGAAGAATTATATAATCTCACTGATTGTTTGAAAAAAAGAATAGATGATAAATTAGAACATGAAATTTTAAAAGTTTCTTTTCCTCATGTATTAGATGATTTTTTACTTGCTGATGATTTCAAAATAACTGGAACATTTGTCAAAGACGTAAAAAAAGAAAATGGATTTTGTGCTATTTACTATGAATTAACAGATGCTTTAGGTAGAAAAACAGAAGTACAACTTCAATCTAACATGAGATATAAAGAAACAAAAAATGGTCTTTCTACTCATAATGATATGCCTAGTAAACAAGTAAATATTAATCACTTTTTTGAATTAGTAGATAAAAATGAAACTCCTGAACTTCTTGAACATTATCTTTCTATTTTGCATAGAACTTCTAGAAAACAAGAAGAAGAATTGAAACAAAAATTAAAATCTTTAAACGAACAAAAAACTTATACCACTAAAAGTCCTGAAGAAAAAAGAAAAATTGAAAATTCTATCAGAAGACTTGAAAAGAAAATTGAAACTATAGAAACTGCAAAAAATAGTGTTAAAATTAAAGATGTATTTATTGAAGAAGTTGAAATGATTGATACAGAAAATAATACAAAAGATAATGACTACGAAATAATGAATATAAATGGTAAACCTGTAAAAGTATATGAAACTAAAACAAAAAAACGTATCGATAAAATGACAATTGAGCAATATCTTCCTGTATATGCAGAACATATATCTCCTACTACTATGAAAGTTGTTGGTTCTGCTCATGCTACCGCCCCTGAGGCTCATATTAATAAGAAAAGCTTAGTTGAAGGTTTTACTGAAGTTTTACGTAAAGGTGATGAAATTCCATATCTTTCTCAGTTTTTGATTGATAAATTAAAGGAAATTTTAAATTCTAAAGAAAATGACCAAATTTCTTTAGAAGATTTAAAAAAATATGCTAGAGAAGAATTTTATTCAACACCAGATGAACGATAAAGACTTGAGGGGAAAGAGGGATTTGGGGACGGTCCTTGAATCCCTCTTTGACCGTCCCCAAATCCCCTTCCAAAGGAGTGTCCCTCATTCCACTTTGCTAACTGCTAATCCATCTCCTACTTCCAAAATTTCAGTTTGAAGATTTGGATTTTCACTTACTTCTTTTATATATTCTCTTAAATTTCTAACAGCTGTTCTTTGTTTATGTTTATTATAATCACTCATCACATATCCCTTATATAAGATATTATCGGCAAAAATAATTCCTTCTTTATTAATCATTCTCAATGCTTCTTTTAAGAAAAATGGATATTTACCTTTTGCTGCATCTATAAATACTACATCATATTTATTATTTAAAGTTGGCAAAATGTCTATTGCATCTCCTTCATAAATGTTTACCATATCTTCTACTTCTGCTAATTTAATATTTATTTTTGCTTCTTCTACTCTTTCTTTTTCTCTTTCTATTGTATCTATAATACCTCCTGGAGCCAAAAATTCTGTAAAGCATATTGCAGAATATCCAACTGCTGTCCCTATTTCTAGTATTCTATTGGGTCTATTTTTGCTTAAATATTTTTCAATTACTTCTAATGTTTCATCCATAATTATTGGAATATGTTCTTCTAATGCTTTTTGTTTTATTTTTTCAAGTTCTGTTGTGTTCAATTTACACTTCCTCCATATCTTTACATTTCTAACTTTTAAAAAAAATTATAATTCGATTCAATCTTGGTATAAATATATATACATATATCTTTTTACCAAAATTGACATTGAATTATAACAAAAACAATTTGAAGCATTATTGCTTATTTCTATTTGCTCTTTCTCTTTCTTTAGTATCCAAAATTTTCTTTCTTAATCTAATTGATTTTGGTGTTACTTCTACCAACTCATCATCTTGTATAAATTCAATTGCTTTTTCTAATGACATTTGAATTGGGGGTACCAATCGTAATGCTTCATCTGAACCTGAAGCTCTTGTATTTGTTAAATGTTTTTCTTTACATACATTAATTGCTAAGTCTTCCCCTCTTGAATTTAATCCAACTATCATTCCTTCATATACATCTACACCAGGTCCAATAAATAAATCACCTTTATCTTGTGCATTATATAATCCATATGTTACTGATTTTCCATTTTCAAAAGCTACAATTGTTCCTCTTACACGTGCTTGTATATCACCTTTATATGGTTGATAAGAATCAAATATATGATTCATAGTTCCTTCACCTTTTGTATCTGTTAAAAATTCTGTTCTATATCCAATCAAACCTCTAGCTGGGATTTTAAATTCAATTTTAGTATGTCCATCTTCAGCTGGCTCCATATTAACCATTTCAGCTTTTCTTCTTCCTAATTTTTCAATAACATTTCCTACACAATCATCTGGAACATTTACAACTAAATCTTCAATTGGCTCACATTTTACACCGTCAATTTCTTTGAAGATAACTTTTGGACGAGATACTAGTAGTTCAAATCCTTCTCTTCTCATTGTTTCAATTAAAACTGATAAATGTAATTCTCCTCTTCCTGACACTTCAAAAGAATCTGCTGAATCTGTTTCTTTTACTCTTAATGATACATTTCTTTCCAATTCTTTAAATAATCTGTCTCTGATATGACGTGATGTAATAAATTGACCTTCTTTTCCAGCAAATGGTCCATTATTTACGCTAAATGTCATAGATACTGTTGGTTCATCAATATCAACAAATGGTATTTTTTCTGGATGATTGAAGTCACAGATAGTATCTCCTATATTGATATCTGGTAAACCTGCAAGTTCTATAATATCTCCTGCTTTTCCTTCTTCTACTTCTACTTTATTTAATCCAACATGTGTATATACTTTTGCAATTCTTCCTTGAGAAATTTTGTCTTCTTTTCCACATATTGCTACAGGCATTCCATTTTTTATAATTCCTCTTTCTACTCTTCCAACTGCAATTCTTCCAACATAGTCATCATAATCAATATTAGATACTAACATTTGTGCTGGTCCTTCTTCATCACAATTTGGTTCTTGTATAGTATTTACAATTGTTTCAAATAAGCAGTGTAAATCTGTTGTTTCATCTTCTAAATTCATTTTTGCAATTCCATTTTTTGCAGAAGCATATACAACTGGAAATTCTAATTGCTCATCACTTGCATCTAATTCAATAAATAATTCAATAACTTGGTCTACAACTTTTTCTGGTGTAGCTCCTGGTCTATCTATTTTATTAATGACAACAATTGGTTTTAATCCTAAAGCTAATGATTTCTTTAGAACTTCTCTTGTTTGAGGCATTGCACCTTCAAATGCGTCAACTAATAAAAGTACTCCATCAACAGTTTTTAGTACTCTTTCTACCTCTCCTCCAAAATCTGCATGTCCTGGAGTATCTACAATGTTAATTTTTATATCATTATACATTACTGATGTATTTTTAGAAAGGATTGTTATTCCTCTTTCTTTCTCTAAATCGTTAGAATCCATTATTCTTTCAGCTACTTGTTCATTTTCTCTAAATACATGACTTTGTTTTAGCATTGCATCTACTAATGTTGTTTTTCCATGGTCTACGTGTGCGATAATTGCTATGTTTCTTATATTTTTGTTGTTCATTTTTTTACTCCCTCTCTTTAATTGGTTGTCAAAAGAGACAGGTCATTTTGGCAACCTTACTTTCATAACTTAAGACGTTTTCCAAAGTTTTTCTTGAAAAACGCCTAATTCTCTAAAAATTAGCTTATAAGATTATACACCTATTTGGTGGTTTTGTCAATTAATTTTTCAAACAACCAATTGGCACTACTAATACATTATTTTCTGTTGTATATGCTATATCTGTACCTGTAATGATCATCAAGAATTCTGGTTCACCTATTTTAGGTTGGTTTTGCAATATTAATTTTTTTAATGTTAATAAATGTTCTTCTGCCTCTTTTATTCTTGTTCCACCTAATTTCACTTCAATTAATGCATATCTTCCATCATTGAAATGAATAACGTTATCACATTCCAACTGGTACCTATCCCTATAATGTTTTAAATTTCCACCTATTGCATTTACATATACACTTAAATCCCTATTTACAAGATTTTCAAATAATAATCCATATGTTCTTATATCTAACATAATTTCTTTAGGTGACACTCCTAATGCGGCTATGGCTAAAGATGGATCTATCATACTTTTCTTTGGAGATGTTCTAATGGCAGTTTTACTTCTTATATTAGGATTCCATGCTTCTATTTCTTCTATAATGTACAATTTTTTTAATACAGTTAAATATTCTATAATGGTTCTATCACTAACATTTGAATAATTTGCTTTTACATCATCAATTAGTGCTTGATCAGAATTTATTGTTGATACTTGTCTTGCATATGCCTTTAATATGGCTCTAGCAAGATTAGGATTTCTACTTGTACCATCTATTCTTGAAATATCTGATTCACATAGTACATCAATATAATTTTTTGATATTTCTAAAGCTTCTTTTTCAGGTAATTTTATTGCATTTGGCCAACCACCTCTACATAAAACATATGCTATTTTTTCATATTCTAAATCTGTCTTTATTCCATCAATTTCTCTATTTCCTTCTAAAATTTCTTTTAGAGATATTTTTCCATTTGAATCTCCACTTTCATATAATGTCATTGGTTTCATAGTAACAAAAGCAAATCTTCCAACACCACTATGTAGAGAAGGATCCTCTGTTGGTGTCGCAGAACCTGTAAGGATATATTGGTTTGGTAGTCCAATATTATCTATGGAATATCTAACTGCATTCCATAATTTAGGGACTAATTGCCATTCATCTATTAATCTTGGTTTTTCTCCTTCTAATAGCAATGATGGTTTTGTATTGGCTAGTTCTATATAATTTTCTTGTAAATCTGGATTTTGCATTTCTAAAACACTTTTCGCTATTTGTTTTGCACTAGTTGTTTTTCCACACCATTTGGGTCCTTTTATTAAAACTGCTCCCATTATTTTTAATTTATTTTTAATTTCTTCATCAACAATTCTTTTTATATATTCCACGCAATCACCTTCTTTTTTATTATATCAATCATTAGTTATATTATACCATTTTCTTGAAATCATTTCAATAATTTGTTGCGTTTTATTTCAATTATTTGTGGTGATTCGTTTCACAGATTTGTGATATTTTATTTCAAAGATTTGTGGAGTTTCATTTCAAATATTTGTGTTGATTTATTTCATTATTCTGGGCTTTTCGCTTTATAAATTTCTATTTTAATCACTTTTATTTTGCAAGCTCAATAATATTATACATGATTTCTTCTGTTACTTTATCTAAAATTTCTTTATCTTTGCTTCCTTTATACTGACTATAATCTAATGGTTTTCCATATGTAATTGTAATTTTATGATTTCCTTTTGTTCCTCCTTTTATACCACATGGTACAACTTTGGCTCCACTTCTTATTGCAAAAAATGCAACACCATCTTTTACCTTTTCTCCTTTTTCTAAACCGTTTCTTGTTCCTTCTGGGAATAATGCGATACATTTTCCTTCTTTTAAATCTTTTAAAGACATTTTTATAGCAGATATATCTTTTTCATCTCTTTTTACTGGTATTGCTTCAAAAGCCCAACCTAAAAATGCTAAAAATTTATTTTTATACAATTCTTCTTTAGCTAAAAATTTCATGTCTCTTTTGGCTGTTACTACCATTAAAGGTGGATCTAAATAACTTCTATGATTTCCACAAAATATCAAAGCACCATCTTTTGGTACATTTTCTAATCCCTTAATTTCTGCTTGATAAAAAATCTTAAACCATATGTATAAAGCTCCTCTTACTATCCATTTTATAATTTCTTTTATTACTTTTTTCATATTAAGTTTCATCCTTTCTTTGTTAAAAGCCTCACATAGTTATGAAATAAACTTTTTTCAAACTATATACATTCCTTATTTTAGCTAATAAAACATTCCTAACTATTTTTAATTGTTCTTAATATTAGCTCTTTTTATCATTTATTATTCCTATTATTTTTTCCACAACTTGTTCTATAGTCAAATTCGTTGAATCTACATATATTGCATCTTCTGCTTTTTTTAATGGTGCAATTTTTCTATTAGAGTCCCTTTCATCTCTCTCTTTTATTCCATTTAATACTTCTTCATAAGATGATTCTATTCCTTTTTCTTTATTTTGCAATACTCTTCTTCTGGCTCTTTCCTCAGCAGTTGCGTCTAAATATATTTTTACATTTGCATTTGGAAATACTACTGTTCCTATATCTCTTCCTTCCATGATGACATTTTTTCCTTTTGCAATATTTCTTTGAATTTCCAACAATTTGTTTCTTACGATTTGTAATGTTGAAACTGGAGAAACTAAATTATTTACATCATTTTCTCTAATTCGATGTGTTACATCTTCTCCATTTAAAAAAACTTTACCATCAGAATTCATTTCTATATTTATATTATCTAATATTTTTTGTATTTTTTCTTCTTCTTCCATTTTCACATTTTTTTGAAGCATATTTAATGCTACACATCTAAATGTAGCTCCTGTATCTATATTTACTAAACCTAATTTTTCTCCAACCAACTTAGTTATAGTTCCTTTTCCAGCCCCTGCAGGACCATCAATTGCAACTACAAATGACATAATTTTTCCTCTTTTCTTTTTATAAATCTTAGTTTTTGTATTTATATATATTAGAAAGACAATATGACTTTCTTTTAAATATAATATTTAATTTATTTTCACTTTGTATTGCAAAACTAAAAAGTTTTATAAAGTTCCCTAATATATAAAATCTCTTCCTTATTCTTCTTTTTCTGGCACATAAATATTTTTAGCTACAACATCTAATTCTACTACATTCATAGCTGTTAATTTTTCTATTTCTTTTCTTGCCCTATTTTTAAAATCTTTTATTCCTTCTATAACATTATATCCATACATAACAGTAACTTCAACATATATTTTTGCACCTTCACCATAATTTTCTACTCTTGTTCTTGATATTTTGTAGATTGCTGGTGTTTGCACTGCAATATATTCTAATATTTGTCTAAATACTAAATCTGATATTGTAAATTTTCCAAGATAACTAAATGTTGGTCTTATAATTGATTTTTCTGATATGTATGGCTTTTGTCCTTTTCCTTTTGATTTGAATATTTGCAATGGGTCTAATAGATATCCTGAAAAATCTTTTTTTATTTGGAAAGTTGGTACTGGTATTACATGTTTCCCTTCTGTTACTCTTATTCTTCTTGCTGTTTCCATCTCTTGTTTTGTTGCTACATCTGTTATATAAATATATTCACTAATTTCTGGAAGAGTCAGATTTGCTGCAATTTTTTGGACCATTCCATCAGATGTACCTAATATTAAAATACTTTGTGGTCTTTCTTTTTTTAATACTTTTATTATCTTATCTCTTTCTTCTTTTTCATAAAATAGTGCATGTTTTACAGTTCCTACTTTTGTTGGTGCCTTTTTTGCTGATTCTCCAGCTAATACTTCATTATCTTTTATTAGTAAACCATCATCTATTATATAATTTATATTTTTTTCACTTGCTACCATTTGTGCTCTATAACTTTTTCCTGTTCCTGATGGTCCAACAAATGCATATACTTTTATTTTATTCCAAAATATTTCATCTAATAACATGTTTTATTATTGTTGAATTAACAACATACTCCTTTCTTTACCAAATTTATTTTATTCATAGTTACAATTTCTTAATTTATCAACTAGGAGCCCTAATGTTACTACTACGAAAACATAAATAACTTGCTTTCAAAATGGCGAGAAGTTGCTGGCACTTTATATATACTTTTTC
>CALXJV010000053.1 GCA_944388715.1 uncultured Clostridia bacterium
AATGTATATATTTAATAGAATTACAGTCAATCCACAATTGCCAAAAAGAATTGAAAAATTGGCAGAAATATCAAATAATTTATGGTGGTCATGGAATACAGAATTTTTAAGATTATTTCAAAAAATAGACAGAGACTTATGGGAGCAATCTAGTAAAAACCCAATCAAATTTTTAAAGCAAGTATCACAAGATAGACTAGAAAAAGCATCAAAAGATATACTATTTTTAAAAGAATATGATAGAATAGCAGAAAATTTTGACAAATACATGAACAGTAAAAATACTTGGTTTTCAAACAAATATCCAGAAAACAAAAATGACTTAATAGCATATTTTTCAGCAGAATATGGGTTAGATGAAACTATGCCTATTTATTCAGGAGGGCTTGGAATATTATCAGGAGATCATTTAAAATCAGCAAGTGATTTAGGAATCCCATTAGTAGCAGTAGGGCTATTATATAAAAATGGATATTTTCATCAAAAAATAAATGGATATGGACAACAGGAAACAGAATATAACAATATTGACTTATATGATTTACCAATAAATCCAGTAAAAGATGAAAAAGGGGATGACTTAACAATATATGTAAAATTCCCTAAAAGAAGGCTATATTTAAAAGTATGGCAGGTAAATGTAGGAAGAGTAAAATTATATTTATTAGATTCAGACATTCCAAAAAACAATGAAGAAGATAGAGATGTAACATTAAGACTATATGGTGGAGACCAAGAAATGAGAATCCGTCAAGAAATTGTCCTAGGAATGGCAGGAGTTAATTTATTAACTAGAGCATTAGGATTAAAACCTACTGTATACCACATGAATGAAGGGCATTCAGCATTTTTAACATTAGAAATTATAAAAAATATAATAAAAGAAAAACAAGTATCTTTTGATATGGCAAAAGATATAGCAAGTTCAAAAACAGTATTTACAACACATACACCAGTACCAGCAGGAAATGACATATTCCCAATTGCATTAGTAGAAAAATATTTTAAAGATTTCTGGCCAAGATTAGGAATTTCAAGAGAAGAATTCTTAAAATTAGGAATGAAACCAGGACCAGATTTAGATAAAGGCTTTAATATGGGAATATTAGCATTAAAAATTGCAGGAAAGAAAAATGGAGTTAGTAAACTTCATGGAGCAGTTTCTAGAGAATTATTTAGTGAGGTATGGCCTAATATTTCAGCAGATGAATCACCAATTGGATATGTTACAAATGGAATCCATACTTGTACATGGCTTGCACCAAAATTAAAAGAATTATATAATAAATATTTAATACCATATTGGCAAGACAATATGCACCATGACTATGTATGGGAAAAAATCAAAAATATTCCTGACGATAAATTATGGAGTGCACATGTAGAAAGAAAGAGAAAATTAATCAATCTGGTAAAAGAAAATACAACAGAAAGATTAAGAAGATCAGGATATAGTTATGAAGAAATTAATGAAATTGTGTCAAAATTAAACCCAGACGCATTAACAATTGGATTTGCCAGAAGATTTGCTACATATAAAAGAGCAACATTAATATTTAAAGATATTGAAAGAATGACACAAATTATGAATAACTCTGGAAAACCAATTCAATTAATCTTCGCAGGAAAAGCACATCCAGCAGATAAAGAAGGACAAGATTTAATTAAATATATTCATGAAGTATCAATGATGCCACAATTCAAAGGAAAAATATTCTTACTAGAAAATTATAATATAGCAATGTCAAGATATTTAGTAAGTGGTGTGGATGTATGGTTAAACAATCCAAGAAGACCTATGGAAGCATCAGGAACAAGTGGACAAAAAGCATCTGTTAATGGAGTTATCAACTTTAGTGTATTAGACGGATGGTGGGCAGAAGGATATACACAAAATAATGGATGGACAATTGGAACAAATGCGGAATATGACTCATATGAAGCACAAGATATGGCAGATAGCCAAAGTATGTATCATACATTAGAAGAAAAAATTATTCCTACATATTATGATAGAGATAGAAATGGAATATCAAAAAGATGGATAGAAATAATGAAAAATTCAATTATTACAACAGGGGGAAAATATAGTACAGCAAGAATGATTGTAGATTATACTAATCAATTATATATTCCATTATGCAATCTTACAAAGAAATATTATGAAAATATAGACAATGTAGCAGAATATAATGCTTGGAAAAAAGATTTGATGGAAAGTTGGAAAGATATAAAAATAACACAGGAAAATAATAATCTAGATAATATAACATTAGATGCAGGAAATAATATTGAAGTAGGATGTGAAGTAGAACTTCCAAACATAGATGTAAATAATGTTACAGTAGAAACATATTATGGAAAAATACTAGATAATGGAGTTGTAGAAAATGTAAAAATAATTCCAATGCAATTACAAGAATCAGATGAAGAACATAAAAGATATTATTTTACAACAAAAATAGAATTAACAACAGGTGGTAACTATGGATATACATTTAGAGTAATGCCAAAACATGAAATGTTATTAGAACCAGCAAACTTAAACTTAGTAAAATGGATAACAAAATAGGGCAATTTAGGTCAGACAATATGGGCCATGTCAAAAGATGTATTCAGATACCCAACTGAATAATTTTGGCGATAGAGAAAAAAGCATAAAAACTATAATTTGAAGTATTGTATAAAAAATAAAGAAAAGGGGATTTTAATATGGAAAATAATGAAAAGAAAAAAGACAAAGTTACAGTTAGACTTAGCACAGCAATATGTATTATAGTGATATTTATTCTAATGTATGCAATAGTATTAATGGCATATTGTAATATACAATCTCAAAAATCAAATGACCAGGTTATTGAGAATTTAGAGACAAAAAGTAAAGCTTTAGAAGACCAAGTAGAAAGATTGCAAGATATTGTAGAAAATCAAAATGTAGATACCACTGGAGAAACAGAGATAACTCAAACTCCGAAAGAGAGTAAAGAGACTCAATCAAAAGAACTTTCAGAGACAAGAAAGAAAGAATTATATGATAATATATTTGAAAACAAGGCATTAATACAAGATATGGTAAATAATAAAGATTTTAGTGTAGCAGAATTTACTGATGATGAAATATTAGCATGTTTACCAAACTTAGATAATTCTGACATATTCACTCAAAATCTTGAACAAGGTGATGGCTATTATGCAGTAGCAAGCACTGAAGGGGTACAAAATTTAGCTGAGACATATTTTGGAAAAACTATACAAAGTAAAAGCTTAGAAAAATATTTAAAAGACGGAAAAGTACAAATAAGTATGCCAACAGGATATGGTATAGTAAACTATGAATTAGTTTCTTTAGACACTATTGGAGATAACATGTATGAATTAGTTTTTAAATACATAGAATCTGATTCTGAGAAACAATATACTCTTACTTTTAGTGAAAATGATGGACAAATAGTTTATTTAAAATTACAATAGGAGACAATATTGTCTCCTTATATTTTTATTATTTTATGAGTATAATCTAAATTATTCCATGAATCATATTCAAAACCAATTGTATAAACATTTGTAGCCCAAATATCTTTTTCTAACATATATTTAGAATTCTTATTATTACTAGTATCCATATATTTTTTTACAGAAGTAATTATCTCCAATTTTGGATTAGCTTTAGAAATTTCAGAAATTAAATACTTACCTTTATCATTAAAGCCCAAAACTCTAATATAAGGCGTCAATTTTTTAGATAGAGCTATATCTTTTTTTGTGATGCCTAATAAAGTATATAAAAGTATTCTTTGAAGGCGAGTATTAGTATATCTTTTAGATTTAATAATGTTCAAAAATTCTACTATACTATTACAAGAATTAGCTGTATTCTTTATTGCATTTTCTAGGCCTTCGCCAACATCTGGAAGTTCTGCAATTTGTGCAATGGACATTTTTCTTAATAAATAAATAATTTCTCTTTCAAAAACAGATAAATCAGGAATTATATGTCCGATTTTTACATTATCTAAAAGAATAGAATAAGTACTTTCAGGTATGACTTTTCTTAAAATATCAAAACTACCATTTTTTACAATATTTCGTATAGCTGTGGCACTAGCAATGTTCCCAGTGTATGATGTATCATTATAGTTTGAATCAAATCTTTCAACAGTTACAGGTGTGATATTACTTTTGTGTTTTTTCAAAGCTTTCAAGTATTCAATTCCTAAAATGTTATTAGGAGAAGATAGAACGCTTGAGAATTTTCTGATATCTTTTAAATACATAAGCAGAGCATTTTCACGCGCTTTAGGAAAAGATAAACCTTTACCTAATTCATGTGATAATATATTTTTATATTCGCGTGGTTCTTTATATAAAATATCTGCAACAGTATTTAAAGTGGAAATATCACCTGATTCGGAACCAAATGATATATAATCAACAACTTTTAGTGAATCAAAAATTTTTATGGCACCTTCTGCAAAATTTTCGGCACTTGATATAGAATATAATAAAGGAAGTTCAATAACTAAATCTATGCCATTTTTTAAAGCGATTTCTGTTTTTGTCCACTTGTCAACTAATGATGTAGAGCCCCTTTGAGTAAAATTTCCGCTTATAACAGCAATAGAATATGAAGAGCCAGTATCATGTAAAGATTTTTGTAAATGATACAAATGCCCATTGTGAAAAGGGTTATATTCAGCTATTATTCCAAGAACTTTACTCATTTTTCAACTTCCTTTCTAAAAATATTGTATAATTTGTAATTTACTGTTATAATAATACCATAAAAAAATATAAAAGACAATAAGAATAGGTTAAACTTAAATTCATGGTTACTATATAATATTTTTAAAATTATTATATATCAGCTTTTTTGATTTATTTTAGTCAAAATTATTAATTTGTAAGTTAAGTATATGGAGGATTTATGGAGAAAGTTATAATATATACAGATGGAGCATGTTCTGGAAATCCAGGCCCAGGAGGTTGGGGCTCTATTTTAATGTATAAAGAAAATAAAAAAGAAATATCAGGAGGGAATAAAAATACAACAAATAATATAATGGAATTAACAGCTGTTATAGAAGGGTTAAAAATGTTGAAATTCCCTTGTGAAGTTGAAGTATATAGTGATAGTGCTTATGTTGTAAATGCTTTTAATCAAGGTTGGATATATAATTGGATAGAAAATAATTGGATGACTTCTGGAAAGGAACCAGTAAAAAATAAAGAAATATGGCAAGAATTATATGAGTTAACTAAAAAACATAAAGTTAAATTTATAAAAGTAAAAGGTCATAGTGATAATGAATTTAATAATAGATGTGATGAAATGGCAAGAAATGCAATTAAGAATTTAGAATAAAAAAGAGAAAGTTATTTTCACACATGAATGTAAAAGTTAATTTTATAACATAAGAATTTTAGTTTCACAACCCAAAATAAATTAAATGTTATATTTTCAAAAGAAAATCTTATTCAAAGTGAAAATAAAAATTAGCTATATAAGACAAATTTAATTAATAAAAAAGGAGAGACAAAATGATAATAGAACAATTTATATTTACAGTAGTTTCGCTCGCAATTTTTGTATATATGTTTTTTAAAATGATAAAAAATAATGATACAAGTTATATAGTTATACTAATATTAGAAGCTATTGGAATTGCATTAAACTTTTTAGAGTTTGCACTTTTTATAGAAGTAAATATTGTTTTAAACATAATAAAATATGTACTTTCGATAGTTATACCAGGAATTGTAATAATATTAGAATTTAGAGGAAAGACATTAATTGAAATAATAAATGTAGCAAGAGCAAAGATTTATTTAAGTTTAGGAAATGATAAGAAAGCAAAAGAGGCATTATTAAATTTAGTTACAAAAATTCCTAATAGTTATAAAGGACATAAAATGTTAGCAGAGCTATATGAGCAAGAAGGTGGTATGAGAAAAGCAATAGATGAATATGTACAAGCAATAGATATAAATAAGAAAGATTATGAGTCATATTATAAAGTTGCAGAATTGTTAAATAGTTTGGATAAAAAACAGGAAGCTTCAGAGATGTTATTTAATTTATTAGATAAAAAGCCAGATATGTATAAAGCAACAGAGTTACTAGGTGATATATTAATATCAACAGAAATGTATAAAGAAGCGGTAAATGTTTATCAAGAAGCATTAAAATATAATCCTGTAAGTTATGAAATAAATTATAATTTAGGAATAGCATATACAATGTTAAATGATTTTCAAAATGCTAAAATCTGTTATGAAAAAGCAGCTGAAATCAATTCTTTATTATATAATGCTAAATATTCTTTAGCAGAGATTGCTTTAATTTATAAAGATTTAGAAGAAGCAGAAAAAAGATTCTTAGAAGCAATTGAAGAAGAAGAACTTTCAGCAGATGGATATTATGAATTAGCTAAAATATATTTAATAAAAGGAGATAAGGAAACTGCTATAAAATATGTAAATACAGCAATAGATATAGATGGTAAGAAAATAGTAGATAAAGTAAAAAAAGAGCCATTATTTATTCCTGTAATGGCAAGAATTTCTATTCCATTTAATTTAGAAAATCAGGAAGAAAAAGAAAACAAATTACAAGAAAAAGAAGTAAAAGCAAAAGAACATTTAGAAGAAATGGTAGATATAACAAGACATTTGAGCTATAGTGATATTAATTTATTAAAGAAAAATATGCCTGAAAAAACTATAACATTAGATGGTAAAGAAAAAGAGCAAGATGAAAGACAAAAATGATACTCATAAAATTTAATATAAAAACTATAATTTATTATGATATTATTATTTATGGCTTATGAAATAAGAAATTAGATAGGAGGTTTTATGAGTATGAATTATTGTATTATTGGAGGAGATTCAAGAAATTTCTATTTAGCAAAATTGTTAAGTAAAGAAAAAAATGAAGTGAAAATTTATGGATTTGAAAAATTAGAAAATATAAAAAAAGATACAGACCTTAATCAAATGATAGCTGATTCAGATATAATTGTGTTACCATTGCCATTTACTAGAGATAGCATAACAGTAAATATGCCATTTTCTAATCAAGTTATTAATATTGAAGAATTAATACAATATTTGAAAAACAAAACAATAATAGTAGGAAATATCAATGAAGAAATAGAAAAAAAACTACTTGATAAAAACAATAAAGTAATTGATATTATGAAAAAAGAAGAATTTGCAATTTTAAATGGAATACCAACAGCAGAAGCCACAATAGAAATTATATTAAAAAATACAAAAGAAGTAATACAAGGAATGAATTGCTTAGTTATGGGATTTGGAAGAATTGGGAAAATTTTAGCACATAAATTGCAAGGATTATCAATTAATGTAACTTGTATGATAACAAATGAAATTGAAAAGGCATGGGCAACAGTATATGGATATGACACAATAAAAATTGAAAATATAAAAAAGAGTGGTTTAAAATTCAAACAATATGATATAATAATAAACACAATTCCTAAGATGATTTTTAAAGAGGAATTAAGAGAGATAAGAAAGGAAACTTTAGTAATAGACTTGGCAGGAAAACCATATGGAATAGATAGAAATATAGTAGAAGAGGAAAAAATCAATTTTATAGAAGCATTGGGATTACCACGGAAAATCTGCACCAGTAACATCAGCAAAATATATAAAAGAAATTATAAAACAATATACTTGAACATTTGATATGTGCTAATTCATACAGAATTATGAATATATATATTAGGAAATGCTATGAAAATTTTTAGTTTCATAACACAAAGCGAAAATAAAAGAAGAAAGTCATATGAACTTTCTAATATATAAAAATATTTAATGCATATTAAAGGTTTAAATAGAAGGAGGAAAAATGTTTATAGATATTATTAAATCAATTATATTTGGAATTGTAGAAGGAATTACAGAATGGTTACCAATTAGTAGTACAGGACACTTAATATTAGTAGAACAATTTTTAAAATTTGAAAATGTTTCACCAGAATTTTGGTCAATGTTTCAAGTAGTAATACAATTAGGAGCAATTTTGGCAGTTGTGTTACTATATTTTAAGAAAATATGGCCAATTACAAGAAATAAAGAAAAGGCAATAAAACCAACAGGAATCTTATCATATTTTGATAAAGATATTATGAATTTATGGGGAAAGATATTAGTTGGATGTGTACCAGCAGCTATTATTGGATTATTATTTGATGAAACATTTGAAGCATTATTTTATAATCCAACATGTATTGCCATTGCTTTAATTGTATTTGGTATTGCTTTTATTGTTATTGAAAATTGGAATAAACATAGAAAAAGTGAAAAAAATAAAAGTTCTGAAATTACATATAAAGATGCAATTATAATAGGAGTATTTCAATTATTAGCAGCAATATTTCCAGGAACATCACGTTCAGGAGCTACAATTATTGGAGGACTATTAATAGGATTATCAAGACCAAATGCAGCTGAATTTACATTTTATTTAGCAATACCAACAATGTTAGGTGCAAGTTTATTAAAATTAGTGAAATTTGGATTGGCTTTTACAAGTGCAGAAATCATTATATTATTAGTTGGTATGGTAATTTCTTTTGTGGTATCTATGTTTGTAATTAAATTTTTAATGAATTATATTAAGAAACATGATTTTAAAGTATTTGGATATTATAGAATTGTACTTGGAATAATAGTATTAGCATATTTCTTTTTTGCATAATGAGCGTTAAGTGTGTTTCGATTGAAACACACTTAACGCTCATTATCAGTTTTGGTATTATCTCTTCTATTATTATTAGGAGAATTAGCACATAATTTTTCATATTCTTTACATTTGATTTTATAATCCATCTGCATACACAAATAGCGATAATAGCTAAAAGCTTGTTCATATTGCATGATTGGATTAAACATTGGATCTTTATACAATTCATTTATATCAAAATTGTTATTTCCCATAGTATTAAAATCCATAAAAGGTTGTTGATAATAATTAAAATCTCTTTCCATAATAAATTTCATTCCTTTCCTCACTTATTTAAAGGCACACATTAGTCATGAAAGTTAATTTCTTTCAAACTAAAACCGCCATTCAAGTATAGTATTAAAAAATATATTCCTAATAAAATATATTAAAATAAGAAAAATATATACATAAAAATTTAAGTTTCAAAACAAAAACTATAATAAATCAAAATTAAAAAATGGAAATATAGTAATAAATATGTATGTATATATAGCAGATATAATTCCATGTAGTAACTTTCCATATAAATAAGGTTTTATAGATAAATCACTTTTAGAGGTGATACTAAGTACTTGTAAAAAGACAGATATGCCTCCAAATCCAAGTAGAAATGCAGTAATGATAATATTTATAGAAATTTTTTTACATGCTATATTAGAAATATTACTGATTCCATTTGTGATTTCAAAAAATCCTGTAAACATTGGCTCGATAAAAGAAGGATTAATATGAATAGCATTGAAAAAAGGTGTAAATAAAATTTCTATAAAATGTGTCAATCCACTTGATTTTAGAATAGAGATGATAGAAGAAAATATAACAACAAATCCCCCTATTACCAAAACAGATTTTATACTACTAATAATACTATCTGATAAAATTTCACCAAGATTAGCTAAAGTAGCAATATTATTTTTGTTTGAATAAGTTTTTGTAGAGTGAGAAAAACTTTCAGAATGTTTATCTCTTTTCCAAAATCTAAAAATAAATCCTACAGATAAAGAGGCAAGTAAATGTGTAATAAATAATAAAATTCCAATCATGGTATTTCTGTACATTAAAATACCGACAGAACCAATTATAAACAAAGGACCAGAATTATTGGTAAAACTAAGAAGCCTTTCACATTCTTCTTTGGTACAAATATTTTCTTTTCTAAAATTTGTAGCTATTTTTGCACCTATTGGATAACCGCTAATAATACCCATAATAAAAGCAAAAGCACCTTCGCCTCTTACATTAAATAAAGGTTTCATAAAAAGATTTAATATATTTCCAATCTGATAAATAATATTTGTGTGCATTAATAATTCGGTAGCTACAAAAAATGGAAATAGAGATGGAACAACAGAAGTTGCCCAAAGTGATATACCAGATTTTACAGCATTTAAATTAGAATTAGAAAATATTAAGATACAAATTGTAAATAGCAAAAATATGAGTGACAACATATTTCTTTTTAATTTTAAAATGATAAAGTTATTTTTTGCTATCATATAGTCCTCCTATTCCTTTTATTAAATAATAAATATATATACATCTATTAAAAATATTTAGGCTGTGAATTGTAACTTATATATATAGATTTTTTAAAAAATTAAATTTTAATATTGACTTTTACAGAAAAAGATAATATAATTGGTTCACATTTTTTATCAAGTTGACAGTTTTAGTTCAAAATTTTTTTCTTATATTTCAATTTCTAATAATCTTATTCAAGGAGGTGAGAAATATGCAAGAAGTCTTAGATTTAATATTAAAAGAAATAAAGATGCAGAATGAAAAGTTTGACAAAGAAATGAAAAAAATTGACAAAAGACTAAAAGAGCAAAATGACAAAATTGACAAAATTGACAAAATTGAAAAAGAAATGAAAGAGCAAAATGAAAAAATTGGCAAAATTGAAAAAGAAATGAAAGAGCAAAATGAACAATTTAAGCAAGAAATGAAAGAACAAAAAGAAGAGTTTAAGCAAGATATGAAAGAGCAAAAAGAAGAATTTGACAAAAAAATGGAAGAGCAAAACAAACAATTTAAGCAAGAAATGAAAGAACAAAAAGAAGAGTTTAAGCAAGATATGAAAGAGCAAAAAGAAGAATTTGAC
>CALXJV010000054.1 GCA_944388715.1 uncultured Clostridia bacterium
CGAAAAAGTATATATAAAGTGCCAGCAACTTCTCGCCATTTTGAAAGCAAGTTATTTATGTTTTCGTAGTAGTAATATAATTCTTACTAAGTGCTAAGATTAACGAAGGTGATATATTGAAAAAAGTTTTTATTTATTTTATAGCTTTTTTATTTATATGTTTCATATTGCCAGCATTATTAACAAAATTTGAAATGAGTGCAAATATAGAAACAAGTAGTAATGAAACACAAGAAAATGAAGCAAAAACATCAGAAGAAGAATATGTATATAATAAATATGGTACAATAAAATTATTACATGCAGATACAAATGAAGTAGAAGAAGTAGAATTAGATACATATCTTTGTAATGTAGTGTCAGCAGAAATGCCAGTAGACTTTGAAAAAGAAGCATTAAAAGCACAAGCAATTGTTGCAAGAACATATACAATATATAAAATCAATAATAAAAAACATGACAATGCAGACATTTGTGATGACTCCACATGTTGCCAGGCGTGGATTTCAAAAGAAGACAGACTAGCAAGATGGGCAGACAACAAAGAAGAAAAATGGGCTAAAATCGAAGAATGTGTAAACGAAACAAAAGGAAAGATAATAACATATAATAATCAGCCAATAAATGCATTTTTTCATTCTAATAGTGGAGGAAAAACAGAATTACCAGTAGATGTATGGGGAGGAGGCACTAATATGCCATATCTCCAAGTTGTGGAAACATCAGGAGAAGATGGATATACACAATATAATTCAGAAGTAGAATTGACAAATGAAGAAGTTTTAGAAAAATTAAAGACAAAATATTCAGATATTCAAATCGATTTTAATAATGAAGAAGATATAAAAATATTAGAATATACAACAAGTGGAAGAGTAAAAACAATAAAATTTGGCAATCATGAAATTTCTGGAACGGAAGCAAGAAGTATATTTGGATTAAGAGCTACTAATTTTCAGATAACAAAAACAGAAGGAAAAGTGAAATTTACAGTAGTAGGATATGGTCATGGAGTTGGAATGAGTCAAACAGGAGCAGATAGTATGGCTAAAAATGGCAGTACAGCTGAAGATATTATAAAACATTTTTATGTTGGAGTAGAAATCAAGGAAGTAAATTCAATATGATGATTTTGGGTCAGAGATAATGGCATTAAGTGGAGATTGCTAAAGAATGATGCCCTAGTGGCAATATATAATATAAAAGCATTCACGATTTTGTATAAGCTAAATTTTCAAAGAAATTCTAAAAGAAAAAAATGTGCTCTTGCACTCAGACCCTCTCTTACAGAGAGTACCGTGCATATCCCACATAGTTTTCTTTAAGAATTTCTAATTCAAATTTAGATACGCAAAATCGTTCATTTTTTTATATTATATATTGCCACTAGGGCATCATTCTTTAGCAATCTCCACTTAATGCCATTATCTCTGACCCAAAATCATCAAAAAATTTATTAAAAATGTATAATCTTCTAAAAAAAGGAAATACTTGTAATAACAAAGTATTTAAAGGAGGAGTATATGAGAAGGAATGATAATTATAAAAATTTTGGGGAGAAAAATATAAATGATAAAATTATTTCATATATTGTTGTTGGAGTTATAATAGTAGCAATAATTATAATTTCGTTATTATTATATAGTCAAAAAGTAAATAAGGATGTAAAAGATGAAACGATGTCATTAGACCAAATGACAAATATAATAGGAGACACAGATGAGTATGAGGAGGAAACTGAAAGTGCTAGTACAGATATAGGAAAAACTGTAGAGGAAAGTGAAGAAGAAGCGGAAGAAACAGAAAAAGAAAACACGCAAACAAATTCAATTTCAAATAGTAATTCTACTACTTCAAATAATGTAAGTACAAGTAGTTCAAGTGTAAACGATAATGTAAACAACACACAAAATGTCGTTAGTGAGCAAACTGAAACCCAAAATGTGAAAGAATTAAGTTTTCAAGGACCAGTAGAAGGTGAAATTGTTAGAGAATTTGCACAAGATAATCTAGTATATTCAGCAACTCTAGAAGAATGGGTAACACATAATGGAATAGATATAAAGGCAGACAAAACAACAGTTGTAAAATCAGCAGAAGCAGGTGTGGTAAAATCAATAAAAAATGATCCTAGGTATGGATTAACAATTGTAATAGAACATGATGATGTATATCAAACAGTATATTCTAATTTATTAACATCAGAATTTGTAGTTGAAGGAGAAACTGTAGAAAAAGGACAATCTATAGGAACAGTTGGAAATAGTGCAGTATTTGAAATAGCAGATGAACCACATTTACACTTTGAAATATTAAAAGATTCAGTTCAATTAGACCCTTCAATTTATTTGGAACAATGAGATGTGGGGATGTTGGAGGTGAAACTTCTCATATCGCACCTCTCACATCTCACATCTCAATTAAAAGTTGACTAAGGAATACAAGTGTGGTAAAATGTCCAGGTAGTAAATCTTACAAAAACAATAAAATTCGTAGTATTATAAAAACAATAAATATAAAAGAAAGAAGGAAAAAAATGAAATTAGGAATAGTTGGATTACCAAATGTAGGAAAAAGTACATTATTTAATAGTATAACAAAAGCAGGAGCAGAATGTGCGAATTATCCATTTTGTACAATAGAACCAAATGTTGGAGTTGTACCTGTGCCAGATGAAAGATTAGATGTATTAACAAAAATGTATCATCCACAAAAAACAACACATGCTGTTATCGAATTTGTTGATATAGCAGGATTGGTAAAAGGTGCTAGCAAAGGAGAAGGATTAGGAAATAAATTTTTATCACATATACGTGAAACAGATGCAATATGTGAAGTGGTTAGATGTTTTGAAAATTCAAATGTTGTACATGTTGACGGAAACATAGATCCAATAAGAGATATAGAAACAATAAATTTAGAATTAATATTTGCAGATATAGAAACGGTTAATAAAAGACTAGAAAAGGCAAAGAAAAATTTAAAAGCTGATAAAAAATATCAAGAAGAAATTGATTTACTTGAAAAAATCAAAGAAAATTTAGAAAATGGAATATCAGCAAGAGCAATAGATTTTAATGAAGATGAACAAGCGCTAGTAAAAGATATGTTTTTATTAACTACAAAACCGATATTGTATATTGCAAATGTATCAGAAGAACAACTAGGTGATGCAGAAAATGACCAAATGGTCAAAAAGGTAAAAGAATATGCAGAAAAAGAAAAAGCAGAAGTGATACCTTTATGTATAAAAGTAGAAGAAGAATTATCAGGGCTAGATGATGATGATAAAAAAGAAATGTTAGAAATGTTGGGATTAGAAGAATCAGGATTAGACAAAGTAATTAAGAAAAGTTATGATTTATTAGGATTAATGTCATTTTTAACAGCAGGAGAGCCAGAAGTTAGAGCATGGACAATAAAAAAAGGAACAAAAGCTCCACAAGCAGCGGGTAAAATCCATTCTGACATAGAAAGAGGATTTATAAAAGCAGAAGTGGTATCATTTAAAGACCTAGTAGAACAAGGTTCAATGGTAAATGCAAGAGAAAAGGGGCTTGTAAGGTCAGAAGGAAAAGATTATGTAATGCAAGATGGCGATATTGTATTATTTAAGTTTAATGTTTAATATCAAATTTAGATTTAAGATAACAATATTTGTTTATACAATAGGAAAGTGATACTTTCCTATTGCATAAAAGTCGCTTCGCTCAAACGATTGCACACAATTTTACTAAAGCAAAATTGGTGCAAAACAAATTTAAGGAAAGCCAACGTGGAAAGATAAAATTAATATAAACTTTAAAGCTTTCCAATTTGTTTCCCCAAATAATGAGTTTATAACTTAAGTAATACTGGGGAAATAAAGATGTAACAAAAATGTAATATAAAAAAGTATAAAAAACTATTGACTAAAAAAAGAATTAAGAGTATATTATATTTAGAGATTCAAATGAAAAATATTGTGTTTATAAACTTGCAATTATTAAAAGATTATGATATAATAATAATTGTTTATAGAGAAATATAGAAAAGACACTATTTGAAGTAAGGAGAGGTAATATGAAAAAATCAATTATTTTAAAAAGTTTTTTAGTAATTTTAGTTAGTATGATGTTAGTATTTGTAACATCAACAGTACATGCAGAAACAGCATCAAATGCTGAGTATGAAGATTTGTTTGGAGAGGGATCTAGCAATACAAATAACACAAGTAATACAGGAAACACAAATAATGCTAATGCAAATGCAAATAGAAGCAATACAAATAATACTAATAGAAATAACACAAATAATACAAATAGAAACAACACAAACACAACTTTACCAAAAACAGGTATAGAAGATTCATTACCAACAGTAGTATTAGTAGTAGTATTTGGAGTTTCAGCAGTATATGCTTATAAGAAAATTAAAGATTATAGAAATATAGATTAATATATAATTGAAGATGATTTACTCATCTTCAATTTTTGCTTTTATAATAATTCTGTTTTTATTAAAATTATTACAAGTCACTAAAGTCAACTCATAAGAATCTGTAATTGTGGTATATACTGGAGATAAGTCATCAGATTTTACCTCATAATTTTTTACAACTGAATACATATATTTATTATCAAAATTATCATGCAAAATTATTTTATCATTAATATTTAAATCCTTTATATTGCTAAAAAATTTATTATTGTCATAATTATGGCCAGCGATACATAAGTTTAAATTATCTGGATTATTAGTATTAGGAAAATCTCCATAAAATTTGCAAGGAGAAGTTTTTAATAATTCATCATCTAATCCATTAAAAATCGTATATGAAACATTTAATGTTGGGATTTCGATGATACCGATTATTGTATCAGCAGGAAGATTTTCGTTTGAATAATTATTATTAGAATTGTTATCATTGTTATTATTTGAATATAATTTGGTTATACTATAATTGTTAATTAATAAATTAGCAAAACTTTCTTCATTGTTTAACGTTATTTTGTAATATAAAAATACAATTGTGATAATAATGATGGCGATAATGGAAAGGAAAAATTGAACATTAAATGTTTTTTTTGACATTTTCTTTTTTGAAGGAATACTGTATAAATTGTTTGGATTATTTTCAGTGTCTGAATTATCAATGTTTTTGTTTAAATCAATGTTTATAATTTGGTTCATTATTTCTCCTCCAATCACTTAATAGTATTTCCGGATAGATTGAAAATATAATATAGATATGGGATAAAAAAATGGAAATTTTATTGCAAATATGAATGTTATGTTTACAATTTACAGCCAAAAAAAGTTTATATCCAAAAGTTATATTATAATATTTTTTTAATTTATTTGGCTAGTTCCATAAATGACGCCTTCTAAATTTTAAACAAACGAGCCTCTCGCTATATCGCGCTTCCTCATTTGTTTAAAGTCAAGAAGGCGTACATCTATTCCACGTCACACAAATAAATTAAAAAAATATTATAATATAACTTTTGGATTTCATAGATTTAATTCTGAAATTTTACGTGATGTGAATTGTGGTTTGAAAAATAATTGAAAAAGTACTTGAAAAATATAAAAAACATGATATAATAATGGACATAATATGAAAAAACGATAGTCAGGACACGATAAATGGCATAATATCTTAAAGAGAACCAAAGGTAGCTGAGAATTTGGTAAGTAAAATCTATTTATTATCACCTAACTGTTGCTAAACTGAAATTAAAGTAAGTATAGTCGTAAATCTGCGTTAAAGATAAATGAGAGAATTGATTAGATTTGTTGCAAAAAAAATTTTTATTATATATAATGCTACAAAAAAATAATTGATTAAAATAGGTGGTACCGCGGAAGTAAAGCTATTTCGTCCTAGTATATATATAGGATGATATAGCTTTTTTTGTTAAAACAAATGAAAATCAGCATCTTGCACATTTTTGCTATACCCATAAAATCTCGATGTACAAAAGTACACCTTCGATTTTCTGGTTACAGCAAAAATGCACAATATACTAATTTTGATTTGTTTTAAAGATAAGTTGAATGAAAATCAGCATCTTACACATTTTTGTTATACTCATAAAATCTCGATGTACAAAAGTACACCTTCGATTTTCTGGTTACAACAAAATTTTTAAAAGTTTATAATTTTAAAATATAAATAAAAAGGATAAAGGAGTGTCCCCAAATCCCTGAAAATCGGGATTCAAGGAACGTCCCTCAATCCCTAAAGGAGGAGTTTTTATGTACAAAAAAGTAGAATTGCAAAATGGTTTTGTAGGAATGGAAAATGATGTTGCCAAAATGTGGAAGGACAAAGACATCATAAAGAAAAGCCTTAATGGAAATCAAGGTAAAAGATATTTTACATTTTATGATGGACCTCCAACAGCTAATGGTAAACCTCATGTAGGTCACATTGAAACAAGAGTTATAAAAGACCTAATTCCTAGATATAAAGTTATGAAAGGATACAGAGTTATCAGAAAAGCTGGTTGGGATACACATGGATTACCAGTTGAACTAGAAATTGAGAAAAAGTTGGGTATTTCTGGAAAACAACAAATTGAAGAATATGGTGTTGAAAAATTTGTAAAACAATGTAAAGAAAGTGTTTTTGAATATGTTCATCTATGGGAAGAAATGACAAACAAAGTTGGCTTTTGGGTAGATATGGAAAATCCATATGTAACTTATCATAATGAATATATTGAATCTGTATGGTGGGCTTTAAAACAAATGTGGGAAAAAGGGTTACTTTATGAAGGTCATAAAGTTATGCCATATTGTCCAAGATGTGGAACTGCTTTATCATCACATGAAGTAGCACAAGGATATAAAGATGTAAAAGATTTAACTTGTGTTGCAAAATTTAAAGTAGTTGAGGGGCAAAAATTTGACAAAGACACATATATTTTAGCATGGACAACAACTCCATGGACATTACCATCAAACTTAGCATTATGTGTTAATAAATCATATGAATATGCTGAAGTAAAAGCAAATATTGGAACAGATGATGAACCAGTATATGAAAACTATATTTTAGCAAAAGATTTATTAGAAACTGTATTAAAAGAGACACCATATGATGTTGTAAAAACATTTAAAGGTGAAGAATTATTAGGTACAAAATATGAAAGATTAATGCCATTTGGAAAAGTAGAAGGAAAAGCTTTTGAAGTTATTCATGGAGACTATGTAACTTTAACAGATGGTACAGGTATTGTTCATATTGCACCTGCTTATGGTGAAGATGATAGTTTAGTTGCAAAACAAAATGGTATTACATTTATCAATTTAGTAGATAAAGAAGGAAAATTTGTAAAAGAAGTAGAGCCATGGGCTGGAAGATTTGTTAGAGATTGTAATGAAGATATTTGTAAATGGTTAAAACAAGAAAACAAATTATTCAGTAAAGAAAAACATATGCACTCATATCCACACTGCTGGAGATGTGACACACCACTTCTATATTATCCAAAAGAGAGTTGGTTTGTTGCAATGAGTAAACTAAGAGATGAATTAGTTGAAAACAATAGCAAAGTAAACTGGTATCCAGAAACAATTAAAACAGGAAGATTTGGAAAATTCCTAGAAAATGTCATTGACTGGGGAATTTCAAGAGATAGATATTGGGGAACACCACTACCAATCTGGACTTGTGAAGATGAAGAATGTGGACATCAAGAATGTATTGGTTCAATTGCTGAATTAAAAGAAAAAGGAATAGATGTACCAGAAGATATAGAACTTCATAAACCATATATAGATGCAGTAGAACTAAAATGTCCAAAATGTGGTAAGAAAATGTATAGAGCAAAAGAAGTTATCGACTGTTGGTTTGACTCAGGTTCAATGCCTTTTGCACAATGGCACTATCCATTTGAAAATAAAGAAATGTTTGACAACAACTTCCCAGCACAATTTATATCAGAAGCAGTTGACCAAACAAGAGGATGGTTCTATACATTAACAGCAGTAGGAACAGCACTATTTAATAGAACACCATTTGAAAACTGTATTGTATTAGGCCATGTTCTAGACGAAAAAGGACAAAAAATGTCTAAATCAAAAGGAAATGGAGTAGACCCGATGGAATTACTAAATACAGTAGGTGCAGATGCAACAAGATGGCATTTCTACACATGTAGCGCTCCATGGTTACCAACAAGATTAGGACTAGAAAATGTAAAAGAAACACAAAGAGGATTTTTAAGTACATTATGGAATGTATACTCATTCTATGTACTATATGCAGAAATAGACCAATTCAATCCATTGAAATATAAAGATTTCAAAGTAACAAACATCATGGACAAATGGATTATTTCAAAATTAAATACACTAATAAAAAATGTAGAAAATAAATTAGACAGCTATGACATAACAGGATCTGCATTAGAAATTGAAGAATTTACAGACAGTTTATCAAACTGGTATGTAAGAAGAAATAGAGAAAGATTCTGGAGTCAGGAATTAACAGATGACAAAATTGGAGCATATGTAACACTATACAAAGTATTAGTAGACTTATGCAAAGTTTCAGCACCATTTGTACCATTCATGACAGAAGAAATCTATCAAAACTTAGTAGTTGGTTTAGATAAAACAGCACCAGAAAGCATCCATTTATGTTCATGGCCAGAAGTAGATGAAAAAGTAATAGATAAAGACTTAGAAAAAGAAATGGACTTAGCATATAAAATTGTAAAACTAGGAAGAAGTGCAAGAAACTCTGTAAACATCAAAAACAGACAACCATTATCAGAAATGTTAATCTCAATAGACACACTTCCAGAATACTATACAGACATAGTAAAAGAAGAACTAAATGTAAAAGAAGTTGTACTAGGAGCAGAAATGTCAGAATACGTAAACTTCGAAATAAAACCAAACTTACCAGTACTAGGAAAAGAATATGGTAGACTAATACCAAAAATCAAAGAAGAAATAGCAAAGAAAAACCAAATGGACTTAGCAAACACCGTAAAAAACGGAGGAACAGAATACATTAAAATTGGTGAAACACAAATAGGACTAAACTCTGAAAATTTATTAATAACAATGCAAGGAAAAGAAGGATTTGCATTTAGTGGAGAAGGAGAAATCGGAGTAGTATTAGACACAAATATTACACCAGAACTAGCAGAAGAAGGAATCCTAAGAGAAGTATTATCAAAAGTACAAAACATGAGAAAAGAAAGTGGATTTGAGGTATTAGACAGAATAAATCTATATGTAGCAGGAAACGAAAAAGTAGAAAAAATTATAAAAAAATATGAAGAAACAATAAAACATGACACATTAGCAGACAATATTATCTATGATGAAGAAGGAAGAGAATATGTTGATACAAACATCAATGGAGAAAACTTGAAAATTAATGTGGAACGTTAATTTCAGTCGAAATTGTCCATTGGGGACGTGTCAAACTGGACAATTTTTGTCCAAAAGGGACAGGTCTTGTTCGCTTAAATATTAAAAAGTTGTTCTGAATTTCTAATATATATAGACATATTGTAAATAATTAATATCTTAAATTTGACAGTAAAAATGAGCAAATCTGTATTTAAATAGAATTTGCTCATTTTTCAAGTGTTGCCGATAAAAAAATTGTATAGCTGATATATTTATCAAGAGTAAAATGAAAAATTTTATTACGAATTGCAGTTATTTTTAAATAATATTTGACAAATGGAAAAAAATGTAATAATATGTAAATGATAATTTGATTATCAATTTTATCAAATTATTTTAATTCAAAGGAGTGCTTATGTCTAGAAATGCAAGAAATCAAATGGAGACTACTTTTTTTCATAATATGACCCAAGGAATAAACAAAGAATATATTTTTAATGAAGATAGATGTAAAAAGAAATACATGGAATTAATAAAAGAAAATGCCAAAGAATTTGACATAGAAATAATTAATTTTACTATTATGGACAATCATGCACATATATTACTCTATACAGAAAATGTAAATAATATGAGTTTATTTATGAAAAACATTAATGGGAAATTTGCAATGTACTATAATTATATTAATGAACGAGTGGGCATTGTTTTTAGAAATCGATATAAGAGTCAACCAATATTTAGTGAAAAGCAATTAAGGAACTGCATAAGATATATTTTTTACAATCCTGTTAGGGCAAAAATTGTTTTAAGTCCTGAAAAGTATGTTTATTCTAATTTCAAAGAATTTCAAATAAATGATGTATATGATAATATTTTCAAAAAGAAAAATATCCAAATTTATCAAGAAGATAGCACAGAAAATATAATAGCTAAAAGTGATTTTATTGATACATGTGAAGACAAAAAGACATTTGTAAAGGAGTTTATTAGAAGTTATGAAAAAGAACATAATATAACAATATATAGTGATAAAAAAGAAATAGAAAATATGGTCAAATATGTAAAAGAAGAAACAAATACGTCTAATATAATGCTAGGTGAAATATTAAAGTTATCAAAATCTACAATTACCTACTACTTAAAAAAATAAAATATACTAATTTAAATAATTATTAAGATTGTGACAAATAATTATAAAATGTCACAAAACTATTGCATATATGAAAATTAAATAATATAATACATGAGAAAAATCTTGAGTTTTACAGTTAGAGTGAGCAAAACCTTAAGTATGTAAGGATTGCTCACTTTTGAAATGTTGTCGAATA
>CALXJV010000055.1 GCA_944388715.1 uncultured Clostridia bacterium
TAAGTCCTATTTCTACTCTTTTTTCTTTAGGTAAATCTACTCCTGCTATACGAGCCATATGTTTTTGCACCTCCAAATTATTTTTGTTTTCTTTATTATTTTATCTTATTGTTTTGTCTTAATGCCATTTAAAGGTGAAATGCACTAGAATTCCCTCTAGTCTTTAAATTTTCTTAAGACATATATATAAACACAAATTTGATATTTAAATCATTTCTGATTTACAGCCGCTACCTAATTTGTGTTATTAACTTTTTTAGACTAACCTTGTCTTTGTTTGTGTTTAGGGTTTTCGCAAATTACTCTAATTTTCCCTTTTCTTTTTATTACTTTACATTTTTCGCAAATTGGTTTTACTGATGGTCTTACTTTCATTTTTTGCACCTCCTAAAATAATTTATATATTTTTGGGTTAATTTTTATCTATTTTGCTCTCCAAGTGATTCTTCCCCTATTTAAATCATAAGGTGAAAGTTCTACTTTTACCTTATCACCTGGTAAAATTTTAATATAATTCATTCTTAATTTACCTGATATATGGGCTAAAATCTGATGTCCATTTTCTAATTCTACTTTAAATGTAGTATTTGGTAGTGCTTCTACAACTACTCCTTCAACTTCTATAACATCTTCCTTTGACAAATTCATTCCCTCCTTAAAGAGCTTTTTTTACACAAAATTATTCTATTGTGCATAATAACTATTGTATTATACATCATAATTAAAGTATTGTCAATATTTCTGGCTCTTTTTCTGTAATTAAAATAGTATTTTCATAATGTGCAGATAAACTTCCATCCTCTGTAATAATTGTCCAACCATCATCTAATTCTAAAATGTTTGGCTTTCCTTGTATTACCATAGGTTCTATTGCTAATGTCATACCTGGCTCTAATCTAATTCCACGTCCTGCTTTTCCATAATTTGGGATACCTGGATCTTCATGCATTTCTCTTCCTATTCCATGTCCTTGAAATTCTCTTACTACCGAATATCCTTGTGAACGTACATATTCACCAATTGCATGACTTACATCACCTATTCTATTTCCTGGTTTCGCATATTTAATCCCCTCAAAAAAGGCTTGTTTTGTAACATCTACTAGTCTTTTTGTTTCTTTAGAAACATTTCCTATTATAAAAGTTCTTGCTGCATCACCATTAAATCCATCTTTTAATGCAACTGTATCTATACTAACAATATCTCCTTCTTTTATTATTTTATTTTTCGAAGGAATTCCATGGATTACTTCATCATTTATTGATACACAAAGTGTTGCTGGATATTTTGGAACTCCTTTTATTCCTATATCATATCCTTTCTCTGCTGGAATTGCTCCTAAACTTCTCATTTTTTTCTCTGCAATTTGATCCAATTCCCATGTTGACATTCCAGGCTTTATCTTTTTCTCTAATTCTTCATATGTTAAAGCAACTACTCTACATGCTTCTCTCATTAATTCTATTTCTCTTTTTGACTTTATTGTTACCATTATCTTTCCTTCTTTCTAAAACACAATATTAATCTTTTAACATTTTTTATAAAGTCATTCAAAAGTTGACATTTTATCTATCCAGATTATGAATCAGATTTTTATATCAACTTTTGATTTTTTATTGTATAGGAATACTATTTACTTTTATTTATTCAAAAATTTTATAACATCTTCTGCTACATCTTTTCCCATTCTATTTATTGCTAAACTTACTGTTTCAGTTTTTAATACTCCTTTTTTATCATAATATTGTACTAATGGACTTGTTTTTTCTTCATATATTTCTAGTCTTCTTTCTATTGCCTTTGGATCTGAATCATCTTCTCTTTGTTTTAAAGGTGAACCACATCTATCACAAATTCCTTCTTCTTTTGGAGGATTTAATTTTGTATTATATGTTGCCTTACACTCTTGATTTGTACAAACTCTTCTTGTTAACATTCTATCTATAAGTTCTTCTTTTGGTGTTACTAGATTTACAACTAAATCCACTTTTTTTCCATTCTTACTTAATATTTCGTCTAATTTTTCTGCTTGTTCTATTGTTCTTGGGAATCCATCTAATATTACTCCATTTTTTGCATCTTCCCATGTTAATCTATCTTCTACCATTGGTACTGTTATATCATCTGGTACTAAATTCCCTTTTGATATATATTTATCAGCTTCTATTCCTAATTCAGTTTTTTCACTAATATTTTGCCTAAATATATCTCCTGTTGAAACTTGAGGTAAACCTATTGATTTACTTATTAGACCTGCTACAGTCCCCTTTCCTGTTCCTTGTGCTCCTAACATAATTATAATCATAAAAACACACTCCTTCACTTTATTTTTGGTTACTAATAACCTTTTCAATATCTATTATGGACAAATATTGTAAATAATAAATATTGAAAAATTTATTACATCAAAAAACAAAAATAGCGTGATTATTATACTTTCATCTCTTAATCGATTTACTGTTCTCCTCTTTATTTAGTATACTAAATTCTATAAGAACTTAATGTACAGATATCTTAATTATAGAAAATTTGAATTCTTATAATACAACCCCACATTTGCTATTTCTCAGAATAAATCACATTATTTTTAGTTATGTCTTTATAAAATCTTAAAAAGTTGCCAATAGGTTTTACCATTTGGCAACCTTTTGTATATAAATTTGATAAATTAATAATTAACATTCATAATTTATTTTTCTAAGAATCCTTTATAATGTCTCATTGCTAATAAAGATTCTAATTGTTGAACTGTCTCTAGAGCAACACCTACAACAATTAATATTGATGTACCACCAAATGCAATGTTTAGATTTGTAAATCTTAGTAACATAGGTATAATTGCTATAATTGCTAAGAATAATCCTCCAAAAAGTGTTAATTTAGAAATTATTGATGATAAATATTCTGTTGTTGGTTTTCCTGCTCTTATTCCAGGTATGAATCCACCATTTCTTTTTATATTATTTGATACTTCTGCTGGATTAAATGTAGCATAAGTATAGAAATATGTGAATCCTAAAATTAATAACAAATATACTATAGCATTGGCTATTGAGTATCCAATACCTACATTAGATGTTGATGTAGCTATTGAGAAATTATATAATCCTGCTAAAAATCCTGTTTGACTAGCTATATCTGGTACAAATATTTGTATAATCATAGCTGGAAATGTCATAAATGATGATGCAAAGATTACAGGCATAACTCCTGCCATTGCAAGTTTTAATGGTATATGTGTATTTTGTGCTCCTACCATTTTTCTTCCAACTACTCTTTTTGAATATTGTACTGGTATTCTTCTTTCAGCTTGTTGTACAAATACAACTCCTGCAACTAAAATAATTGCTCCAATTATTATCGCTAAAGCTGTTAATAATCCTGTTGTACTAAACGCCCCATTTTGTACTATTAATTGCCATATAGTTACAACTCCAGTTGGTAGACCTGATATTATACCAACAAATATTAATAATGAAATTCCATTACCAACACCTTTATTGGTAATTTGATCTCCAAGCCACATTAATATTGATGTACCGGCTACTAAACCTACAACTACTAATGCACCTGTTAAAAATGTATCATCAACATATATTCCGCTTGATTTATATGCAAAATAAATTCCTATTGATTCAACTAATGCTAAAATTATAGTTAATATTTTTGTGTATCTGTTTATTTTTTGTCTTCCTTCTTCTCCACCTTCTTTAGTTAATCTCTCTAATGAAGGTATAATCATTGCTAATAATTGTATAACTATTGATGCTGTAATATATGGACTTATTGACATTGCAAAAAGAGAAAATCTAGAAAAAGCTCCTCCAGAAATCATATCAATTAATCCTGCAATTCCTTGAGTATTTCCCATAGCTTCATTTAATGCTATACTATCTACTCCCGGTACTGTTATGAAACATCCTAATCTAAATACTACTACTAATAATAGTGTATATAATAGTCTTTTCCTTACATCTGGTGTCTTTAATGCGTTTTTTAATGTTTTAAACAATTAAATCACCTCTGTCTTTCCGCCTAAGGCTTCGATTTCTTCTTTTGCTTTTGCTGTAAATCTTTTTGCTTTTACATTTAATTTTTTCTCTAATTTACCTGTTGCTAATATTACTATTCCATCATTTATTTTTCCGATGATTCCTTCTTCTAGTAGTGTTTCAGCTGTAACATCTGTTGCTTTTGATAAGTTAAGCATTTTTAATGTTACTTCTGTATATGTTTTAGCATGGATATTTGTAAATCCTCTTTTTGGTAATCTTCTATATAATGGTGTTTGTCCACCTTCGAATCCTCTTCTTACTCCTCCACCAGATCTTGCTTTTTGTCCTTTTTGTCCTCTTCCTGATGTTTTACCATTTCCAGAAGAACTTCCACGCCCTACTCTATTTCTTTTTACTTTACTTACAGCTGGTTTTAATTCGCCTAGTTTCATGCGGTTTGCACCTCCCTTGATTTTTTGTCAGGGGACACACCTTACCTTTTGGTCATTTCCACTCAGTTCAAGGAATGTCCCCTCCCCTTGTGATTTACCGTTGACCTTTATTAAGATTGTCTCCTTATTTATTTTCAAAATACACCTTACCTTTTGGTCATCTCCACTTGGGTTAAGGAATGTCCACTCCCCTTGTGTTTTACTGTTGACCTTTGCTAAGGTTATCTCCTTTTTTTATTCATTTTCTATAAAATGTCTTCTACTTTTTTTCCTCTTTTTTTAGCTACTTGTTCTATTGTTTGCATTGATTTTAATCCTTCTAATGTAGCATAAACAACGTTTCTTGGATTGTTTGTTCCAATAACTTTTGTTCTTATATTTTTATATCCTGCAAGCTCTAATACTGGTCTAACGCTTCCTCCTGCTATAACTCCAGTACCAACTGCTGCTGGCTTTAACATAACTTTTGCACTTCCAAATTTTCCTACATATTCGTGTGGTACTGTTGTTTCTACTATAGGTACTTCGATTAAGTTTTTCTTAGCTTCTTGTATAGCTTTTCTTATTGCATCTGGAACTTCTGATGCTTTTCCGTTACCAACACCAATATGTCCATTTTCATCACCAACAACTACTACTGCACTAAATCTAAAAGTTCTACCACCTTTTACAACTTTTGCAACTCTGTTGATAGCAACTACTTTTTCTTTTAATTCATTCTTTTCTTCCATTGGTTTTTGTTTCCCTCCTTTTTTGAATGTCAGGGGACACACCTTACCCTTTAGTCATTTCCACTCAGGTTAAGGAATCCCCCCTCCCCTTGTGTTTTATTGTTGACCTTTGCTAAGGTTATCTCCTT
This sequence comes from uncultured Clostridia bacterium, assembly GCA_944388715.1. Classification (GTDB taxonomy): domain Bacteria; phylum Bacillota; class Clostridia; order TANB77; family CAG-508; genus CAG-269. Next base: position 5,307 of record CALXJV010000055.1, read on the forward strand.
TTTATTTTTTAGAATTTTAGTCCGCCTTCTCTTGCAGCTTCTGCTAATTCTTTAACAACACCATGGTATATGTATCCACCACGATCAAAAACAACTTCTGTTATTTTCTTTTCAGTTGCTCTTTTAGCTATTAATGTTCCAACTTCTTTAGCAGCTTCTTTATTAGAATGCTTTGTTTTTATTTCTTTGTCTAAAGTTGATGCTTGAACTAGAGTATTTCCAGCTACATCATCAATTATTTGAACATATAGATTGTTGTTACTTCTATAAACACATAATCTTGGTCTTTCAGCTGTTCCAGATATTTTTCTTCTTACTCTAATATGTCTTCTTCTTCTTTCCATTTTTCTATCTGTCTTCTTTACCATTTTTATACTCCTTTCTTCGAAATTGAGTTTTTTATTCATTTATTTGACATCTAAATTAAATCAAATTTGATATATTGTGCATTTTTATGAATTAATCAAGCTGAAGGTGTACTTTTGTACATCGAAGTTTGATTAATGAAATAAAAATGTGCAAGATGCCGATTTTCATTTAAATTATTTTCCTGTTTTACCTTCCTTACGTCTAATAACCTCATCAGCATATTTGATTCCTTTTCCTCTATATACTTCTGGTGGTCTTTTTGATCTAACTTCTGCTGCTGTTTGACCAACCAATTCTTTATTAATTCCTTTTACTATGATAGTATTGGCATTTGGAACATCAAATGTTATTCCTTCTGGTGCTTCAAATATTACTGGATGTGAATATCCTAAAGTTAGATTTAAATTATTACCTTGTTTTACAACTCTATATCCAACTCCATTTATTTGTAATTCTTTACTATACAGTTCTGTTACACCAATTATCATATTATTAATTAAAGTTCTTGTCAATCCATGTAAACTTCTACTTTCTTTTTCATCATCAAATCTTGTAACTTTAATTAAATTCCCATCTAGAACTATAGAAACTTTTTTACTAAATTCTTTTTCTAATGTTCCTTTTGGACCTGTTACTGTAACCTTTTGACCGTCTATTTTTACTGTTACATCTGATGGTACTGTAATTGGTTTATTTCCTATTCTTGACATTTTCCGTTTTCCCTCCTTTTTATAGTCAGGGGACAACATTCTTCCACTTACTTCAAAGAAATGTCTATTCCCTTATTTTATATTGAATTTTTCATTTTTATTACCAAATATAAGCTAATACTTCTCCACCAATTCCTAATTCTCTTGCTTCTTTATCTGTTTTTAATCCTTGTGAAGTTGAAATTATAGCTATTCCTAAACCATTTAATACTTTTGGCAATTCTTCTTTTGAAGCATAAACTCTTAATCCTGGTTTACTTATTCTTTTTAATCCATCGATAACTCTTGTTCCTTTTTCATCATATTTTAATGTTATTCTTATTGTACCTTGAGTATCATCTTTTATTTCTTCAAAAGATTTTATATATCCTTCTCTAAACAATATTTCAGCTATACCTAATTTCATTTTTGAAGCTGGTATATCAACTGATTTATGTTTTGAGCTATTTGCATTTCTTATTCTTGTTAACATATCTGCTATTGGATCTGTAATGTTCATTTATTACTTACCTCCTTTTTTCTATGATTATTTCAAAATTGATTTAGAATAGTATGTGTTGTTAACATTGTTGTTTTCAATCAATTATTGTTTTTTTATTAATTTTGATGAAATTGATTATATTGTGCATTTTTGTGATTAATAAAAAGCTGAAGTCGTACGTTTGTACGTCGAAGTTTTTTTTTAATTTCAAAAATGTGCAAGATGATTGATTTCATCGAAATTTTACCAGCTGGCTTTCTTAACTCCTGGAATCTCTCCCTTATGTGCTAATTCTCTAAAACATACACGGCATATACCATATTTTCTAATATATGCATGTGGTCTACCACATAGTCTACATCTATTGTATTCTCTTGTTTTATATTTTTGTGGTCTTGCTTGTTTTACTTTCATTGCTTTCTTAGCCATAGTATTACTCCTTTCCTTTGACTAATTTTTGAAAGGCATTCCCATTAATTTTAATAACTCTTTAGCTTCTTCATCAGTTTCAGCTGTAGTTACAAAAATTATATCCATACCTCTTAATTTATCAACTTTATCATATTCGATTTCAGGGAATATTAGTTGTTCTTTTATACCTATTGCATAATTTCCTCTTCCATCAAATGAATTTGCTGATACTCCTCTAAAATCTCTAACTCTTGGAAGTGCTACATTGAATAGTTTGTAAGCAAAATCATACATTTTACTTGCTCTTAATGTTACTTTACAACCTATATTTACACCTTCTCTTAATTTAAATGCTGCTATTGATTTTTTTGCTTTTGTTACAACTGGTCTTTGACCTGTTATTTGTGTTAAATCATTCATCGCATTTTCTAATGATTTAGGATTTTCTTTAATATCTCCTAATCCTATATTTATAACTATTTTATCAAGTTTTGGTACTTGCATTACTGATTTATAACCAAATTTTTTCATTAATGCTGGGATTACTTCTTTTTCGTATTGCTCTCTAAGTTTTTCCATTTTGTACTAATCCTCCTTTCTTCTTATTATTTCAATTCAGCTCCGCATTTTTTACAAACACGTACTTTTTTATCTTTTTCTACATTATATGCTATTCTAGTTGCTTTTCCACATTTTGGGCATACTATATTAACTTTAGAAACTGGTATAGCACATTCTACTGGTATAATACCACTTTCATCTCCTTGTTTTCTGGCTTTAACATGTTTTTTTCTTACATTTACGCCTTTAACAATGATTTTGTCTTCTTTTGGTATTACTTCTAAAACTTCTCCAGTTTTACCTTTGTCATTACCTGATAAAACTTGGACATTGTCGCCTTTTTTTATTTTCATTAGAGATTACCCTCCTTTTCTTCCTTTTTTATAATACTTCTGGTGCTAAAGATAATATTTTCATATAATCTTTTTCTCTTAATTCTCTTGCAACTGGTCCGAAGATACGTGTTCCTTTTGGAGTTCCATCTTCTTTTATTATAACAGCTGCGTTTTCATCAAATTTTATATATGAACCATCTGCTCTTCTTAGACCTTTCTTAGATCTAACAACAACAGCTTTTACAACATCACCTTTTTTAACAACGCCACCTGGTGTTGCTGATTTAACAGATGCAACAATTATATCTCCTATATTACATGTTTTTCTGTATGATCCTCCTAAACATCTAATACACATGATTTCTTTTGCTCCTGTGTTATCTGCTACTTTTAATCTTGTTTGTTGTTGTATCATTTTGGTTCCTCCTTTCTCTTATTAATGTCAGGGGACACACCTTACCTTTTGGTCATCTCCACTCAGTTCAAGGAATGTCCCCTCCCCTTGTGATTTACTGTTGACCTTTATTAAAGTTTTATCCTCTTTTTCATTCATTCTTTAGGACACACCTTACCTTTTGGTCTTCTCCACTCAGTTTAAGGAATGTCCCCTCCCCGTGTGATTTACTGTTGACCATTGCTAAAGTTATCTCCTTTTTTTCTATTTTATTTTATATCTGCCTTTTCTAATATTTCAACTACTCTCCATCTTTTATCTTTAGAAAGTGGTCTTGTTTCCATTACTCTTACTTTATCTCCTATTTGGCAAGCATTTTCTTCATCATGGGCTTTTAATTTATATGTTCTTTTTACTGTTTTTCCATATACATTATGTCTAACACTAGTTTCTACTGCTACTACTACTGTTTTATCCATTTTGTTTGATTTAACAGTTCCAACCATAACTTTACGAAGATTTCTTTCTTCCATTTAGATTTCTCCTTTCTTTGCTATTGTCAGGGGACATTTAGGTCATTTCTGATTAATTTTTTATTTATAGTTGACCTTTCTTTTATGTCCGCTTTTTATTATACTTTTTTTGATTCTGCAATTTTTCTTTCTGTTAAGACTGTATTGATTCTAGCTATATCTCTTTTAACTTGTTTTATTTTCATTGGATTGTCTAATCCATGTGTAGCTAAACTAAATTTTAATTTGAATAATTCTGTTTTTAGTTCACCTAATTCTTTTTCTAGTTCTGGTGAAGACATTTCTCTTATTTTACTTATCTTCATCATTATCACCTACCTTTTCAGTTTCTCTTGCTACAATCTTTGTTTTATTAGGTAGTTTGTTCATAGCAAGTCTTAAAGCTTCTCTAGCTACTTCTTCTGGTACACCAGCAATCTCAAACATAACTCTTCCTGGTTTTACAACTGCTACCCAATATTCAGGAGCACCTTTACCTTTACCCATACGAGTTCCTATTGGTTTTGATGTTATTGGTTTGTCTGGGAATATTTTAATCCAAACTTTTCCCCCTCTTTTTATATAACGTGTCATAGCAATACGTGCTGCTTCTATTTGATTACTAGTGATTAATCCAGCTGTTACGGCTTGGATTCCAAATTCTCCTTCTGTAACTTTATTTCCTCTTGTTGCTTTTCCTCTCATTCTACCTTTTTGCACTTTTCTAAATTTTGATCTTTTTGGCATTAATGGCATTATTTGTCTCCTCCTTCCTCTTTCTTAGTAGGAAGAACTTCACCTTTATATATCCATACTTTTACACCGATTTTTCCATATGTTGTATCTGCTTCTGCAAATCCATAATCGATATCAGCTCTTAAAGTTTGTAATGGAATATTTCCATCTTTGTAAAATTCAGTTCTTGCCATGTCTGCTCCACCTAATCTTCCAGATACTGCTGTTTTTATTCCTAAAGCACCTGATTTCATAGATTTTTGCATACATTGTTTCATTGCTCTTCTGAATGAAATTCTTCTTTCTAATTGTCCTGCAATATTTTCTGCTACTAATTGCGCATCTGTATCAACATTTTTTACTTCTACAATGTTTAAGTTAACATCTTTTCCTATTTTCTTTGCAAGTTCTGCTTTTATACTTTCTGCTCCTGCTCCACCTTTTCCTATTACTATTCCTGGTTTAGCAGTATATAGGTTTATTTTAACTGCTTTTGCTGTTCTTTCTATTTCTATTTTAGAAATTCCAGCTGTGTATAGTTTATTCTTTAAAAACTTACGAATTGTTTGGTCTTCTACTAGATAGTCTGCAAAATTTCTTGAATCTGCATACCATTTAGAATTCCAGTCTTTTATTATACCAACTCTTACACCTGTTGGATGTACTTTTTGTCCCATACCTAGTAAACCCTCCTTTTCTATCTTTCTTTTAATACTATTGTTATATGGCTTGTTCTTTTTCTTATTCTTACTGCTGAACCTTTTGCAGCAGGTCTAATT
>CALXJV010000056.1 GCA_944388715.1 uncultured Clostridia bacterium
CGAAAAAGTATATATAAAGTGCCAGCAACTTCTCGCCATTTTGAAAGCAAGTTATTTATGTTTTCGTAGTAGTAATAATTTTATACAAGTTAAAATGGTGTGAAATAAATATAGAATAAAAGAAAGGAGTTTCAAATGAAAAAAAGTTTTGAAGAACAAATATCTGAATTAGAGAAGATAATTAATGAATTGGAAAATGGTAATTTAAATTTAGATGATTCTGTTGTGAAATTTGAAGAAGGAATGAAAATTTCAAAAGAATGTAGTAAAATGTTAGAAAATGCAGAAAAGAAAATAACTATATTACTAAATGATGAAAATGGCGAAGTTAAAGAAGAAGATTTTAATGTAGAGTAAAAACTATGAACCAAAACAATAAAAATTGTTAATAGAAATTGAAAAAAGTATAGAATTTTCAGATTTAATATTATGAGGGGGATACAAAAGGAATGAATGGATTTATGCAATTTATTCAAAATAAATACATATATGTACCATTATTATTATGGTTTGGAATACAATTATTTAAATTAATATATGATTTAGTAAAAACTAAAAAGTTTAATTTTAAAAGAATAATAGGGGCAGGTGGAATGCCAAGTTCTCATTCAGCGGTTGTAACAAGCTTAGCAACTTTGATAGGTAAATATGAAGGTGTTGATACACCTCTATTTGCTTTATCATTTGCTTTTGCATTTGTTGTAATGTACGATGCATGTGGTGTAAGAAGAGCAGCTGGAAAGCAAGCAGCATTATTAAATAAATTGATAGAAACACCAGGTCTTACAGGAGTACAAGTATCAGAAAAATTGGTAGAAGTGTTAGGACATACACCAGTTCAAGTTCTAGTGGGGGCTTTAATAGGTGTAGGAGCTGGATTGATTGTATAATAGTTATTAAAATTAAAATTTAAAATATAAATAGAATGAATGTAAATATCTAAAACAAGTTACAAGTTTAGTTTTTTTAAGATAATATTTAACATAGTGGAATTAACTAATCTGTCTGTATAAGATTAAGTAATTTAAGAAAGATAATCATTCATTAAAAGGAGTGAAAAAAATGACAGATATCGAAATAGCAAGAAATACAAAATTAGACAATATAGTAGAAGTGGCAAAAAAAGTAAATGTGAAAGAAGAGGATTTAGAATTATATGGAAAATATAAAGCAAAATTTTCTTCTGAATTATATGAAAAGGTAAAAGACAGAAAAAATGGAAAACTGATATTAGTAACAGCAATCAGTCCAACACCATTAGGAGAAGGAAAAACAACCATGTCTATCGCAATTGCAGATGGATTAAGGAAAATAGACCAAAAATCTATTTTAGCATTGAGAGAACCATCTTTAGGACCTGTATTTGGAATAAAAGGTGGTGCAACAGGTGGAGGAAAAGTACAAGTTGCACCAATGGAAGATATCAATTTACATTTTACAGGAGATATTCATGCAATAACATCAGCTAATAATCTACTTGCTAGTTTAATTGATAATCATATTTATTTTGGAAATGAATTAAAATTTAAAGAAGTAGTATGGAAAAGATGTGTAGACTTAAATGATAGACAATTAAGAGTAGTAGAAACAGGACTTTCAGGAGAAAAGAAAATTGTTCCAAGAAAAGATAAATTTGATATAACAGTTGCTTCTGAAATTATGGCTGTATTATGCTTATCAGAAAACATAAAAGATTTAAAAGAAAAATTAGGAAATATTTTAATTGGATATAATGAAGAAGATAAACCAATTTATGCAAAAGATTTAAATGCACAAGGAGCAATGGCCGTATTATTAAAAGATGCAATAAAACCAAATTTAGTACAAACATTAGAACATACACCAGCTATTATTCATGGGGGACCATTTGCAAATATCGCTCATGGATGTAATAGTATAGTAGCAACAAAACTTGCATTAAAATTAGCAGATTATACAGTTACAGAAGCAGGATTTGGTGCAGATTTAGGAGCAGAAAAATTCTTAGATATTAAATGTAGAAAAGCAGGAATAAAACCAGATGCAGTAGTTATAGTTGCAACTATAAAAGCAATCAAATATCATGGTGGAATCGAAAAAGATAAAATTCAAGAAGAAAACATAGAAGGTCTTGAAAAAGGAATGGACAACCTATATAGACATATATCAAATATAAAAGATAAATTTGGATTAAATGTTATTGTAGCAATTAATAGATTTAATTCTGATACAGAAGCAGAAATAAATTATTTAAGAAAAAAATTGGAAGAAAAAGGTGTAGAACTAAGTTTAGTAGAAGGATGGGCAAAAGGTGGAGAAGGAGCTATAGATATTGCTCAAAAATTAGTAAACTTAACACAAAAAGAAGAACATTTCCAATATACATATGAATTAAATGAAGGAATCAAAGAAAAAATAGAAAAAGTAGCAACTAAAATTTATGGAGCAAAAGGAGTTATATTTGAAGAAAAAGCTCAAAAAGAAATTGAAAGAATTGAAAAATTAGGATATGCTAATCTACCAGTATGTATAGCTAAAACACAATATTCTTTTTCAGATGACCCTAAAAATTTAGAATGTAAAGATGAGTATAATATCACTATAAGAGATATAGAATTAAAAACAGGAGCAGGATTTATTGTTGCACTTGCAGGAAAGATTATGACAATGCCAGGATTACCTAAAATACCAGCAGCAGAAAACATAGATATAGATGAAAATGGAAATATAGAAGGAATTTTTTAATGATGATTTTGGGGACGGAGAAGAAATCATTAGATAGGAAGGAAAGAGATTATATATAGATAAATTTAATTATTGGTTAGAGGCGCTCCATTCTATATGAATGTTCAAAAAGAAGGAGTGATATTAAGTGAGTCCAAATTAGTTAAACTTGTAGAAGAATATATTAATAAGAAATAAAGTAGGGAAAATTTTATTATGAAATTAAAAAATGAAATAACAAGATATTTAAAAAAGGCAGTATTAGCTCAAGTAGATAGATGTATAGATTTTAAAAATGATGAATTTTATAAAATTAGCAAAGAAGAATTTTATAAAGGTGAAATAGATCCTAATATAACATTAAAATTATTTAAAAACAACAAAGCAGAAGAGAAAAACACAGATAAGGAAAAAGAAAAAATAGATGAAAATCTATATATTATTATAGCTGTAAAAGTTATTAGAACAATAGAAGAAGGAAGTCAAAAGGAAGATGAAGAGACAGAAGACTTAACAGGAATATATTTTATACCTGCAATGCTAAACAAGGAAAAATCAGTTTTACTTCCAGCAATAGAAGATAATAAACTCCCATGGTTTCCAAGGGAGTTCTTAAAACCTATGATAGAACCAGAATTAGCAATAGGAGACAATCAAATATTTGAGCAAATATTAAGTGATAAAATATATCATATATATGATATATTCTCATGGGAAGAATATTTAAAATTCTGTATAGGAATATATGAAACTACAACACAATGTGATTTTGATGAAGATTACATTTACAATTTAAATGGAAAGAAAGACAAAATACAACTAGAAAATAATATATATATTTTCCCTGATAAAACAATTAACCCTACATATGCTATAAAATCTTTGTATGAAAACATATTAAATGAAGAAAGAGAAATGCCTTTATATGAAAAGTTTATAAACTTAGAAGAAGAAAAAGATGAAGAAATACATGAAAATACAATAGAAAATAGAAAAAAACATATAGGGCAAATGGGTGGAAAATATGGATTATCTGAATCACAAAGAGAAAGCATAAATAATTTTAACAATTTAAAAGAAGGAGAAATTTTAGCAATAAAAGGACCTCCAGGTACAGGAAAAACTACATTAATTCAATCAATTGTAGCAAATGAATATGTAAAAAGAGCAATAAAAGGAGAGTTGCCCCCATTAATAGTAGCATCATCTACAAATAATCAAGCAGTAACAAATATCATAGAATCATTTGGAAAAATTCAAAAACAATATAAAAACAACTTAGAAGATAGATGGATAGAAAAAGTAAATAATTTTGCAGTATATTTTCCATCAAAAAGAAAAAGAAAGCAAGCTAAAGAAAAAAATTTCCAATATACAGATCAAAAAGGAAACTTCTTTATAGCAGAGATAGAAAAAGAGGAAATTTTTCAAAATTCTAAAGAAAAATTTATAAACGAAGCTAGAAAATTTTTTGATAAAGAAGAAAATACTAATGACATTACAATATATAAAAAGAAAATTCATAACAGATTAAGAAAAATCAATCAAATCCAAAATGAATTGATAAATATAGTAGATTTTTTTGAAAGCTTAAAAATAAAAGAAGTAGAAGAATATCTGAAATTTCAGGAAGAAAGTATTGAAAAGATTAAAAATACTAAAAAAGAAATAGAAGAAAGAATAAATTTCTGGAACAATAAATATAGTGAATTACCTATCTTTTGGAAACTATTAAGTTTTATAAAAAACTATAAAGTAAAAATCTCAAACAGATTAAAAATATATGTAAATGAAAAAGAAGAATTTCAATCAGATATATTAGACATTAATTATATAGAAGAATATTATTCAAAAATTATAGAGAACAAAAATGAAGAAATTAGAAAAATACAACAAAAAATAAAAAAAGTAAAAGAAAATAAATCAAAATATGAGAAAATCCAGACAGAATTAAAAAAATATAATATACCAAAAGAAAAAATGATAACTAATAAAAACGAATTAGATAATTGGCTAGATACACATACAAGATATATAGCTTTTTGGTTAAGTGTTCATTATTATGAAGCAAGATGGTTGGAAGAGGAAAATATGCCAACAGAAAAACAAAAAGGGACAAATTTTGAAAATGTACTTATGATGTATTATGAGAGACTTGCTTTAATAACACCATGTATGGTCATGACATTTTATATGTTACCAAGACAATTTGAAACATGGGATGGTGTGAAAAAAGGCTATAGGTATAATTCCATAGATTTATTAATAGTGGATGAAGCAGGACAAGTAAGTCCTGAAATTGCAGGATGTTCTTTTTCATTAGCAAAAAAGGCAGTAATAGTAGGTGATGAACACCAAATTTCACCTGTATGGGGAATAGAAACAGCATTAGATAAATCATTAGCCATTCAAGAAGGTGTAATCAAAAATGAAAAAGAATTTGACATTCTAGAAAAATATGGTATAACAGCATCAAATTCAAATGTTATGAAAACTGCATGCAAATCATGTAAATATAGAAAATATGAAGAAAAAGGATTATTTTTAAGTGAACATAGAAGATGTTTTGATGATATAATTAAATATTGTAATAAATTGGTGTACAACGGAAAACTAAATCCACTAAGAGGGAATAAAAGAGAAGATAAAAAAGAAGATTTATTTCCTAAAATGGGATATAAAGAAATTGAAAGTTCACATTCACAAAAAGTTGGAACAAGTCGAAATAATTTAACAGAAGCAGTTGGAATAGCAAATTGGATAAAAGAAAATTATAGTAAAATATTTGAGTACTATAAAGAAATAAATCCTAATAATGTATTAGGTATAATTACTCCATTTAAGGCTCAGGCAGTTATGATAAGAAACGTTTTAAAGAAAATCTTACCAAAGGAAGTAAGTAATAAAATAACTGTGGGAACAATTCATGTATTACAAGGGGGAGAAAGAAAAATAATTATAATGTCAACAACATATGGAAAAGATGAAGGTTGCTTTTTTATAGATAATAATAAAAGTTTAATGAATGTAGCTGTATCAAGAGCAGAAGATTCATTTTTAGTATTTGGAAATATAGAATGTTTAAAAGATGAAACTACTAGTCCTAGTGGATTACTAAAAAGTTTTATCATAAAGATGGAACGTTAGGGACGGGCCAAATCGTTCCATTTTGGAACAAAAGGGAAGACCTGTCCCTTTTGACCATTTTTTGTCCATTTTGACACGTCCCCAAAGGAGGAGGTATTAGTTATGGGAAGAATAAAGAAAAAACAAAGTATCTGGCAAGCGATTGTGTCAATAATAGTAGTAATTTGTATTGCAATTTATGGATATATGAGTCAAGATGTGGAAATTGCAAGCAAAATAAATGAAAATAGTATAGAAAATCAGACACAAAATAGCCAACAAGTAGCATTTGATTTATCTACAATTCCAGAATATTCATCAAGTCCATATGTTGAAATAAATAATAATATACCATATTTTATAGAAGAAGATTATACTACAGAAGCTTTTGAAAAATATAGTGAATGGGATAGTTTAGGAAGAAGTGGTGTGGCTTTTGCAAATGTATGTAAAGAAACAATGCCAAAAGAAGGTGAAGAACGTGGTGATATAGGAAGTGTAGATAATCTTTCAGGTTGGGTACAAAAAAGATATGATAATTTAATTAGTAATAAATACTTATATAATAGATGTCATTTGATAGGATGGCAACTTAGCGGAGAAAATGCAAATAAAAATAATTTGATTACAGGAACAAGATATTTAAATACAGAAGGAATGTTACCATTTGAAAATCAAGTGGCAGAATATATTGATAAAAATGAAAATAATCATGTTTTATATAGAGTAACACCTATTTTTGAGGGAAATAATCTTTTAGCAAGTGGTGTGGAAATGGAAGCATGGTCTGTTGAAGATAAAGGAGAAGGAATTCATTTTAATGTATATTGCTATAATGTTCAACCAGGTATAGTTATTGATTATGCGACAGGAGAGAGCCAAGAACAATAAAAATTTTATAAAAAACTATTGTAAAATTATGTAAAATAGTATATAATCACTCTAGTTTTATTGAATTCGTAGTAATAAATTTTAATCTACTATTTATAAATCTTAGATTTCCAATATCAAAAACAATAAAAATGAAGGAGTGATTATATATTGAATTTAGATTTAATTAACAATTTATTTAATAATTTAAAGGAGAATGAATTTGTGCAAAATTTTATGAAAGAATTATCAGAGCATTTAGAAAATAATATAGGAAATAATTCTAATACTGCTTCAAGTGTTGGAGAATGGAATAATTTACTTTCAAATGATTTAACAATAGATAATCAAAAAGTAATATCAAAATATAGAGATGAAATGTTGACAGAAAGAAATAATATTTTGCAAAAATATGCTGAAAATATAAAAGAAACTGGAGAAATGTATTATATATATAATATAAGTGAGAATAAAAAAAATTCATACAATTTATCTAATTGCACAGTTGAAAAGAGTAATGAAGTAATTACAAAGCAAATTGAAGAATTGCCAGAAGGAGTAAGATTAGGAAGTGTATTAAGAGAACAAAATGGAAGTTTCATATTAGATGTAGAAGCAACGAAAATTGTCGGAGAAGAAATAAATCAAATGATTCAAGAAAAATTGAAACAACAAGATGAATATTTAGATAGTAAAAGAATTGAAGGACATGTATATGAAGTAGGTGAAAAATATTCAGGAAGAATATGGCTATATGATTTAAATAATAACCCAAATAGTGGAGTGGAAGGAATTGAAGAAATAGAATTTCCAAAAGATTTATATCAAACAGCAAAAGAAGGAGATTTATTTATATATAAAAATGGAGAATATCAAAAACAATAAAAAATCATATATCCGCAATTGGGTTGGCAAACAGAAAACAATGTGCCAGAAACAATAATAGAAGATTACTATAAACTAAAAAATATGGGGTATGATAAATATATTTATGATAAAGAAAAAATACAAAATTTGATTGATAAACATGGAATAGTCAAAGGTTATGAGGCAAATTACTTTAATAAGTATTTACAAAAGCAAATACTTAGAAAAATTGTTTTCTAAGTATGTAGGAGATTTTATGTTTTTATGAGAATGAATTTTATAAGAATTATAAAATGGAAAGAAAATATAGAATTTAAGAGGAGTAGTCAGGATAAGAGAAAAGGAGTGCGTAATGAAATCAAAGATTTCGACGCACTTTTCCAGATATAATAAAGTTAAAATTATTGTAAAACAGCACTTAAAATTAAAATACCTATATTATCATTATAAATTTCATCAAATTGTGAAATTGGTAAAGGATTTTCTCCAATACCTGCTTCGATAGTGTATCCGGGACGATTGTAATTTTGAATAAACCAATCTTTATAACCTGCAAAACTTGAATTATAAGGAGTTTCCGCTAGTCTATAACCGCTTGCTTCTGCCAATTTTTGACCAATTTCTAAACTGTTTGGGGGATTAAAATTCTGGAATTGCCAATAAATTTCTTGCCCTTGAGTATGATAAGCAAGAACTAGTTTAAAATCATGCATTAAAGTAAAATTGTAAATGGTTAAGGCTTCTGGCTCTGTTAAAGGCCCAAAGCCAACAAAATCACGAGGTGCAGGTTGATTAAAACCTTGAGAATATTTTATTTGACGTGCATTTTCCCAACTAGCTGGAAACTGTAAATTTAAGTCCACACCTGTGGTTTTAAAAATATACCAACCCAATATAAAAATCAATAAAATGCAGTAGTCATATATATTACAGAGTAATTCAAATTAATTGAAATATTCTGTATTTTTTATTGATAGTATTAATATTTGATGATAAAATTGTAATGTAAAATAATAATTTAAAAATGTTTCTACTTATTTTAATAGTGGTAATGTTATTTTTGAAAGTGACATAAATAATAAGGAAACTATAACTAAAGATATTCATAGAGTTATTAAAAATATAGAAACAACAGAAATTAAGTAATTTTCACTAGATGAAATACCAAATAATTTAGCAGAAAAAAAACAAATAGAGAACAAATTGAAATGTGCTTTGAAACATATAAAAATGCAAATAGGCAAACTCAATTTGACTAACAAATTGTAGGTACAAAATGTTAATAAAAATAGCAAAATTGTAAAAAATATTTGGTAGAAAAAAACTGAAAAAAATTATACACTTAACCTGGAGGTGAATAAAATGAGTTTAGGGAATAATTTATTTCAAGCTAGAAAAAAGGGGGGGTATCACAAGAAACAGTCGCCGAGAAATTAGGAGTAAGTAGACAAACAATTTCTAAATGGGAACAAGGTTTATCTGTTCCAGATGCAGAAATGTTAATCAAATTAGCAGAAGTTTTAGATACAACTGTGAGTACTTTACTTGGAGAAAGCATTTCTGAATCCAAAGTTGATGATATAAAAGCAATTTCTGAAAAATTAGAGATAATAAACTTACAATTATCACAAAGGAAAGATGACCGAAGAAAAATAGCTCATTGGTTTCTAATTTCATTATGTATAATTACGATAATTGTTTTAATATCTTTAATATTATTAAATAGTCCATACTTAAATTGGGATTATAGTAAGCCTGAAAATGCTGTTTCAGGAGTTGCTTTTCATTCTTTTGAATGGTTATTTATAAGAATAGTACTGATTATCCTTATAGGATTGATTATTGGAATTTTCTTAATTAGAAAGAAAGATTAAAAATATTAAAAAAACTATTTGGATTGCATATTACAAGATATAAGAAGATATAATTTAAAAAATAGAAAATTATATTTTCTTTATTTTTGTCTTGTTCATATAAAAAATAAAACTTTTTTGAGAAAAAATCTCAAAAATATTGATATTTTTTGAAAAATAACATATAATATAGTATGAGAGGAGGAAAATCAAAATGTTAATAAGATTTAGTTTTAAAAATTTTAAATCATTTAAAGATGAAAATGTACTAGATATGGAAGCTACATCATTAAAAGAACATGAATATAATCTTGTAAAAACAGATCAAGTTAATCTTTTAAAAGTAGCAGCAATATATGGTGCTAATGCAAGTGGAAAAACTAATGTATTACAAGCTTTTGATTATATGAAAAAAAGAATATTAGTAAGTGATGATTCTAAAAAGAACTTTCCAATAGATGAAGATAATGTATATAGTTTTATGATAAATAATGAGCCAATTAGTTTAGAAGTTGAAATACTAGCTAAAAACAATAAAATATATAAATATGGTTTTGATGTATTAAAGGATAGTATTGTTTCAGAATGGCTATATATCAAAAAGATAAATAAATTTTATTCAATTTTTGAAAGAGAAAAAAATAATGTTACTATGAAATCAAATAATAAAATATCAGGACTAGCAAATATTGATGAAAGAACTTTATTTTTAAATATATATAGCAAAATAGATAAAGACAATGAAGATTTTAATAATGTTTATGATTGGTTTGTAAATGCAAATTATTTGGATTTAGGAAATCCAAGATTTGAGGATTTTATAAATACTAGAATTTCATTAAAAATATTAAGTGATGAAAAATATAAAAAAGAATTGTTAAGATTTATTAAAACATTTGATTCTGGAATAGAAGGAATTAAAACTACACCTAATTCTTTAGAAGAAGTACAGAATAATAATAGAGTAGTTAAGGTTGAACTAATCCATAGAGGAGAGAATAATGAATTAAAAGCATTACCACTAGAATTAGAATCAAATGGTACTAGAAAAATGTTTCATTTATTTGA
>CALXJV010000057.1 GCA_944388715.1 uncultured Clostridia bacterium
AAAAAGTATATATAAAGTGCCAGCAACTTCTCGCCATTTTGAAAGCAAGTTATTTATGTTTTCGTAGTAGTAACAAATGAAAAAATAAGGACAGAATTTTTTGAATAAAACATTGACTTATCGCATAAAATATAGTATCATAGTATTAGAAAGTAATCAATAAGGATTGCTGTGGGAGGAACAAAAGTTCCAGTAAAATTGCTATGGGAGGCAACTAATTAGAAATAATTAGTTGCCTGTTTTCTTATTTTATGTTATATTAATTATAACAGTTGATAAATCAATTATTTTTTTGAGCAGAAATTTGTTATATATTTTTTCTCTTGAAATAACACTATAAATCCTAGATAAGTAAAAACAAATATAGATATTTGAATAATAGTATTAATGTTAAAAGAAAAAATATTTATATTAAATATTTGTATTAATAGATAAGAAACCAAACAAGCTAAACATGGTTTTACAACAAACTCCTTTAAATTCACAGAATAATTAATTTTCTTTTTTAACTGAACACTACTAATAGTAAAATTTAAAAGTTCACTCACAAAAATACTTAAAATATAACCATACATCCCAAAAACAGGAACAACAAAAAAGATTATAGAAATAGTAACTATCAAATCGATTATATTACAAAACATAACACTAACTTGTTCATTTATACCTTTTAGCATATTATCTATAATATTATCAATATACATAAAAAATATAAGAGGAGCAAGAATCCTGATCCATTTTCCTGTTTCAATTGATTGATATACCATAAGGCTAATTTCATTTGCAAATATAATAAAAATGCCTGTAACGCAAATTGAAAAAATAAAAGTGATTTTAAAAATTGTATCACAAACAGTTTTCAATCTATTATAATTTTTTCCAGCAAGCAATCTAGAAAATTCAGGAACAAGCAGACCACTGAAAGAGCTAATTAATACATTTGCAAACATTATAACAGGCATAACCATTCCGACTAATCAAACCATAATTAGAAACAGCCAAAGAATATGACATGCCAGATAATTCTAATCTAATAGGGATTAGAAATTGTTTTAATGATGAAAGTCCAGAGCGTATACAAGAAGTAATACTAATAGGAAAAGCAATTTTAAATATTTTTCTTTTCATCTGCATTGGTAAACTTCGTTTAGATAGATATTTTCTTCTATCAACAAGGTAAAAAATAATATTTAAACTAAATGAAAATATTTCAGATATTACATCAGCCAAGATTAATGAAATACAAATAGATTCTACATCTTTAGTGTCATTTATATAAAGTAAGATTATACTTGCAATAATTTTTACACCAGTTTCCAAAACTTGAGAAATAGCACTCTTATATGGTTTTTCAACAGATGAAAAATATCCTCCAATTACTGAAGAAACAGAAATTAAAGGTAATCCAAGAGAAATTAAGTAAAGAGGTATTTCAGAAACAGAGTTTTTTAACCAAGTAGCTGAAACAAGAGGAGCAAAAACAATTATTAAAATCGAAGAAACAACTCCTAGTAAAATAGCAAAAAGAATAGAGGTCTTAACAGCTTTTAATCCATTTATGTAATTTTTCTTAGCAAATTCCGCAGATACAATACAAGTACAAGCAATTCCTATTCCAGATGTAGCAATAGTTATTGCAAAGCTATATACAGACATGATTAAGCTAAATATACCAATAGCTTCTGAACCTACTTTATTTGCGACATATATATTAAATATTAAACCAATTCCTCGCAGAGCTAAAGAAGTAATAGTTAAAATAACACCATTAATAAAAAATAATTTTGCCTTTTTCAAAATATCACCTTTTAAATGATATTAATGAATTTCTAGATTTATGAGTGAAGTAATGATTTTTGGTATTTGGAAGAGATGATTTGGGGACGGAGAAAAAATCATCATTTGATATAATTATTTTATTTTAATGTTTGGAAGTTAAAATGATGATTTTTTCTCCGTCCCCAAATCATCCTTTATTTCAAACTCATCAAAGTGATATTTACAGTGCCATTTGCTACAGAGGATAGAATTTTTATGTCGTTTCCAGTATCATTTCTAAATTTAAAGTCATAACTACCATATGCAACTGCGGCATCTTTGCCGTCTGGTACATAAGGAACATGATTACTATGAGGATGTCTTTCGATAACAGTTAGAGTAGGTACAGCTAATACTGCATTATATAAAGTACTACTAACTTGACAGTTACCGCCCCCATAGCCTTTTTTCTTATTTCCATTTTTATCATATATATCGGCTTTTAAATAACCTTTGCTACTTGTAGAAGGTCCTACTGTATTACAAAAAGAAAATGTTGCACCATTTTTTACAATTGTTCCATTTAATGTAGTTGTTGTTATTTGCATATTTGTTGTTCTATTTGTATCATTTGAATAAATTTTTGTAGAGAAAGCTGATAATTGTTCTTCAACAGGCGCCGGAGTAGTTTGAGCTGGAGTTGTATTTGATTGAGGGGCTTGTTGATTTGGTGGTTGTGCTGTGTTTGTTTCATTCGTTGAATTAGCAGGTGATTCACTAGAAGATGTGTTAGTTGTATTATCAACATTTACATTTTGTTCTGCTGAAGTTTTATTTGCCTCGTAATTATTACTCTCAGTATTATTTGATATATTTTGGGTATAAATATATATACCAAGTGCAATTAATATAACTAAAGCAACTATTACTAAAATTCCAATTTTTTTATTCATTTTAAAATCAATTCCTTATAAAATATTTAGGTTTTTATAAAGGGTTATACCTATAAACCAAATTCTGTAACTACACTTTTATTTTATTTTGTCCAAAAGTTTGAAAATTATTGACTTTTTACAAAAAAATATATATAATTATATATGTATATCAAAGAAAAAGGAGAAAAAAATATGCTTGCTAAATATTGGAAAAAAATTGGAATGCTAATATTAATAGTTGCGTGTGTATTTAATGTAATGAGTAAATTAGTAAATAAACTCTCACTTAACAGTGAAATGTTGTCTTCAGCTCAATATGTATATGATCAACAGCAAGAAGAAAATGAAAAAGAAAATAATGAAAATAAATAAAATTTAGACTTGAAAAATATAAAAAAATATGTTATGATAGAAAACAGTCAAGTTATTTCAATTGAAGAAAGAGGTGAACTATAGATGAAAAAAGGAATACATCCTGAATATAATCAAACAACAATCACATGTGCATGTGGAAATGTTTTAGAAGTAGGATCAACAAAAAAAGATATTAAAGTAGATGTATGCTCTAAATGTCATCCATTCTGGACAGGAAACTTAAGACAAGATACAGTTGGTGGTAGAGCAGATAAATTTAAGAAAAAATATGGACTTCAATAAAATAGAAGAGGTACAAAAACATACCTCTTCTATTTTGTTTATACAATTTTTTATATAAAAAAATTGTATAATGATGATTTTTTTCTTCGTCTCTAAAATCATAGTTATAGTTCTTCTTTTTCTTTATTTGAATTTAAATATAATTTATAAACTTCCTCAGAAGTTAAAATATCATAAACTTTTAATTTTACTGCTTTTCCAGTTAGAGGAGAATTTATAGTCCCGCGTGGTGTTAAGTAAACTAAATAATTATAAGAAGATATAAATAATTCAACATTTCCATTATCATTTGTATCATATCCATATCCAAATTCAACAAATTCATTGTCATCATTTAATGTTAATAATAGTACATAAGGTCTAAAATAACTATCTCTATCTGAAATTTCAAAGGTTACCAAA
Source organism: uncultured Clostridia bacterium (assembly GCA_944388715.1). Classification (GTDB taxonomy): domain Bacteria; phylum Bacillota; class Clostridia; order TANB77; family CAG-508; genus CAG-269. The sequence goes on from CALXJV010000057.1 coordinate 3,753, forward strand.
AAGATATTTTTAAAACTAATACCTTCTAACTCAAAACTTTTTATGTATTTTATATCAAGTAGGTTTAAAATTCTTTGTTCATCAGAAAGATAGGTATATTCTGGTAAGTCCTTTATAGGAATTATTTCCTTTGTTTTTAAAAAATAAGGATTTACTGTGTTACCAGATATGGCGTCAACAAAAGATTTTATATCTAGCATTCCCCATAAAGATAATATGTCATTATTTATTTTATTTTTATAATTTCTATATAGAAGGTCTCTAACATTTAATTTTTGCAATTTTTCCAAAGTAAGTTGTACATAATCATTTTTTCCTTGTCTATATATGTTTACAGCATTAGATGGACCTTTCTTTTTTGAAGTTTTTGTTTTTAATAAAGAATCAAAATCACCCATAATAATTTAAAGCCTCCTTAAAGTTAATTTTATATTTGTTTTTCTTATTATAACACAAGGCACATTATATCTGCAACCTAGAATTTTTGTACAACTTGATATAATGTGGTTGCTAAAAAATAACGTATATGATACACTATTTAAAATAAATGAGATATGGAGGCAAAGAATGAAAATAAATAATAATTACAATGAATGTTTAACTAACTTAGCCTGTTCAATAAGAAAATATTTTGAATTAGCTTATAATCATAATACTTTAAGCTATATTGATGAAATTTTAGAAGAAAAAAAACCTAAAAATGTGGTCACAATTCTTTTCGATGGAATGGGTTCTAATATATTAGATAGAGTACTTGTATCAGATTCTTTTTTTATTAGTCATAGAATTAAGCCAATTACAACAGTTTTTCCTGCAACTACAGTTGCAGCTACTACGTCTATTCAAACAGGTCTAAATCCTTCTGAAACAGGAATGCTTGGTTGGAATATGTATTTTAAGGATATTAATAAAATTATTACTACATTCAAAGAATCTGAAAAGGGAGACAAATCAGAAACACCTTTAGAAGAAGCAAAAAAATTTAAAAATAAGTATATGAAAACAAAAACAATAGTAGAAGAGATAAATGAAAAAGGGAAATATAAGGGATATAGATTATATCCTATCGAAGAAAATCCATATAGCGACTTAGAAGAAATGTTTGAAAAGATAGAAAAACTTTGCTCAGAAAATGGGAAAAAATATATTTATGCATATGATACGGAACCAGATCATCTAATGCATAGATTTGGTACATATTGTAGTGAAATAAAAGACTTAATTCGCTATAGAGATATTATGACTCAAAAATTATGTAATAAGTTAAAAGATACTGTTATCTTTATAGTAGCAGACCATGGACACACTCCAGTAGAAAATATTCATCTTGAAAATTATCCGGAAATTGTTAAATGCCTAAAACGAGGAACATCAATAGAGCCTAGAGCAGTAAATTTCTTTATTAAGGATGATAAAAAAGAAAAGTTTGTAAATTTATTTAATAAAAATTTCGGAAAAGATTTTGAATTATGCACAAAAAAAGAAGTAATAGATAGCAAATTTTTTGGTGATGGAGATGAAAATCCAATTTTTAATAGTGCAATAGGTGATTTTTTAGCAATAGCTATAGGAAATAAAACAATTTTATTTAATGGTGACAAGGAATTTGTATCTCAGCATGCAGGAATGACTGATGATGAGATTTTAGTGCCATTGATAGTTGTAAAAAAGTGATACAAAAAAGGCTAAATTCTAATAAATATGTTTAATCTTGAAATTTTTTAGTGAGTTTAATCTTGAAATTTTTTAGTGAGTTGACATATTTTGTAAAATATGGTATTCTATATATTGTAACTAGCAGTAATTTCTTATTTTATGGATTATAAACAATTTATAAAATAAGAAAAGTTGTATATTGTGTATTCATTTATGCACGGATTCTAAGAGAATAGGAGGCTAGGAGATGTGATGAAACGGTTACAAGAGCTAACGGTATTTATTCCAGCTGCTGGATATGGCAGGAGAATGGGAAAACGGTGCGTTAATTTTCAAAAATGCATGTTACCTATTTGGGAAGAAAAGAAACCAATTTTATTTCATATTGTTGATAATTTGAAAAAAGTTGGATGCACTAATTTTATAATTGCAGTAAATCATTGTAAGACTCAAGTTAAAGAGTATTTCAAAGATGGAAAGCAATTAGGAATCAATATTACTTATGTTGAAGGTGAATTTACTTCTACATATGACACTTTGATGAAAGCTATTGATGTACTTCCAGATATCTTCGTATACACACATGGAGATATGATTTTTAGACCGGAAGTGTATACACTACTTGAATCAAAGTTTAATGTGCACAATTTAAGTACAATAGCTTTAATGCCAAATACAAATCTTCAGATGACACATCCACAGATAACGTTATGCGGAGATATGGTCAAGAATATTTTCTTTGATGGAAAGATAGGAGAGTATCCATATATGTATTTGGGTGGAGCCATTTATAACAAATCTGACTTTTTGGAAAATTTTGATGGTGATTTTTATGGAATGGTTGAAAAAGTAATTGCACAGAAACTGAAGAAGCAAGAATATGTAAATGCAGTTATTTACAACAGAGAATGGAGACACCTGATGAATGAATGTGATTATCAGATTGTTGCAAATGAAAGTAATTGGTTAAATGCATAAAAGTTACAAATGTTAAAGGAGGAAGAAAAAATGTCAATTTTATTAACAGGTGGAGCAGGATTCATTGGCTCTCACACAGCAGTAGAGTTAATCAACGCAGGATATGAAGTAATAATTGCTGACAATCTTGCAAATAGTAACAAAAAAGTCATCGACCGCATTGAGAAAATAACAGGAACACGTCCAAAATTTTATGAAATCAATGTGGCAGTGAAAGAAGATGTCTATAAAATCTTCGATGAAAATCATATTGATGGAGTAATCCATTTTGCGGGATTTAAATGTGTTCCTGAATCAACAAGGATACCTTTAAAGTATTACCGTAACAATTTGGACACTACATTAACAATATTGGAAGTAATAGAAGAACGTAATTGTAGAGCACTTGTATTTAGTTCCTCTGCAACAGTTTACGGAGATAAGAATCCAGTACCACTTAAAGAAGACATGCCTACAGGAAGTTCGACAAATGCTTATGGTAGTACGAAACTAATGATTGAGAACATTATTAAAGATGTTTCTCGTGCATCTAAAGATTTTTCGGCTGTATTACTTAGATACTTTAATCCAATTGGGGCACATCCAAGTGGATTGATTGGTGAGGCACCAGATGGCATACCTAACAACTTGATGCCGTATGTCACCCAAACTGCTATTGGAGTACGTGATCATTTGAATGTATTTGGAACAGATTACAATACTCATGATGGGACAGGAGTGCGTGATTATATCCATGTTGTAGATTTAGCTAAAGGACATGTAGCAGCAATAAAATATGCAACTGAACATGTTGGAGTTGAAGCAATTAACTTAGGAACAGGTAAAGGAAGTAGTGTTTTAGATGTTGTGCATGCTTTTGAAAAGGCCAATAATATGAATATTCCTATTGAATATGGGGAGAGAAGACCTGGCGATGTGGATGCTTCTTATGCTTCTGTTGAAAAAGCAGCCAAGCTTTTAAATTGGCATGCAGAGTATACACTTGAAGACATGTGTAAACATTCTTGGAACTGGCAGAAAAATAATCCTAACGGTTATGAAGACAAATAGTTAAATTGTCTTGATATCATCTTGAATCCTAGAAAAAAGAGACTATAAATTTTTAATTAAAAGTTTATAGTCTCTTTTATGTGTATGATAAGTAGTATGTTGGTTAATTAATTGGTGAGAGTCTAGAATATGTAAATATTGTTAATCGCCTAGAAGATATAAGTCATCCAGCCTGAGATGAAATTAGAGCAATTGTCTATCAAATAAAAAAGAAATAAAAGTAAATATGCATAATAGGATAAGTACAATAAATAAACAGAAAGTTTAAACTATTATTATTATTATGGAATAAAAACACGAATTTTATAAAAAATCTAACATCCAAAAAAATCATAAGTAAAAATCCTTGCAAAAATCGCCAAAATATAATAAAATATGCAATTGATGGAGGTATAAAAGTGAATACAATTAATGAAGTAAAAAAACAAGAAGAATATATAGAAAAAGTAAAAGAATTAAATAGGGGAAAAACATTAAAATACAACATTTTTACAATGGGATGTCAACTAAATGAGAATGATTCAGAAAAACTTTGTGGTATGCTAGAAAAAATGGGATATATCAAAACAGATAAATTTCAGGAAGCAGACCTAAATTTATTTAACACTTGCTGTGTAAGAGAAAATGCTGAGGACAAATTATTTGGAAAGTTAGGAGAATTAAAAAAGGTAAAAGAAGAAAAAGGAACAATCATAGCAATTGGTGGTTGTATGATGCAAGAAAAACATATAACAGACAAAATCAAAGAATCATATCCATTTGTTGACGTGATTTTTGGAACACATACATTATATAGATTTCCAGAAGATTTGTATAAAGCTTTAATAGAAAAGAAAAAGCAGGAAGATATTTTAGATATTGATGGAGAAATTTATGAAGGTTTACCAATTAAAAGAGATAGTAATATAAAAGCATCTGTAACAATTATGAATGGTTGTAACAATTTTTGTACATATTGTATAGTTCCATATGTTAGAGGTAGAGAAAGAAGTAGAGAACCAAAAGAAATCATAAAAGAAGTTCAAGAATTAGCAAAACAAGGATATAAAGAAATTATGCTATTAGGACAAAATGTAAATTCATATTTAAGAGTTGAAAAGGAAAAAGGAAAAGCATTTGAAGAATATGAAGGAGTTAACTCTTTTGCTACATTATTAAGAGCAATCAACAAAATTGAAGGAATTGAGAGGATTCGATTTGTTTCTCCACATCCAAAAGATTTTACAGATGATGTTATTGATGCAATTGCTGACTGTGAAAAAGTTTGCAAATTAGTACATTTACCATTACAATCTGGAAACACAAAAGTTTTAAAAGAGATGAATAGAAAATATAGCAAAGAACAATACTTAAATTTAGTAGAAAAAATGAAAAAAAGAATACCAAATTTGACATTATCAACTGATATTATTGTTGGATTTCCAGGGGAGACAGATGAAGAGTTTGAAGATACATTAGATGTAGTAAGAAAGGTAAATTTTGAACAAGTATATATGTTTATCTATTCAAGAAGAGTTGGAACACCTGGAGACAAAATGGAAAATCAAATTCCAGAAGAAATTAAACACAAACGTTTTGATAGATTAAAAGAATTAGTAGAAAGCCAAATAGAAGAAAATAATCAAAAGTATGTAGGAACGATTCAAAAAGTATTAGTAGAAGGCACTAGTAAAAATAACGAAAATATGTTAACAGGAAGAACTGATAGTAACAAAGTTGTTATATTTGAAGGTGATAAAAGTTTGATTAATCAAATTATAGATTTAAAAATTGTATCTGAACATATGTGGTATTTGAAAGGAAATATAAATGAGTAAATTAGATAGAGAAACATTAATTATGTGCAAAAATAGAATTATGCAAGGTCAATCAATTAGTTCTATAGCAAGAGAAATTGGTGTTGATAGAAAAGATTTGAAAAGTAAAATTTTAGAGATTTTATCAGATGAAGAAAAAAATGAATTTAATGAAAAATTAAAACATAATTTTAGAAGAAACAGAAAAAGTGCTAGAAATATAAAAAAAGAAAATAGAGAAGAAAAGTATAAAATGGCAGTACAAACATTAGTAAGGTTAGGAATAACCAAAGAAGATATTGAAACTATATCAAGAGTATTAAGTACAAATCGCCATACAACAATGGCTAAAGATACATTTGCAATTAAATTAGTAGAAATACTTGAATTTATAAAAGAAAGAAATCAAGGAATAGAAGTTAATGATGAAGGATATATTACTTCAAAAGATGTTATAAATATGATTCTAAAAGACCCTAGATTTATGACAAATGATGTAAAAAGAAAATTGAAACCAATGTGTGATATATTAGACAATTGGTCTTCGAATGTAAATAAATATCAAATTAATAGTTATATAAAACAATATCCAGAAATATTCAAAAACTCAATCAAAAAGTTAAAAATGCATTTAATAATAGGTGATAACTTTTTAGTTAAGTTTGATGAAAAATATATACCATTATCAGAATATATTATTACAGAAAATCCATTCCTAATATCTGAAAATAGTTCAAAATTTTTTAGAAGAGTATGTAAGCTAAAAAACTCAACTAAATCTGGGATAATAGAAGAAAAAGATTTAAATGGTAGTTTTGAAGAAACAGAAGAGATAAAGGAAAAATATGAGCTACCAGAATATGAAGATGATGAAAGTTTTAGAAGAGATGTAGAAAATGTAATAAACAGAACAGACAGAGAAGATAAAAGCGAGAAAGGAGAAGAAATATAAATGGCAGAAAATAAACAATATTCACCTATGATGCAAAGATATCTTGAAACAAAAGAACAATACAAAGACTGTATATTATTTTACAGATTAGGAGACTTTTATGAAATGTTTTTTGATGATGCAATCACAGCATCAAGAGAATTAGAAATAACATTAACAGGAAAAGACTGTGGACAAGAAGAAAGAGCACCAATGGCAGGAGTTC
>CALXJV010000058.1 GCA_944388715.1 uncultured Clostridia bacterium
CTTCTTCTGACAAGCCTGACTCTCCTTTAAATGAGCACGGTATCCCTGTTTGCCCTTTTAATCATTCTCTTCCTATGCTTTTTAATAGCCATTGCCATGAAAAAGGTAGAGCTGATAGAGATAAATGGATTTGCCCTAAAACTTCTTATTCTAAAACCCCTAATGGGTCTACTCGTATTTGTAATTGTGAAAGTCCTTGTACCGATTCTAAGTACGGTCGTGTTACTTATACTTATCTGTCAAAAAATCTTAGGCTTTATCCTGGTTTATTGTTCTCTTTTTTATAATCCATTTTCTTTATTATTTTTTTGGCTATTTCGTTATAAAATTCTATTATTTCTTCTGCTTTATATTTATTTACAAATGCTCTTATTGCTCCTTCACTCATAAAGTCCTCTTTATCTACCTTTAATTCGATTCCTAAATTTTCTAGTATATCTATATCTCGCGTTGCTACTGGGACATCTGTAATTGCACATAGTTTTTGTAATTTTGCTAATACTGCTAGTACGAGTATTGCTTCTTTAGGTATTTTACTATTGGTGTCTCGCCTTTCTGGAAACGTTTCTACCATTTCTTTTATCAGGTCCTTTTTGTACATTGCTTTTATAACTTCATCTCCAAAACTACTTTCTGGAAAAATAATATTTTCTATTTCTCCGTAATTTTATATGCTCTAGTATTTTGGGATTATTTTTCATAAATATGCTCATAAAATCACCATCCTTTCTTCTGTTTTTACATCTTTATTATATCAAAAAAAACAAAAAATATGGTGATTTTTATTTATTTTTCCAAATTACGAATCGAAGATTCTCTCAAAAACTCTTGTAATTAATCACAAAAAATGATATAGTAATAAAGAATTCAACAAAAGAAAATTTTGTAGCTTGAACAAAGCGAAAGGAATGATATATACTATGGAAAAACCAAAAAAGATAAATCTAAAAAATGAAAAAGGAATAACATTAATAGCATTAGTTGTAACAATAGTAGTATTATTAATATTGGCAGGAATAACTATAAATATAGGGACACAAAGTATAAAAGATTCAAGAGAAGACGCTTTATTAAGTGAATTAGGAATGGTACAAAACGCAGTATTACAAAGGAAAACGAAGGCAGATTTAACAACAAATGAAGCATATCCTGGAGATAAAATTGATATTGCCACAGTAAATAGTGTAATAGCAGAAATCAACAGCCAACAAACAGAAGAAGATATAGAATTAAAAGATAACAGTGAGGGAAAAGAAAGCAATTACTATTTATTAACAACTTCAAATAATGGTCTAAACAATTTAGGAATAACAAATTCAGAAAGTGAATATATAGTAAATTATGAGACAGGAGAGGTAATAAATTCTACAACCAAAGTAACAGAAAGTGGGAAGCCATTATATATTTATGCAAAAGAAATAAACTAAAATGTTTTGTGTAAGCATCAGAGAGCTACTTTTGATTAGTTCTGCTTATTGATACAATAAATTTTTGCTTTAATAGACTATGGAATCTTATATGAGGAGGAATGGTATGACAGAAAATCTAAAAAAGAAAATATTAGAACTGGAGATATCGGAAGAAAAAATTTTATTTGATGAACCAATGTCAAAACACACTACTTTTAAAGTCGGGGGACCAGCAGAATGTTACATAAAAATTGATGATATAAAAGATTTAAGAAATATATTAAAATTTGCAAAGAATAATGATATTAAAATAACTGTGCTAGGAAATGGAAGTAATGTATTAGTATTAGATAAAGGAATAGAAGGAATTGTATTAAATATTAGATTTAATAAAATGGAAATGTTAAATTTTGATGGCAAAATTTATGCAAATATTGGAGCTGGTGTCAAAATTTCAATTTTTGGACATCTTCTTTTAAAAAATGAAATTACAGGATTTGAAGAATTATCAGGAATTCCAGGAACAATAGGGGGAGCAGTTAGAATGAATGCTGGAGCACATGGTAAAGAATTCAAAGATATAGTAAATACAGTTACTTGTATGGATTATGATGGTAATATAAAGCAATTTGAAAATAAAGACATGGAATTTGATTATAGAAGAAGTATGTTAAAAGATAAAAAATATATTGTGCTAGAAGTTGGAATGCAATTTGAAAAGGGAACAGAAAAAGATATAAGGCAAAAAATGGAAGAATATGCAACATATAGAAAAGAAAAACAACCAATAGAATACCCTAGTGCAGGGAGTACATTCAAAAGAGGAAGTGATTATATAACAGCAAAACTAATAGATGAAGCAGGCTTAAAAGGATTTAGCATTGGAGGAGCAGAAGTTTCTGAAAAACACGCAGGATTTATAATAAACAAAGGAAATGCAACTGCAAAAGATATTTTAGAATTAATAGAATACGTAAGAAACAAAGTATATGAAAAATATAGTAAAGAAATAGAATTAGAAATTGAAATTATAGGAGAGAATTAAGATGAGCGGTTTTATGCACTGGTTTAAGTCAAGTACAAAAATAAAAAGATGGATATTCTTAATTTTAATAGGAATAATATTGTGTTGTTATGGAATAGCGGAAATATTAGTATTAAAGGAAATATCTTTTGAACAAGTAGGAAAAGTAGTTGCAATCTTTGTAGTAGGGTTTGTAGCAATAGTAATAGGATTAATATACATAAACAAGAGGACATTAGAAGTTCTAATCGAATCTACAGATGAAAGAATGGAAAACAAAAAGAATATAAACATAAATTCATTAATTTTCAACAAAAAGGTATATGACAAAGGACCTAATATTGTAGTTATAGGAGGTGGAACAGGATTAAATACAGTACTTTCTGGTTTGAAAAACTACACTAGTAATTTAACAGCAATTGTAACAGTATCAAATTATGGTGAAGAAATTACAAATTCAAGAAGAGAATTGCAAACATTACCACTTGGTGATATAAAAGAGAGTATAGTAGCTTTATCGGAAAAAGAAGAAACAGTAGAAAAATTATTTAATTATGAATTTAAAAGAGGAAGATTAAGTGGTCTAGAATTTTCAGATATATACTTTTTGGCTATGAAAGAAATAAATGGTAATTTTGAAGATTCAATAATAAAAAGCAATGAAATTGTTAATATGATAGGAAAAGTTATACCAGCTACTTTAGATGAAATGAAGATAACAGCAGAGTTAGCAAATGGATATATAGTAGAAGAAAAATCTAGAATACCGGAAGTAGTTTCTGAAAAACTAACAAAAATAAATAGGATAACAATAAGTCCAGCAAATTGTAAACCAGCACCAGGAGTAGTGGAAGCCATAAAAAAAGCAGATTGTATCATTATAGGGCCAGGAAGTTTATATACAAATGTAATACCAAATCTTTTGATAAATGGAATAAATAAAGCAGTAAAAGAAAGTACAGCAATAAAAGTATATATAAGTAATATAATGACAGAGCCAGGTCAAACAGATAATTATAGTGTGGCAGATCACATAAATGCAATAATTGAGCATTGTGGACAAGGAATTATAGACTATTGTATATATGATACAGGTGAAATTATACCAGAATTTATAAAAAAATATAATTTAGAAGGGCAAGATATAGTAGAGCAAGATGTAGAAAAAATAAAAGGAGTAAAATTTTTACAAAGAAACTTGTCAATGGTAAATAGTGAATACATAAGGCATGACCCAAGTTTAGTTGCAGGATCTATAATTGAACTAATTTATGATGACTTAAAATACCAAGATAAGCAAAATGATCCACAATATTTAATGTTAAATACAAAATTACAAGAAGAAAAAAGAATTAACAAAATAAAAAAAGCAGAAGAAAAGAAATATAAAAATGGAAAAAAAGAACCTAAAAGAGTAAAAAGAGGAAAAAGCAAATTTAGTAATAAATACAGAGAAAGAATTGAATCAATTAGAGAAGCAGATGAAAAAGCAAGAAGAAAGACAGAAAGAGAAACTACAAAAAGAAATGAAAATTATGTACATACAAAAGGAGATAAACAAATAAAATCTTCAAAAATGAAAAACTTTGGAAACAAAGGGAGGAGAACAAAAACTAAGCAAACTAAATAAAATCAAAATAGATAAATAAGAAATTTCTAATGCTAGAATTTCAATTATTGTATTATTTAGTATCTAAAAAATTAAAAAATACATAGATTTAAAACAATAAAATATTTTAATAAGTGTTAAGGATAATGAACTAAAAGTTCACTATATAATATAAAATTTTAATAAAAAAACGGAGGATATTATGAAATTTACAAAGGAAAATTTAAATTTAGAAACGGGAATTGATAAGGAATGGGTAATTACTAATGGAATAGGAGGTTTTGCATCTTCTACAATCATAGGAGCAAATACTAGAAAATATCATGGATTATTAATAGCAACATTAAATCCACCAGCTAGTAGATTTCTAGTTCTATCAAAACTAGATGAATCACTAGAAATAAGAGGGAAAAAATATGATTTATATACAAATATATGTGAATCATTTATTTCTCATGGATACAAATATCAAGAAGAATTTGAAAAAGATTATTATCCAACATTCAAATATAATGTAAATGGAGTAGAAATAGAAAAAAGTATATGCATGGAATATAACCAAAATACAGTAGGTGTACACTATAAAATAAAAAACGGAAGATATAAATCAAAACTTACATTAGCACCAATTGTGAATTTTAGAGATTTCCATACGATGAATACAGGACATCATTTTAACATAAGACAACAGGTAAATGATACAAAAGTAAAACTAGTAATTGATGAAAAATCACAAACACCAGTATATATGAATCTATCAGAAGGAAAATATATTATTCATGACAATGACACTTTCAATAATATGTTTTATGTAGAAGAAGAAAAAAGAGGATTTTATCCAGAAGAAAATCATGCTGTACCAGGTGTGTACGAAGTAGAAATAAAAGCAAATGAAGAAAAAGAAATCTCTTTTGTATGTTCTTTAGAAGAAAACATAGAAGAAAAAGATGTAAAAGAATTAATGGAAAAAGAAATTGCAAGAATAGATAGAGAAATTGAAAAAACAGAATTGATACCTGAAAAAGAAAAGAAAACGAAAAAAGAGTTAAACGAAGATGAATTAACAAAAACATTTTTAAAAGCAATTGACAATTTTATAGTATATAGACCAAACTTTAGATTACACACAATAATAGCAGGATATCCATGGTTTTTAGACTGGGGAAGAGACACTCTAATTGCATTTGAAGGACTATTATTAGTTACCAAAAAGTTTGATATTGCAAGAGAAGTATTATTAACAATGGTAAGAGATATAAAATATGGATTAGTTCCAAATGGATATTCAGGATTTGATAACAGACCACTATATAATAGTGTAGATGCATCTTTACTATTATTTGAACAAGTGCAAAAATACCTAAAATATACAAAAGATTACAAATTTATAAAAGAAAAAATCTATCCAAAATTAGAAGATATCATAAAAAACTATGTTGAAGGAAATAATGTAGACGGAAACAACATATATCTAGATAAAGATGGATTAATGCAATCTGGAACAGACGAAACACAAAACACATGGATGGATGCAAAAGTAGGAGACATGGCAGTAACACCAAGAAATGGAAAAGCAGTAGAAATAAACGCTATGTGGTATAATGCAAACATGATAATGGCAAACTTAACATTAAGATTAGGAGACCTATTACAAATAAAAAAATATAAAGATTTAGCAAAGCAATGTAAAAAATCATTTGAAGAAAAATTTTATAACCCAGAAACAAAATGTCTTTATGATGTATTAGGAGACGGAAAAATAAGGCCAAACCAATTATTTGTACTAAGTTTAACACATCCAGTTATAGACCCAGACTCAGAAATAGCAAAAAACATGATAACAGTAGTAGAAAAGAAACTGTTAAACAACTATGGACTAAAAACACTAGCCAAAGGCGAGGAAAATTATGTAGAAATATATGAAGGAGACAGCTTCAAAAGAGACACAAGTTATCATCAAGGAATTACATGGCCATGGCTATTAGGACTATATTATGATGCACTTATTAATATGAAAGAAAAAGCAAAAGAAGAAGAAAAAGAAGAACTAGAAAATAAAATACAAAAATTTGTAGACAAAACTAAAAGAACATTCAAAAAAGAAATTAACGAAAACGGCTGTATAGGAAGCATATCAGAATTATATGATTCAGTAAAACCACAATTACCAAAAGGAGCAATAGCACAAGCATGGAGTGTAGCTGAAATATTTAGAATTATAATGGAACGTTAGGGACGGGCCAAATCGTTCCAAAGGAGAACAATAGCGGTTTTTTATTTTTCATACTCATAATATTAAAACCAAGTTATTGTTCGGCGCCAAATTTTACAAAGTGAAATTTGTGTGCAATGTTTGATATTTTGGAAAAGTCGAAGATTTTTCTAAAATGGAACGAAAGGAAAGACCTAAAAAACGAAAGAAGGTAAAAACATGAGAATATTAGGAATTGACCCTGGATTTGCAATAACAGGATATAGTATTATTGACTATATAGGGAATAAATTTCATTTAGAAACATCAGGTGCAATTTTAACAGAAGCAAAAACATCTTTTCCATTAAGATTGGAAAAGATAAATAAAGAATTAGACAATATAATAAAAATGTACAAACCAGACGCAATGGCTATAGAAGAATTGTTTTTTAACAATAATGCAAAAACAGCAATAAATGTAGCACAAGCAAGAGGAGTAATACTAGTAACAGCACGACAAAATGATTTAAGTATTTATGAATATACACCACTTCAAGTGAAACAAGCAGTTACAGGTTATGGTAGAGCTGATAAAATTCAAGTTCAAAGAATGGTAAAAATGATATTAAATACAGAAAAATTACCAAAACTAGATGATGTTACAGATAGCATGGCAATGGCGATTTGTCATGCACATTCATCTAAATTTGCACAAAAATTATGAGTTGTTGGGGACGTGTAAAATTAGAGAACTTTTGCTCAAAGGTGATAGGGAGGAAAATGTTATAATACAAAATAGTTAAATTTGAGAATTGAGATCTGTCCCTTTTGGACAAAAAATGTCCAATTTGACACGTCCCTAATGGGTCTGTCCCTTTTGGTTCCAAAATGGAACGATTTGGCACGTCCCCAACGTTCCAGAAAGGAATATAATAAAAATGAGAATAGAAGATTTAGAAAAAGAATTAAATAATGGAATCTTAAAAAGCATTTATTTATTATATGGTGAAGAACTATTTTTATTAGAGAATGTATTAAAAAAAATAAGAAATCTATTTGGTGAATGTGTTAAGGGAATAAATTATATACAAATAGATGATACGAATATTGGAGAAATTATATCTGACATAGAGACTCCAGCTTTTGGATATGCAAAAAAATTGATAATAGTTAGAAATTCAGGAATACTAAAAAAAGAAGGAAAGAAAAAGAATACAGAACTAACTAAAATAAAAGAAAGATTAGCAGAATATATAGAGAAAAATAATAAATTGATTGAAGAAAGTGTAGTGTTAGTATTTGTAGAGGAAGATGTAGATAGTAGAATCAAATTGTTCAAGACTATAGATAAATTTGGAACTGTATGTAATTTTGAATATCAAAAACCTATACAAATAGAAAAAAGAATGAAGACTATTTGTAATGCATATAAAGTAAAAATATCAGATGCTAATTTAAGGTATTTTATAGAGACTTGTGGTACTAATATGCAGGAATTGATTAATGAAATAAGAAAATTAATTGAATATGCTGGGGAAAATGGTACAATTGAAAAACAAGATATAGATAGTTTATGCATAAAAAAATTGGAGAGTGTAATATTTGATTTAACTGATAATTTAGGAAAAAAAGAAACAAACAAAGCTCTACAGGTATTAAAAAACTTGATATATGCAAAAGAACCTTTGCAAAAAATATTAATAACATTATATAATCATTTTAAAAAATTGTATCTTACAAAAATAGCTTTGAGAGGTAATAAAGATATTGTTACAAGTTTAAATTTGAGACCTAATCAGGTTTTCTTGGTAAATAAATATAAAATGCAAGCATCATATTTTAAAGAAAATGAGTTAAAAGAAATATTACAAAACTTAAGAGATTTAGATTACAATTATAAAATAGGGTTAATAGATTTGCAAATAGGATTAGAGTCTATACTTTGTAGGTATTGTTAAACATCGAATTCATAAAATATAAAAGAGTAAAAGTATATAATATAAAATGAACGATTTTGTATATTATATATTTTTGCTTTTTTATTGTTTTATAAATTCATCTGTTTAATATAATGATAGCCTTTTAAATTTTCATGTATAATAAATCCCAATTTTGCTAAAAATAACTGTAAGATATTTTTTAGTAAAGGTGATTTATCTATGAAGTTAAAAAATAAAAGAAAAATAATATTTATTGCTATAATATTTTTTGTTGTAATAGGAATAATGTTTTATATATTTTTAAAAAATGATGAAGTAGAAGCATTATCAAAATATGGTTCAAGAGGAGATGAAGTAGTACAAATACAAACAAAATTAAAAAGATGGGGATATTATAATGGAAATATAGATGGAATATATGGGAGCCAAACACAAGAAGCTGTTAGATATTTTCAAAGAAAAAATGGTTTAACAGTGGATGGGATTGCAGGACCAGCTACATTAAAAGCAATGGGAATATATAGCTCTTCATCTGGTTCATCATCATCTTCTACAAGTAATTCAAGTAATGTTAATTTGTTGGCAAGGTTGATATATGGTGAAGCTAGAGGAGAGCCATATACAGGTCAAGTAGCAGTAGGAGCAGTTGTAATGAATAGAGTGAAAAATAGTTCATTTCCTAATACGGTATCTGGAGTAATATATCAATCTGGAGCTTTTGATGCTGTAAAAGATGGTCAAATAAATTTAACTCCTGATTCAACAGCAAAAAAGGCAGCTCAAGATGCTATAAATGGTTGGGATCCAAGTTATGGTGCCATATATTATTTTAACCCATCAACAGCAACCAATAAGTGGATATGGTCAAGACCAATGACAGTGACCATAGGAAGACATAGATTTTGTAAATAATAAGTTATAATATGCTAGAAAATTTTATATAGAACACATATCCTCCATAGAATATAAACCAGGTTGTTGATTTACAATAAATTCACTAGCCTTTAAAGCACCTTCTGCAAAAACATTTCTAGAATAGCTTGTATGTTTTATTTCAAAAGTTTCAAAATTACCAATAAACTGAACTGTATGTTCACCAACAATATTACCCCCTCTAATAGAAGACATACCTATCTCATTTTTATTTCTTTTTTCATGTTTATCATGTCTATTATATTCACAATGAAGTTTATTATCTAAAGCATCATTAATAGTATCAGCTAACATTTGAGCTGTACCACTAGGACTGTCTACTTTTCTATTATGGTGTGACTCAATAATTTCAATATCAGTATTTTTCATAAGAGGTGCAAGCCAAGAAACTAATTTTTTCATTACCATAATATCAAAAGACATATTTGCAGATTTAAATATAGGAATTATTTTACTTGCATTTTCTATTTCATTTGTTTGTTCAGGAGTAAAACCAGTAGTTGCAATTACCATTGGTATTTTATTTGTTTTTGCATATTCTAATATATTCAAAGTTGCAACTGGAAGAGAAAAATCGATAATAACATCTGGTGTTATATTTATAGAATTTATATCTGTAAAAATTGGAAATTTAGAATCTGAATAGCTTACCTTATCAAAGCCAGCAATTACTTGCATATTATCACTTTCTGCTATTAGTTCACAAACAACATTTCCCATTTTTCCATTACAACCATTTACTAGTACATTTAACATTTTAAAATCATTCCTTTCTTTTTTTATTTAGTGTCAAATTGAGGACGCTTTTGTTTGGACATTTTTATATAAATGTCCGATTTGGAGCGTTTCCATTAGGATATTTTGCTTGTCCATTTTTATGAGTAAGAATTTCTATGAAACTTTGTAGTTTTTTAATACAAAATGAAAATAAATTAAATATTGGTTTATTTTCAAAAGAAAAACTATAAAATTTTAAGTTATTGTAATTCAAAGTTAAAATTATTACTCTTAAAA
>CALXJV010000059.1 GCA_944388715.1 uncultured Clostridia bacterium
AACAAACAAAATACTATAAGTAAAAAAAAGCAAAAAAGATAAAAAACAAAAAAATTTTTTAAAAAAAGAAAAGAGAAAAATACATAATAAAAAGAAAAAATCCGTCACAGCTTTTAAATAAAGAGCTGTGACGGAAAAAATTTGTAAAAGCTAAAACAAATGCTTAAAAAAGAAAAACTTGATATTTTTAAGTGCATGTAGTAAAATCAACCTAGTTTAATTAAGAGAGGAACGTGATTAAAATGATGCAAGAAAATAAAATAAGAACAAGAGTAGCAGGAATTCTGCCAATGAATGGTGGATTAGCATTAATGCACAGAAAAAATGTAAAAAGAAATAAAGAATATCAAGAATATTATGCATTCCCAGGAGGAGGACTAGAAGAAGGAGAAACAATAGAAGAATGTGTAATAAGAGAGATAAAAGAAGAATTTGGAATTAATGTAAAAGCAATAAAAAAATTATACGAATTAGAAAACAATAAATTAAACATGAAAGAATACTTTTTCTTATGCGAATATATAGATGGAGAATTTGGAACAGGAGAAGGTGAAGAGTTTTCTAATAATCCAAAATATAAAGATGCTGGAGAATTCATCCCAGAAATAGTTAAAAAGGAAAATATAGCAAATATAGTATTATTACCTCCAGAAATAAAAGAAAAATTTTTACAAGATTTAAAAAATAATAAATTTAATTTTTAAGAACAATAGAGGGCTTTCTTAAACATTTTTTCTGTTCATAACATTTCGAAGCCCGCGTCATTGTTCGGTGCCAAATTTTACGCTAGTAAAATTTGTGTGCGATTTTTATTTTTCATCGTTGGCTTTCCGTAAATTTGTTCTGTGCCAATTTTACGGAAGTCAAAATTGTGTACAACCATTATATGTTTAACAAGTTCAAAATATAAAGTCACAATTATACCCGAAAACAGGCTCATTTAACTAATAACAAAAAAACTTAAAAAAATCAAAAATTTGTTTGACATTTTTTTGTTTGTATGATATGATGATACAAAATATGAGAATGGAGTGAAGAAAATGCCAAGAAAGAAACCAGAATTAAATAGAAGAGAAAAATCAATATTACATTTTATCGAAAAACAAATTATGACACAAGGGTATCCCCCATCAGTAAGAGAGATAGGAAAAGCAGTAGGGCTAAATTCAACAGCAACAGTCCATGGATATTTAGCAAAACTAGAAGAAAAAGGATATATTAAGAAAAAAGATAAAAAAGGAAGAACATTAAGATTATTAAAAGGAGCATCAGGAGAGCCAAAAACAACATCAAGCAAAGACTTCTATACACAAAAAGAACTAGTAGAAGTACCTATTATAGGAAAGATAACAGCAGGAGAACCAATTTTAGCTGTAGAAAATGTTACAGACACATTTCCAATTCCAATTGACTTTGTAGGAAATTCAGAAAGCTTTATGCTAACTGTAAGAGGAGAGAGCATGATAGAAGCAGGAATTTTAGATGGAGACTATATTCTTGTAAAGAAACAAAACACAGCAAGTAATGGAGAAATTGTTGTTGCATTAATAGGAGATGAAGCAACAGTAAAAACATTTTATAAAGAAGAAGACCATATTCGTCTACAACCAGAAAATTCTACAATGGATCCAATAATTGTACCAGATTGTGAAATATTAGGAAAAGTTGCAGGAGTATTCAGAAAAATGTAAAAAACAAAAGCGACATGAGATTTAATTAAAATGATAGATTATTAATTATGTCGCTTTTGTTTTTTTATTGTTTCTTATGCTAGAATATTGCTCCGCTCTAACAGTTGCACACAAATTTCTTTCAGAAATTTGGCACACGAACAATAGATGCAGGCTTTAAAATGTCATAAACAGATAAAATATAAAAAAGCCCGATATTATTCTGGGTTCACAAAAAATTCACAATAAAGATATTGACTTATGACACTATGTCGCATATAATTAATAATACGGTGTTATTTGAATTTGTCTAATAAGGTTTATAGATATATCCCAAAGAGAAAAATTCTAAGAAAATTTTTCCAATATAAAAAAATCTAAATAAATGAAAGAAGGAGAGAGATATGCTAAAAGTATTAAAAAACTTAAAAAAGTCATTAGGAGCAGTAATTATTATTGTCATATTACTTTGTGTACAAGCTTCAACAGATTTAGCATTGCCAGATTATACTTCAAAAATCGTTAATGAAGGTATTCAAGCAGGTGGAATTACAAGTGTTGTACCAGAAGTAATAGCTAAAGAAGATATGGACAATATGCTTATCTTCACAGATAAAGATGATGAAATATTAGAAAATTATACAATGATTTCAACAACAAGTGAAAATAAATATGAAACAGAACAAAAACATGATGAAAAAGTTGTAAAAGAATATTTCGGAAATGACTATGAAGTTAAAGCAGATACAATTTATGTTTTAAAAGATATTAGTGATGAACAAGAAGACTCATTAGCAGGAATCATTGTAGATCCATTAATGGAATTGACAACTGTGACAAATGAAGAAACAGCAAATAAAATAAAAGAACAACTATTGCAAAATGTACCAGAGGCACAAAAACAATATATACAAAATATGTCATTAATGGAAATTATTGAACAAATGCCAGAAGAACAAAGAAATCAAGCTTTAACAGAATTTACGAAACAAATAGAGCAAATGAGTGATTCAATAAAGGAACAAGCAGTAATTTCATCTGTAAAACAAATTTATATAAATGCTGGAATTAATACAGATGACATTCAAAATAATTACATATTTAAAACAGGATTACAAATGTTAGGAATTGCACTAATTACAATGGTATGTGCAGTAACGATTATGTTGTTATCTTCAAGAGTAGCAGCAAAATTAGGAAAAACTTTAAGAGAAAAAGTTTTCAAAAAAGTAATGATATTTTCAAACGCAGAATTAAATCAATTTTCAACTGCGTCATTAATTACACGTAGTACTAATGACGTTCAACAAATACAACAACTAATTACAATATTATTTAGAGTAGTTGTTTATGCACCAATTATAGGAATAGGTGGATTTGTAAGAGTTTTAAGAAGTACAGATAGTTCAATGGCTTGGATTATTGGTGTAGCAATAGTTGCAATTTTATTTATAGTAGGAACATTATTTATTATAGCAATGCCAAGATTTAGAAAATTGCAAGATTTAATAGACAAATTAAATGAAGTTTCAAGAGAAATCCTTACAGGGTTACCAGTTATAAGAGCATTTAATACAGAAAAGAAAGAGGAAGCAAGATTTGACAGTGCAAACAAAGATTTAATGAAAACAAATATGTTTGTTAATAAAGCAATGTCAATGATGATGCCTTTGTTGATGTTTATCATGAATGCAATTATGATATTAATTGTTTGGGTTGGAGGACATAATGTTGACCAAGGAATTATGCAAGTTGGAGACATGATGGCATTTATTCAATACACAATGCAAATTGTTATGGCATTCTTAATGATATCTATGATTTCTATTATCCTACCAAGAGCAGCAGTTTCAGCAAGAAGAATAAATGAAGTACTAGAATCAGAGCCAAGCATTAAAGATAAAAAAGAAACAAAGAAATTTGACCCAAGTAAAAAAGGATTAGTAGAATTTAAAAATGTATCATTTAGATATCCAGATGCAGATACTGAAATTTTAGAGGACATTAATTTTACAGCAGAACCAGGAAAAACCACAGCAATTATTGGAAGTACAGGAAGTGGAAAATCAACAGTTGTAAATTTAATACCAAGATTTTATGATGTTACAGGGGGAGAACTATGCATTGATGGTGTCAATGTAAAAGATGTTACACAAAAAGATTTGAGAGATATTATAGGATTTGTGCCACAAAAAGGAGTGTTATTCTCTGGAACAATCGAATCTAATATAAAATATTCTGATGAACATATGTCAGATGAAAGAATGGTAGAAGCAGCTGAAATTGCTCAAGCGACGGAATTTATAAATGAAAAAGAAAAGAAATATCAAGACCCAATTGCACAAGGCGGAGGAAATGTATCAGGAGGTCAAAAACAAAGATTATCTATTGCAAGAGCTATTGCAAAAGACCCAGAAATCTTTGTATTTGATGATAGTTTTTCAGCTTTAGACTTTAAGACAGACAGTAGCCTAAGAGAAGCATTAGCAACAAGAACAAAAAATAAAACAGTTATCATAGTAGCTCAAAGAATTAGTACTATTTTAAATGCAGATAAAATAATTGTTTTAGAAGAAGGAAAAATGGTAGGAATGGGTACACATGAAGAATTGATGAAAAATAATGAAACATATAGGCAAATTGCCTTATCACAATTGTCTGAAGAAGAATTAGGTGAGAAAGGAGGTAAGTAATATGCCAGGACCAATGGGAGGACCTAGAAGAGGTCAAACAACAGAAAGAGCAAAAGATTTTAAGAAAACTACAAAGAAATTAATACATTCATATTTAGTAGATTACAAAATACCAATCATCATTGTTATGATATTTGCAATAGGTAGTACTATATTTACAATTGTAGGACCAAAAATATTAGGAAATGCGACAACAGAAATATTTAATGGATTAATTAGCAAGTTAAGTGGTGGAACTGGTATTGATTTTGGAAAAGTAGGTCAAATTGCTTTAACATTATTAGGACTATATGTTATTAGTGCATTATTCGCTTTTGTACAGAGATTTTTGATGACAAATGTAGCACAAAAAATTACATATAAATTAAGAAATGATATTGCTATTAAAATAAATAAATTACCAATGAAATATTTTGATAAAAAAACACATGGAGAAGTTTTATCAATTATTACAAACGATATTGATACATTAAGTATGAATTTAAACCAAAGTATTACAGAAATTATTACATCTGTGTGTACAATTATTGGTATCTTAGTTATGATGTTTTCAATTAGCTGGCAAATGACATTAATTTCTTTAGTAATTTTACCAATAGCAGGTATATTAGTTACATTTATAGTAAAAAAATCACAAAAATACTTTACAAGACAACAAGATTACTTAGGACATGTAAATGGTCAAGTAGAAGAAATATATGGAGGACTAAATATTGTAAAAGTATTTAATGCAGAGCAAAAAGTAACAAAAGACTTTGAAAAAGCCAATGACGAATTATATCATTCAGGATGGAAATCACAATTCTTATCAGGTTTGATGCACCCTGTAATGAACTTTATATCAAATGTTGGATATGTAGCAGTAGCAGTAGCTGGAGGATATTTAGCAATTAATGGAACAATTACAGTAGGTAATATTCAAAGTTTTATACAATATAACAAACAATTTACACAACCAATAAATCAGCTAGCACAAATATCAAATATGCTACAAGCAATGATGGCTTCAGCAGAAAGAATCTTTGAATTCTTGGAAGAGCCAGAAGAAGAAATAACAGCAAAAGGAAATATAGATACATCTAAATTAAAAGGAAATGTAGAATTTAAACATGTAAAATTTGGATATGACCCAGAAAGAACAATTATAAAAGACTTCAAT
Source organism: uncultured Clostridia bacterium (assembly GCA_944388715.1). GTDB lineage: Bacteria > Bacillota > Clostridia > TANB77 > CAG-508 > CAG-269. Next base: position 5,523 of record CALXJV010000059.1, read on the forward strand.
GCCAGTGTACATGAAGGACAAAAAATAGCTATTGTAGGACCAACAGGAGCCGGAAAAACTACAATGGTAAAACTATTAATGAGATTTTATGATGTAACAAGTGGAGAAATAGATGTTGATGGACATAATGTAAAAGACTTTGATAGAGGAGAACTTCGTAAAATGTTTGGTATGGTTCTACAAGACACATGGTTATTTGGAGGAACAGTAAAAGAAAATATCAAATATAGTAAAGAAGATGCAACAGATACAGAAGTTGTAGAAGCAGCAAAAGCAGCACATGTACATCATTTTATCAAAACATTACCAAATGGCTATAACTCTATGATAAATGAAGAATCAACAAATATATCAGCAGGTCAAAAGCAATTACTTACAATTGCCAGAGTTATATTAGCAGACCCTAAGATTTTGATACTAGATGAAGCAACAAGTTCAATAGATACAAGAACAGAAATACAAATACAATCAGCAATGGATAATCTAATGAAAGGTAGAACAAGCTTTATAATTGCACATAGATTATCAACTATAAAAAATGCAGATTTGATTTTAGTAATGAATCATGGAGACATTGTAGAACAAGGAAAACATGAAGAATTACTTGCTAAAAATGGATTTTATGCTGATTTGTATAATTCACAATTTGAAGAAGTTGAGGAATAATGTCCATTGGGGACGTTTCTGTTTGGACATTTTTAAAATACTGTATATCTAATTTTATAATCAAATTAGATATACAGCATTTTTTGATATACTATTGTTTTATTTGTAAAAAATAAATTAGTTTATTTTGGCTATATGAAGTAAGAATAAAACATATATAGTGAAAACAGTTAATATCATTCAATAAGAAAAATGTTCTTAGAATTCAAAACTCTAGGAAAATTATTAATCGTTCAACGCCTTAAAATTGGGTAATTATCGCAATTTTATAAGTACAAAATAAATTTATTGATAAAAATCTTTCCCAAATTTTTCAAGAAAAAAATCTGCGTTTTTTGTTGACTTTGTTATACTTTATTGATAAAATTTGAATGAAAAAAATGTTCCTAGAGTTTTGAACTAAACGACTGAAAAAATCAAAATACAGTTTCTATTAAAAATTTTTATATCCATACTTCGTATATGAGAAGTTTAAAAATATTTTGTTGATTTTATATATTGTAAAAAAAATATTTTTTGAAAAAGTATGGACATTTAAAGAAAAATATAGTTTTTTCTACATTTTTGAAACTGTAAAAAAACTACAGTTTTATTATCTCATAAACAAGAAAAAAAGAATAAAAAACCAAAAAGAAAGAAATAATAAAAAAAGAGATACATAAGAATAAGGAAGGAATGATAAAAAAATGAAAAAAATCGAAATGAAGGAAAAAGGAATAACATTAATCGCATTAGTAATCACAATAATAGTACTCTTAATATTAGCGGGAGTAACGATAGCAACACTAACAGGAGATAACGGAATATTAACAAAGGCAACAGAAGCAAAAGATAAGACAGAAGAAGGAGAAGAGGAAGAAAAAGTAAAATTGTCAGTAGCAGGAGCATTGGCAAAAGATAATGGAGGGGAAATAAAAGAAGGATATCTAGATGAAGAGTTAGCAAGCCAATTTGGAGAAAAAGGAACAGATTATAATTTAGAAGGAAGTGGACCATTTACAGTAACAATAATAGAAAGTGGAAGAAGTTATTTAATAAATGAAGATGGAGCAATAGGAGAAGTAGTAGAAAGAGAAGGAATAGAAGTAGGAGACTACGTAAATTATACACCAGATACGAGTACAATAGAGTATGGAGTGGACAAATTAAGTCCAGAAATAACAGGGTCAAGTTATAATACAAATGCAATAACTCAAGACGACTTAAAATGGAGGATATTAAATATAGATGCAAGTGGAAGAGTAGACTTAATAAGTTATATCCCAACAAGAAAGAAAGTATATTTTAGTAGTGCAAGAGGATACAATAATGGAGTATATGTAATAAATGACATATGTAGAAGTTTGTATAGTAATAGTAGTCTAGGAATAGAGGCAAGAAGTCTAGACTTGAAAGATATAGAAGATAAGATGAATGCTACAGGAAAAGCAGAAAGAGCTAAATATACAAATGCTGTAAAATATGGAGAGACAAAAACATATGGAAGTGGATACAACCAATATCCAAAATTATATGCGCAAGAAATTGGAAGTGGAATAAATACAGAAACAGTAAAGAAAGATGGAATAGATGTAAGTGCGGATTGGTATAGTAGTCCAACGACAGAAGATTCAAGTACAGCAGAAGAAGGACTAACAGTAACGCAGACATATTACCAATTTGAAAATATACCAAGTAGTTATTTTGATGATCAAGAATTTTATGACATGATATTTAATACAGGCTTTTCAGGCTATTGGTTGGCCTCTCGCTATGCTGACTGCAGTTCGACTTATGCGGACTTCGGGTTGCGCATTGTGAGCATTTCCGCCCTTAGCGGAATCCCCATAGTCCATTCGTACGGTAACGCGAACGGCAATAGAATGTATCTTCGCCCCGTAGTTTCTCTAGGAACTGACATCCAAATAACACCAGTAGAAAATGCAGATGGAAGTAGTCCATCAAATATGCATCAAATCAGTAAATAGGTGCTAGGGAGTGCGTAAGCATTGCCTAGGCACACCTAAGTAGACATAACATAAAAAACAATAATACAATATGACTAGCAAACATATGTAAAGAGAATGATGGCAAGATTAAATATTAAGCATAAAAAGTTCTTAGAAATCCAACTCTAAGAACTTTTTTAGGCAAGCTTTTATAATCTCTTTATCAGTTTTTCCTTTTTCCGAAAATAGAAAGAATCCTTAAGAAGATGTTGATAAAGTCAAGATATAATTGCATAGCATAATAAATATATATTTTTTCATGGTCAATATTAGGTTCTGATTGTAAAGCTTTAATCTTATTAATATCATAAATGGTAACTCCAAAAAATACAGCTAAGATTACCCAATCTAATATTAAATCAAACATAGAACTTTTAAAAATAAATAAGTTCACAATGCTAAGTACTAGACCAATTATTAAGAAAACATTTAAATAGGTACGCCAACTACTTAAATCTTTATTAGTCTTATAGCCAATCAAACTTAAAACACCAAATATTAGTGCAGATGCAATAAATAAAGTAACAATAGAACTTAATTCAAAAACGGCAAAAATAACACAAAGAGTTACACCATTTAAACCTGCATAAACAAAATACAGTATACCTACGACTACAGGAGGTAATTTTCTAAAAAGAAGGCTAAATAATAAAACAGCAAGTAATTCCATAATAAGTAAAGCATTAAAGTATCCTTCATATACAATATTGATATATAACCCAGAAGAATAAGTATACCAAGCAATTATGGCAGAACCTATTAGACCTAAAAACATCCAGAAAAATGTCTTTCCAAAAAGTTTATTTTCTGTAGGCAAAGTTTTAACTTCATTTTCTTCCATAAATTTATCTCCTTTCTCATATATTCTATAATTAGTATACAAAGAAAATAAAAAATATGCAACTTTAATTTCTAATTCAAATTTAGATACGCAAAATCGTTCCATTCATTTATATTATAATAGTCCTTTTTTCCATTGTATTACGAATCGAAGATTGAGTATAATTTGACGTTTGACATGTTTAAAAATCAATGCTAGAATAAGAAAAAATTATATAAGGAGAATAAATACAATAAAAAATGAAACAAGAAATTAAAAAAGAGTTAGAAAATTTAGCAGACAAAAAATATAGAGAATTCCATAAAGGATTATGTCCAGGAACAGAAAATATATTAGGAGTTAGAGTTCCAGTACTTAGAAATTATGCAAAAAAATTATCTAAGGAAAAAGAAATAAAATATTTATTAGAAAATATAGATAATCAATATTATGAAGAAATTATGTTACAAGGAATGTTAATAGGGCTAGAAAAAGATAACAATATACAAAATATATTAAATGATATAGAAAAATTTGTACCTAAAATAGATAATTGGGCAGTTTGTGATGTTTTTTGTGGAGGATTAAAAATAACGAAAAAGCATTTAGAAGAAATGTGGAATTTTTTGCAAAAATATCTAAAATCAGAAAAAGAATTTGAAATTAGATTTGGAGTCGTAATGCTTTTAGACTATTATATAACAGAGGAATACTTAGAAAAAGATTTCAAAATATTTGATGATATAAAAAGTGAAAAATATTATGTACAAATGGCAGTTGCATGGGCAATATCTATATGTTTAATAAGATTTTATGATAGAACAATTGAATATTTAAAAAGTGCTAACCTAGATAAATTTACATATAATAAAGCTTTACAAAAAGCAATTGAATCATATAGAATAACAGATATACAAAAACAAGAGTTAAGAAAAATGAAAAAAATTTAAACTAAAAGCAAAAATATGTTATTATACTAAATATTTTGCTGTAAAAATTCATTTGTAATTCAATAAAAATCCTAAAATTTTATTTGAAATGCAACCAAAATCGAAAATTTCATTTGAAATGCAACAAAAATTTTGAAAAAATGAAAATAATCA
>CALXJV010000060.1 GCA_944388715.1 uncultured Clostridia bacterium
GGTGTGATATTCCACACATTGAATCAAGATTAAAAATTAGTGGACGTACACATGTCACACTTCCTTATCACAAAGAGTTAGATGCTTTATATGAATCTTTAAAAAATAAACCTGTTGGAACAACAAAAAGAGGAATTGGTCCAACTTATGCAGATAAAAGCAACCGTATTGGTATTAGAATGTATGATTTACTTCTTCCAGAAGATGAATTAGTTCATAAAATCGAAGAAGCTACAAAAGTTCACAATCAAGTTTTTACTGCAAATCATATGGAAAAATGTATTGTAGATAGTAAAAAATTAGCTAAGCAATACCATCAATATGGAGAAAGATTAAAAAATTATATTACAGATATTGAACCTATAATTTTTAGTAGTATTAAAAATAATGAAAAAATCGTGGTCGAAGGTGCTCAAGCTTTCCGTTTAGACTTAGACCATGGAGATTACCCAATGGTTACAAGCTCAAATCCTGTAGTTGCTGGTACTCTTTGTGGTTCTGCTTTACCCCCACAAGCACTAAATGTAGTTATCGGTGTAGACAAGGCTTATAATAGTAGAGTAGGAAATGGTCCTTTTCCAACTGAGTTGCCTGCTTCAATTGATGAAAATGGAAATGTCATAAAAGATTCTAAAAATTTAGAAGGTGATATTATTCGTGATATGGGACATGAATATGGTACAACAACAGGTCGTCCACGTAGATGTGGATGGATGGATTGCCCTATTCTATGCTCTGCTAAATATACTGCTGGTATAGACTATTTATGTTTAAATCATTTAGATACTTTAGGAGAAATTGGAAAAAAACTAGGATATGTTAAAATTTGTACAAGTTACATGTATAAAGGTGAAAAAATACATCATTATCCTGACGATATCACTGTAACAGGTGAAATTCCTGAACCTATTTATGAAACTTTAGAAGGTGGTTGGACAATTGACAGTTCTTGCAAAACATATGAAGACCTTCCAGAACTTGCAAAGAAATTTATTGAAATTGTAGAAAAATTCTCTGGTATCCCTATTAAATATATAGGAACAGGTCCTGCAAGTGATGATTTAATTGTAAGAGAAGATATCTAATATATACTAAGAGAGCTTATGCTCTCTTTTCTGTTTGAAAAAATCCAATACATATGTTATGATATATTTGTTAATATTATGAAAGGAGTATATGATATATTTATATATCATGTAGAAATAGTTATGAATATAAAAAATCCAAAATTTGAAATATCAGCAGTTGGTCCAAAACAATATCCTAATAACCACTTACCTGAAATTGTTTTAGTCGGAAAATCTAATGTAGGAAAATCTAGTTTTATTAATACAATGATAAATCGAAAAAAACTTGCTAGAACAAGTAGTGAACCACGGAAAAACACGTCAAATTAATTTTTATAATATGGACGACATATTTTATTTTGTAGATTTACCTGGTTATGGTTATAGTAAAATGTCTAAAAAAGAACAAGAGCAAGTGGGAAAATTTATTGAACATTATCTATTTAACCGAAAAGAAATCTCTCTAATCATATTTTTAGTAGACATTAGACATTCTCCAACTTCTAATGATAGATTGATGTATAATTACATTATATCTTCTGGAATACCATGTTTAATTCTTGCAAATAAGGCAGATAAGATTGCTATTACAAAAGTTGATAATTATGTAAAATCTTTACAAAAAGATTTAAATCCTATTGGAGATATACCTACCCTTCCCTTCTCTTCTGAAAGAAAGATATATAAGGATGATGTATGGAATTTTATTGATGATTTTTTTCAACAATTATAGCAAAACTATATTTCTCCTATAAAACAAAAAGGAAAAAATGAGTTTATACTCAAATTTTCCTTAATTTTTTAGCAACAACATTTACACTTTTTTTCTTTTTTTCCATTGCAAAACATCAGAATAATTGTTAATACTAAAAGCAATCCTAATATAATTGCTAATATAATAATTGCTGATAATGCTCCTAATATTGTTGTAGCCAAAGCTGCTCCTATTAGTAGACCTATTACAAGTGTAAATAATGATAATAATATTATTCCTACTATTCCTAAACAATTTTTCTTTTTTCTACATTTATTATCATTATTTTCATAACAACAATAGACTTCTCCTTGTGGCTCCATTTAAAGTCACCTCCAATATAGTACCTTGATTGATACTATATTATATATTATGTATTATAATGTCGAACTGTGTCATAATAACAACTTATTCTTGCTTTAAGAGCTTCTTATCTCAATTTGTAAATAAATCAATACAACTTAATTAGCTTCTTTCCTCTTTTCTAACTTTGTTATGATTTTTAAAGCTTTTTCTCTTGGAATAATAACAACATGTCCACATCCTTGGCACCTAAGTTTAAAATCAACTCCTATTCTCGTTATTTCCCATAATTTACTTCCACATGGATGTACTTTTTTAGTTCTAACAATATCTCCAATTTTATAATCCATTTACTTTTTCCTTTCTAATGTAAAATTCGACATCCTTACTTTTTGGCAATTTCAAACCTTTTTTCCATACTTGTTTTTCCTAAAACTTGCATAATCTCATACATATCTGGTGTATTAGTTCTTCCCGTTAATGCTACTCTTAAAACTGTACTAACATCTCCCACATGTGCTTTATATGCATCTGGATTTGCTTTATATTCTTTTACTTCTTTAGCATATCCTAATTCTCCTGCCAATTCTTTTATTTTATCAAACCATTGTTGTTTATCATCATTTTCATCATAATAATTTTCTATATATAAATCCAATATTTTATTAATATCTTCTTTATCATTAATTACCTGATATGGATATTCCTGTTTTTCTGCAAAAAATTTTTCATCATACATATATTCTATATTTTCCTTTACATCTGACCATTTTGCTATATCTTTTCTAGGCTTTTTATTTCCTCTTTCTATTCCAAATACTTTTAATGCATATTCTTTATCTTGTAACATATCTTCTAGTTCTTTATCATAGTTTTTCGCCCATTTTAATGTTCTTTCATATACTTCTTCTGCTGTAAATTTTGATATGACTGTTTTTCCTACATCTAATAATTTTACCATATCAAATAATGCTCCACTTACACTCATTTTATTTAATTGTAATTCAAATTCATCTATTGATTTGTCTTTATTTGCTCTTCTCCAGTTTTCAAAATTAGAGTTTGCAATGTTTAATAAATATTCATTGACTGCTTCTTTTGGTATTCCCATTTCATCATAATATGATACTGCTGCTTCCGGGTCTTTTCTTTTGCTTAATTTTCTTTTATTTCCATTATCATTTTTCATGATTGGTGCAATATGTGCATATTTTGGGGGTTTGAATCCTAATTCATGAAATAATTGTAGATGTAGTGGTACAGATGATAACCATTCATCTCCTCTTATAACATGTGTTGTTCTCATTAAATGATCATCAACTGCATGTGCAAAATGGTATGTTGGCAATCCATCTGCTTTTATTATAACTATATCTTGATCATTTTCTGGAAAATCTACATTTCCTTTTATTACATCATGATGTTTTATTTTTCTATCTTCACGCCCTGGTGATTTAAAACGGATTATGTATTTTTCTCCGTTTTTTATTTTATTTATTGCATCTTCCACTGTTATATTTCTACACTTTGCCCAAACTCCATAATATCCTGGTCTTATTTTTGCATTTTCTTGTTTTGTTCTCATTTCTTCTAAGTCTTCTGGAGTACAGAAACATGGATATGCTTTCCCTTGTTCAATTAGATATTTGGCATAACTTTGATAAATTTCTTTTCTCATTGATTGTCTATATGGTCCATAATTTCCTTTTCCTTCTGTCTCTGAAATCATCCCTTCATCAGGTTCAATTCCAAAATTATCTAATGAACTTACAATATCTGTTATTCCATTTTCTACTTCTCTTTTTTGGTCTGTATCTTCAATTCTTAATAAGAATACTCCTTCTGTTTGATTTGCCAACTTTCTAGCAATTAAAGATTGATATAGTCCTCCTATATGCACAAAACCAGTTGGACTTGGTGCAAATCTTGTTACAATTGCTCCTTCTTTCAAATCTCTTTTTGGGTATTTTTCCTCATAATATGTTATATCTTTTGCATCTGGAAATATTAAATTTGCTAAATCTTTATAATCCATTTTATCTCTCCCTTCCTTCTGTTTTCCTTTTATTATTAATTATTTTTTGTATTTCATGATCAGTATCTTTTTCTATATCTCTTTTCCCATCATTCTTATTAGTCTCTATAATAAGTTGAAATAAATGTTCACTTGTAAATTTTTTTCTCTGTTCTTCTGTCATTGAATCTTCTAATATTTTTTCAGTTCATCTGTTGATTTATCTTTATTATTTTTTATAATTCTAATTGCTTCTTGTTTAGTCATATCTGTTACTCCTTTCAACTCATTTTAATTAATATTGCGTATATATTATGTTATGCAAGAATTATACTATATTTTTAGACTTTTCACAAGCATTTTCAACTAAAATACTTAAAAACTCATTGCTTGTCAATTGAATCTTGAGCTTTTGAATGAACTTTAAGTTTTTCTATCGTTCTTACTGATTTTAACACTTTAGAATTTTTAATATTTCTTATTGCATCAGGTATATGAGAAATATATATACCCAAGATGATACATAATCCACTTAATATTATTTCTAATGCTGTCATTCCTTGAGGCACTAGCACAAATATAGAACCAATGGTAAATCCTATAATACTATAAAAAGTTTGTGCATAATATTTCTCTAACAATTTTTTAGTTATTTTCATAACTATTATACTTCCTAAAACTAATCCCATTCCCATAGGAATTAATACTGGTAGATTGATATTTGCAATTGATTGCAAATATACTGAGTATACTCCTAATAACATTAAAATAATTGTACTACTTACTCCTGGCACAATAATTCCTATAGACATAATCATTCCACATATAATTAAATATAAATTGTTTATTTCTCCTGAATATGTGCCTATTGATATCGTGTTTTCTAATATAACTGTAATAATCCCAATTCCCAGTGCTATTAGTAAATAAATGACATTTCTCAATTCAAATTGTTCCTTTTCATTAACTTCTTTGACTAGTGATGGAATTGTTCCTATTATTAATCCAATGAATATTGAGTTTGTTTGTATTGGAAATTCATATAGTGCATAATTCATTATGTTACTAAATGCTAATACTCCAATCACTCCTCCTAATGCTATAGGAAATAAAAATTTTATATTGTTTTTTATATCTTTAAAAAAATTTAAAACAGAATCTAACAATTTCTCATAAATTCCAAATATTACACATAAAACTCCACTACTAACACCTGGTACAATAGCTCCTGCACCTATGAAAACACCTTTTAATATATTAAAAAATCCATTCATAAAATAGCCTCTCTTTCTGAAAATTCTTCTATCTTATTTTATGAAATTCTTTGTTTTTCATTCATTTAAACCCTTTATTTATTTGAAATTTTTGGATTTAAATTATTCCATGTGTTTTTAAATTTATTTTTTATGGTCATGCACTTTTATTTTTATTCAACATATAATTTGTTATGCGAATTTTTTAATGTGAATTGTAATTTTTTATTTATATGGAGGTGCCCTTATGTTTTCAGCACTTTGTTTTTCTGGGATTTTAGGATTTATTGAATTTTTGAAATCTTCCGTTTTTTTAGTCGGGTATATTTCTAATAATAATATATTTCCTGAACCCTTAACTTCTGAAGAAGAAAAAATGTATTTAGAACAAATGAAAAATGGAGATGAAGATGCCAGAAATATTTTAATTGAAAGAAACTTAAGATTAGTTGCTCATATCACAAAAAAATATTCAACTACTAATGTTGACCAAGATGATTTAATTTCTATTGGTACTATTGGATTAATAAAAGGCATTAATAGTTTTAATATAGACAAAGGTTCTAAGCTTTCTACATATGTTTCAAGATGTATTGACAATGAAATTTTAATGCATTTGAGGGCTACTAAAAAATTAGGTGCTGAAGTATATTTAAATGAACCTATTGGAAAAGATAAAGATGACAATGTTATTACTTTACAAGAAATCTTAGAAAATGATGAAAGAAACATTGAAGATGAAGTTGATATAAAAATGAAAATAAAATTATTATATGAAAAAATGAAATCTATTTTGAAAGATAGAGAAAAAACAATTCTAGAGCTTCGTTTTGGTCTTGGAGGTCATAAACCAAAAACTCAACATGAAATTGCAAAAATGATGGGGATATCTCGAAGTTATGTCTCAAGAATTGAAACTAAGGCAATTGGAAAATTATCAAAAGAATTAAAAGACTAATCAAACTAAGTATGATAACTTTACTCTATATCATAAAAGCAAAAACATCATACTTAAATAGCGGGCTTTTCTTAATACTTTTTCGATTTATAGCATTTAAAGCCCGTATTATTGTTTGGCACCAATTTTACATTAGTAAAATTGTGTGCAATTAAAAACTAAAATCCATTTGACTTAATAAACTTCTTTATAGTCTAATAATTTTATTTTATCACTTAAAAAATCTGCATTTTCTATTTTTTCATTCTTTAATTCTGTTGATAAATATTTTTTGTTATCATCTGCAAATATTGTAACTACATTTTTCTCCAATTTTTCTTGCAATAATACTGCTCCTATAAAATTTGCTCCTGACGAAATTCCTACTCCTAATCCCAATTCTTTCGACAATTTTCTTGCCATATTTATTGCAGTATCATCATTAATTAGAATAATATCTTGTTCTACAATATTTTTATTTTCACTAAATATATCTGGAACAAAATCATCTCCAATCCCTTCTATTTTATGTTGTCCTACAATTTTCCCTTTTGATAATATAGGCATTTTTTCTGGCTCTAATGCGACTATTTTTATTTTAGAGTCTTTTTCTTTTAATCTTTTTCCAATTCCTATTAAAGTTCCTCCTGTCCCTACTCCTGATATAAATCCTCCTATTTCTTTTCCTTCTAGTTGCTCTAATATTTCTTTTCCTGTTGTTTCATAATGTGCTGATATATTATCTTCATTCTCAAATTGATTAGCTAAAAATCCATTCACCTTTTTAGTTAAATCTTTAGCACTTTTTACACATTCTAAAAAGCCTCCTTCTTCTTTAGATATTAATTTTATATTTGCACCATATAAATTCATCAATTCTTTTCTTTCTTTGCTTGCCCATTCAGGCATAAAAATATATACAGGATGATTATAATATGTCCCTAATGCTGATAATGAAATTCCTGTATTACCACTTGTAGCTTCTATTATTGGCATATTTTCTTTTAAGAGTCCTCTTCTTTTAGCATTTTTTATAATATAATATGCAACTCTATCTTTTATACTTCCTGTTAAATTAAACATTTCTAGTTTAACATATATGTTTTTCTTTTTACCTTGATATTCGTATTTTATGTTTATCATAGGTGTATTTCCAATTAATTTCTCAAAATTCATGGCTCCATCCTCCTTTTTTTATATCTATATTTTTTAAATTTATTATTTCTTACTTTTATTTATTATATTCAGCACATCTTAAATTGGTCATTATTTGTTACATTTATAGTTTAAATAATTCGTTAAATCTAAAACTAATAATATATAGATCCTCAAAAACTATTGACAATAAGCAATTTTCCTTGTATAATAATTATGTTGACAGGTATACCCAGAATTTTTTTGTCAACACCGACACCCTTTAAATTTATTATTATAGTTTACAGGATTGTCGGTAGGTATCGGTAAAATGAGGTCGATACCGATAAAGAGGGATTCCTATAAAGGAACCCCTCTTTTCCTTTAAATACTGCTAAATTTTAATACTATTTTTTACTAACTTATTACACAATTAAGTTAAATATTTTATTCTCTCTTCTGATTATACATTTATTTTTCTCTTCTAATTATCCAATCTTTTTCACATTTTATTGGTAAATTCATCAATACTTTTTGTCCTTTTACACCTGGACTAATTGATTCTATTTCTTCATTTGTATCATAATCCCATAAATTCTCTATTTTAAATTGCACAGGTTCTAATTGATATGGCACTAAAATTTCCAAGTTATCACCAACATGCAATTTATTTTTTATTTCGATAACAGCTTTTTCCTCATTATATTCTACAACTTTTCCACCAAATTCATATTTTTCGTTATATTGTCTACCACCATATTCTTGTATATCTTTATTATTTCTATCATTAAAATAAAAAGTTGTTAATCCTCTAGTTTTTACTTTCTCCAATTCTTTCAAATATTTTTTATAATCATAATTTTCTGGGTCATTTCTATAATCATCAATTGCATTTCTATATGTACCTATTACACTAGCTAGATAATACTCTGTTTTTAATCTTCCTTCTATTTTTAGGCTATCTACCCCCATATCTATAATCTCTGGAATTTCTTTTATTAAGCATAAATCTTTTGAAGAAAATATACTTGTTCCATATTCACTTGTCTCAATTGGCATATATTCCCCTGGATTATTCTTTTCTTCTGCATATAAATTATATGACCATCTACAACTTTGTGCACAATCTCCTAAATTTGCACTTCTACATGACATAAAGTCACTTAAAAAACATCTTCCTGAAAAAGCAAAACATATTGCTCCATGTATAAATATTTCTATTTCCATACCTTCTGGTTTATTTTCCATAATATATTTTAACTGTTCTTTATTCATTTCTCTTGCCATTATCATTCTTTTTGCTCCATTGTGATACCAGAAATTTGCTGAATGAAGACTTACAATATTAGCTTGTGTACTTATATTTATTTTCACACTTGGTGCATATTGTTTCAATACTTCTACTATACCACCATCTGCTACTATTACGCCATCTGGTTTTAATTCTTCTAATTTTTTTGCCATTTCTATAATTTCTTCATATTTTTCATCCCATGCAAAGATATTTAATGTTACATATACTTTTTTTCCTATGCTATGTGCATATTTTATTGTTTTTTCTAAATCATCATTTTCCATATCTGCCCTTGTTCTAAGTGATAATGATGATGTACCACAATATACTGCATCTGCTCCATATAAAAATGCTATTTTTGCTTTTTCATATGAACCTGCTGGTGCTAATAATTCTACCTTTTTCATTTTGGTAATATTCCTTTCTTGTATTTTTTCGCATTCTATTTTACCAAATTTTTTTACTTTTTTCAACTTTATTTTATCTTTAAGTTTCGGTATTTTGCAAAAATAATTTTATAAAAATAATAGAATTGGTAAAATATGTATATTATTAAATACTTTTTTGTCAATTCTATTTTTTAAACATCACTTAATAAACCTAATCAAAAATTAGGTTGTTTCCATATTATGGAATTACTTTTATAACAGAGAAAGTTGACCATCATATATTTTTTGCTTTCGTATTTTATACCAATCTCTTATCCCTGTTCTCGCCATTTTTAATATATTATATATTCCTCTAGCTATTTGGTAAAACCATAAACATACATCTTCTCTTAAAGATTTTGATTCTTTTATTATTTTATTTACAAATTCTCTTTTTCCTATTTTTTCACTTAATAAGCCAATTAATCCTATTGTATAGCTTAATAACGAATTTAAATTATTTATTGATTTCATTGTTCTTACTCTAAAATTTTCAAATTTATATTCTTGTTTCTTAAATTTAAAATATTCTTCTATTCTCCATCTATTCATATATAATCTAACTATTTTTATTATATCTTCTTTACTTTTTATATCTATATTACTTGCTAACATCATTGGTGTATCTGATAATCCATATACAAATAAGATATTTATCCATTTCTTTTTCGCTGTTATTTGAGCTCTTATTGCACTTACTGCACACTCTTTTTCTTCTCCTTGAAACATTAATCTTATTTTTACCTTTCCTTTAAA
>CALXJV010000061.1 GCA_944388715.1 uncultured Clostridia bacterium
ATGTATGTTCTATTATTGAATCAGCAAGAGATTATGCTTATAAGTCTGTAAATATTGCTCTAGTAGAAAGAAATTGGTTGATTGGATATAGAATTGCCGAAGAAGAACTAAAAGGAAATGATAGAGCAGACTATGGACTAGAGATAATAAAAAAATTATCTAAAGAATTAACAAAACAATATGGAAAAGGTTATGATTCAAGAAATTTATATTATTTTTTAAATTTTTATAAATTATTTCCAAACATTTTGAACGCATTGAGTTCATAATCTAATACGATGTTATCTTGGACTCATTATAGAACTCTGTTACAAGTTTTTGATAAAAAAGCAAGAGATTGGTATGAAAAAGAAGCATTAGAACAAACATGGAGTACAAGAACATTACAAAGAAACATTAATACACAGTATTATTATAGATTATTAAAGTCACAAGTTAAAGAACCAGTAATTAAGGAAATGAACAACTATTTGCTAGTAAATATAAATTATATTTGCCAACAGAAGAAGAATTAAAGGCTGAAATAGAAAGTCAAAAAGCAATATTTGAACTGCAACAACAAGAAAAAAAGCAAAATGGTAAAGAATAGAATTTGTATTTATATCAAAATTGCAACATTATGTTGCAAAAGTAAGGGAGAAGAAAGTGGAAAAACATGAATTAGTTGATGAAAAAGGAAATAAAACAGGTAAGATTTTAACACATATAGAAGCTCGTGACCCGAATAATGTACCAAATGGATATTATATATCAGTTGTTGGAGTGATTATAATTAATGATGAAAATAAAATTTTACTTCAGAAACGTAGTAGATTAAAAAGAGGCAATCCTGGTAAATGGGGAATATGTGGCGGAAAAGTAGATTTAGGAGAAACACCACTTGATGCAGGAGTTCGTGAAACTTTAGAAGAAATAGGAATTGTTGTAAATAAAGAAGAATTAAAATTTTTAAATATAAATACAAATGAAAAGGCACACTTTACAGTATATTATATTAGAAAAAATATAGATATAAATGAATGTAAACTGCAAGAAGAGGAAGTAGAAGAAGTAAAATATTTTAGAATAGAAAAATTAGAGAAACTAGATAATGAGGGTTTTGAATGGCTAGAGGATTTAAAAAAAATTATATAAAATTACTTGGAGACAAGAAAGTTGAGCTAAAATTAAATAAACTATCATAGGTTGAAAGGTAAATGAAATGAAGAAAAAAATTGTTTTAATAGGTATTATAGTATTAAAATGGAACCAAATAATATATTAGTGATAAAAAATAATATATAAAATAAAAAATAGGAGATAATTAATGGATACAGAAAAAATAAAAAATGCAGAAACAAAAAAAATTGGAAAAAAGTTAGAATATTTTAAAGAAATATCTTCAACACACAAATATGCAAAAGATATTGCATCACAAGTAGATAATGATGGAAAATTAATTATAGCAGAACTCCAAACAGCAGGAATAGGAACAAAAGGGAGAACATGGTATACTGGAGAAAGTAAAAACATAGCAATGACAATAATATTAAAACCACACTGTAAAATAAGTGAGTTGGAAGGTTTAACAAGAAAGATTGCAAAATGTATGCAGAAAGCAATTTATGATTTATATAAATATAAGTTAGAAATAAAAGAACCAAATGATTTAATATTAAACAACAAAAAAATATGTGGAATACTTACAGAGATAAATACTATATCAGAAAAAATTAACTTTTTATTAATCAGCTTAGGTTTTAATGTAAATGAAGATGAATTTTCAGAAGAAACTAAAAATATAGCGACATCATTAAAGAAAGAATTTGGAAAAGAATTTATAAGAGAAGATATAATAATAAAATTTATAGAAAATTTAGAAAAAATATTATAAAATAATGGCATACAAATTGACCAGATTATAAAAGACAAATTGGGCCAGGTTACAAAATGTATAAATAAAAAAGAAATAGATAAATAAGTTCTATTTCTTTTTTTTATAAATATAAATTAAAAGAAAAAACAAGAAAGGAGATTATGATATTTATATATCATAAAGGTAAACATGGAAAATACTGAAATTTCAAAAAATAAAAGTCTTATAAATATTTTGAAAGGATTAGGAATTGCATTAATCACAACATTTATTTTTTTATTAATATTATCAATTGTATTAACATATACAAAAGTATCAGAAGATGTAATAAATCCAACAATAATTATAATTACAGCAATTAGTATATTAATAGGAAGTTCAATAAGCAATATGAAAATAAAAAAGAATGGTTTAATAAATGGAGGAGTAATAGGTGGAATATATATAATATTATTGTATTTATTTTCAAGTGTATCTAGTTCAGATTTTGCATTAACAATTCAATCTATTATTATGATAATTACAGGAATAGCTTTTGGAATATTAGGGGGAATCATAGGTGTAAATATAAAAAATTAATCAATTTTGTTAGTACCAATATAAGTGTTCCAATAATTAATAAGATGTTGTTTTTCTGATTTAGGTACAATATTAACTCTAATGGCAGAAAAAGGTTTATCATGTGAATAAGTGGTTTCTTCACCATCAGAAGAAGCCCTTAGCCAACCGACACCATGAACATAAATCTGATAAACAATAGAATATTCAGATGAGTTTTTCAAATTAAAAGCAATTCCAGAAAGACCATATAGATTTTGTTCTGCAATTTCCTTAGGAATAGGCTTAGAAATACCGTCACAAGAATAATTTGCAGTATTATGGCCTTGACCCCCTAATTGAATACATATTTTTCTAAATAAGACAGACCAATTGGTTCCGTGAACATCATACCAAGTAGTAGGACTAGGGCTATAGCCATATTTACAGACGTTTTCAGAAACAAAACATGTATAAGAAGTATTTTCACCCCAATAAGTATAGTCAAATCCTCTTACTTGTAATATGTCACTATCAATATCACCTTCTAAGCAAGCATATACAATTTCGGTTTTGTTATTATTACCGTCAATAATAGACTGTTTTCCAGAGATTTCACCACTACTTTCAAGTTCAGAAATAAGATAACCATTATAGTTTTTGTAATATAAAACTATATTTGTTGCATTTTTTACATCAATAAAAACTTCAGAGATATTTCCAGCATAATCAGTTATATTAATAGGATAATATATTGGAGAACTAAAAATTTTGGATAATGAAGTATTATTATTAGATAAATCCCAATTATCAAAAGGTCGTAACTGTTCATTAGAATTTATAACATATTTAGATTTTTGGTTTTCGATAGATAATTCTTCACATGTAGCTTTAGGTGCAATATTGTCAATTAAAATATTTGTATTATAATTAAGTAAATCATTTACTTGACCAGAAGTATCTTGTATTATTCCCTCTGGAAAAGTTAGGGTTAAAAAACCATTTCCATATATACTTGTAATTGAAATACGATAAATCAATTCTCCATTATAATTAGAAAGTAGAGTTACTTGTGTTGAATGAGTGTAAGTTTCATTATTTACTAAAATTTTTATGTGTGAAGTATTAAAATTATTTATAGCTATATTTTTTTCTTTTACTTTTACCTTTAATTCTATTTCATGTGTTTTGTTTGCATAATTTTTATATCCAGTATTAGTGTTTGAAACAGATATAACTTCTATTTCAGGTTTTTTATCAATTTTTATTTTAGCTGATAAAAATGAATAGTCAAATACATATTTAGAAAAACTGGATTGGCTAAAAAAAGGAACTACTAATACGACAATAAAAAATATGCATAATATAAAAATTTTTTTATTCAAAAAATCCCTCCTTAAATTTTAAATTATTTTATATGTTAGGAATGTCATACTGATTTTCTAATATATAAAAATACTTGGAATAAAACGAAATAAAATATTTGAATATGAATATCTGTATTATACAGTGAAATATACATAAAGTCAAGAGCGATTTTTGTCGAATTTTGCGATGAAAAAAGTCTAAAAATATCAAAAAGTAGTTGACAATTACAAAATATGGAAGTATAATTTGGTTAGTTTTTTCTATAATTTATGTCAAATTTTTAATTTCAAAATTATCTATCAAAAATCCAATGGAAAAATAATAAGAAGGAGGTATGCCTATTTGAAAAAGAATAAAAAAATTTTATTTGTCATATTGATTTTATTAGCTATAATTTTATCATTTATAGGAGGTAAAACATTTTCAAAATACATGTCACAAGTACAAGGAAGTGGAACAGCAGAAATAGCAAATTGGGTGTTTAAAGTAAATGGAACAGAAGATTTAGTACAAAGTGTAGATTTATTATCAACATATAATAATGAAACATTAATAGATAATAAAGTAGCACCAGGAACTAGCGGACATTTTGACATTATAATTGACGCAACTGGTTCAGAAGTTGGAGTAGACTATAAAGTTAAGTTCTTAAATGAAACTGAAAAACCTCAAAACTTGGTATTTATCTATAATGATAATGAATATGCAACAATCCAAGAATTACAAGAAGATCTATCAGGAACAATTAATGCTAACGAAGATAATAAAACAAGAACAATCACAATTAATTGGGAATGGCAATATGAAACAGGCGAAAATGAAAATGAAATTAATCAAAATGACATAATAGATACACAAAATGCAAAAGATTTCGAAAATTATACATTTGATATAAATGTTATTGGTACACAAGTAATGCCAAAATAAACGTAAAAAATATTTGAATATGATATATAGTTAAAACTATAATTTGATATCTCAAAATTTGAAATCAAAAATTAGAAAATGTCAAAAATAATAAATTGTAGAAAAAATTAAAAAATAGTTTGTCTTGAATTTATCAAAAGTGTAGTTTCTCTCAAATTAAGGACATTTTCTGAATGTCCTTAATTTATATAAAAATAGTAACGATATGGAGATAAAAAACAGTCATAAAAAATAAAATTTTTATATTTCTTAGAAATTAAAAAAATATACAGTTGAATTAAAGCAATTCGTTATAGGTAATCGATAAAAAACCTAAATTTGAAAAAGGAAAGAAAGATATGAAGTTTAAATTTAATTTTAGAAATAAAGATTTTAGTTTGAAAAAATTAAGTAAAGAAAAAATAAAATATAATAAACCAGCAATTATAATAATATTGATAGCACTAATATTAATAGTCTTTTTCTCAGGAATAAGCTTAGGAAAAACAATACATAATAGCACTATAAAAAATAGTACAGAAGTTGCAAAACCAATATTAGAAGTAGAAAAAGATTCAGAAATAATAATTACAGAAGACAACAAAAAAGGAGAATATAACTTTAAAGTAAAAAACTATAATGATCTAGAAGAAGTATCACAAGTAGATTTAAAATATTATATCGAAATACTTGAAGAAGACCTAGATAAATCAATAAAATATGAATTATATAAAGAAAATGAAAAAGTTGAATTAAAAGAAAATAAAACAGAAGAAATGAAAATGAATAGAGGACAAAAAGAAGAACAAGTATATACATTAAAAGTAGAATATGATTCAAACAAAAACAGTATCGGAGACATAATACAAGACATACAAATAAAAGTACATTCAGAACAATTAAAAATATAGGTGATGCTATGAAAAAAAAGAAAAAGATAATTATTATAATATTCATCATATTAATATTTCTGTTATATATTTTAAACTCTGTAAAATATAGTTTTTTACAAGAAGATTTAATTTTCTTTCAACTTTTTAGTTCAATCAATAAATCAGAAAATCAAGCAAAAAATGAACAAGAATCAAATATCTTACTAAGCAGTACTAAATCTAATAAAAAAACAACTGTAAATAAAGAAAGTTCAAGTATAGTTCAAATAGGATTTGACGTCAGATATGGAGATACAAAACTAAAAGATTTAGAACTATCTGAAACAATAAACACCAAAACATTAGTATATGAAAAAATAGCACCAGGTACAAGTGGTAATTTTGATATAGTTTTAAAAAGTAAAGAAGAAACAAATTACAAAATAAGCTTTAAAAGTGAAAATGTGAAACCCACAAATCTGCAGTTTTATACATCAGAAAATGATAAAAGATATAATAGTTTAGAAGAACTAGGAAATGATTTAAGTGGCAAATTGTTAAAGGATGATGAAAAAAACATAACTGTAAATTGGGAATGGTGCTATGAAATTAATGAAAAAAATAATAAAAAAGATACTACAGAAGCTAAAAAAATTAGAGAATATAACTTTATAATATATGTACAAGGATATTGATGGAACGTTGGAGGGAATGAGGGACGGTCCCTCATTCCCTCCAACGATTTACCCCAAAATCATTAACAAAAATGAAAAAAAGACTTGTAAAAATTCAAGTTAGAATATATAATATAAATATATTGGGGTATCGCCAAGTGGTAAGGCAACCGGCTCTGACCCGGTCATTCGTAAGTTCGAATCTTACTACCCCAGCCAAAGATACTTTATACGAACACATTGTATTTTTCTTAAGATTTATTGATATAACCTAAATCGAATATGGAGGAACAAATGATGAGAAAAAACAATTCTGGAATAACCTTAATTAGCTTAGTAATAACAATCATTTTGTTATTGATATTAGCAACTATAGGAATAAGTAGTGGAATAAGTACAGTAAGATCATCTAGACTAACTAAATTTACAACAGAGATGAAATTAATGCAACAAAAAGTAAATGAGTTATATGATAGTTATACAAATAATAGAACTGTGAATTTAGCAGGAAATGAGTATACAGGAACAGATATAGCCAATATAGGTAATGATATATCTGATGTTTCTGAAGAGCAAAGAAATGAAGTATTTTCTTCAAGTGGTTCAGGAATTACAGATACAAGTGGTTATAAGTATTATAATCTTTCAATAATAGATGGACTAGGAATAGATGGAGTAGATGGCGAATTTTTTGTAAATGTAGCAAAAAGAAGTGTTATAAGTGTTGATGGTTTTGAATATGAAGGTAATACATATTATACTTTGGAGCAATTGCCAGAAGGATTATATAATGTAGAATATGAACCACAACAAGTTGAAGGTCCAACATTTGATGTGGATTATGAAAAAGTAGGAAATGATAAATATGAAATATCAATATCTAATATACAATATGAAGGATATATAAATAAATGGAATGTTAAGTATAAATTAGAAGATACTGAAAGTTGGAGTATATCAGAAAATTTAGAGTTTCAAGTAAATGAAACAGGAAAATATAAAATAGTACTTTTTAATGGTAATGAACAATCAGAAGAGAAAGAGTTTTATGTTTTAGGTGGTTATACAAAAAGTGGATTACTAGTACATTATGATAGTATAAATAATACTGGGGAAGGAGATAGTAAACATAGCACATCGACAACAGTGTGGAAAGATTTAAGTGGAAATGGAAATGATGCGACTTTAAATGGATTTACAACAAATGATGAGTTTAGTGGCTGGAAAGAAAATAAACTGAGTTTTAATGGAAATACAGATTATGTAACATTAAAGAATGTTATAGAAAATAAGGCAGAGTTCACAATAGAATTTGTTTTTGCACAAAAAAGAAATGTTAGTTGGCAATACTTATGGGGGATTTTAGGAAATAGATTAGGCTTGGAGTCTAATATAGGAGGAAATAGGAGTTTATATTTTTCTACTGAAACGTCACATGTTGAATTTCCAGAATTAAAAAAAGACTTAAATGTTATTAATAATATTACAATTTCTATTGGTAATAACGAAATAAAAGCCTATAGTAATGGTAAAAAAGTAAGAGAGTATAGTTTTCAGGGAAATTTATATACTCAAGGAGACTTATTCGCAATAGGAGCAGACAGTACAGGCAGTTACAAAACTCAAGCTGATTATTATTCATTTAGAATATATGATAAAATCTTAGGTGATGAAGAAGTAGAATATAATTATCATATAGATAAAATAAGATTTAATACAAAAGAATAATATCAAAATTCTAAAGTTTATGATATCAATAGCAAGAATTATTCTTGCTATTTTTATATTAATATAGTAAAATAAGAACATAAAAAAGATGGGAAGTGGTATAAAGTGAAAAAATTACCATATGGAATAAGTGACTATGAAAGATTAGTAGAAAATGAATATTATTATATAGACAAAACAATGTATATAGAAAAATTAGAAAACTTAGCAGAACCATATATTATGTTTCTACGTCCAAGAAAATTCGGAAAACACTATTTACAAGTACATTAGAGAATTATTATGACATACAAAAAGAAGCAAAAGAACAAATAAAAGAATATGGTGAATTTGAAGAGATAAAAGAATTAAAAAATATCTATAAATATACAGTAGTGGCTGTAAATGATAAAATATATGTAGAAGAAATAGTGTGAAAAATATTTATATAAATAGTATAAATTATGAAAAAAGTTCTTAGAGTTCAATACTCTAGGAACTTTTTTCATGTTTTTATTTTACCAATAAAATAAAGCAAAGTCAACCAAAAGTCAAATAAAAAAATGGAAAAAATATAAGAAAAAATTTTTTAAAAAAAAGAAAAGAAAAAGTTAAAAAATCTATACAACATGCTAAATTTCTGGATATTATAAAATAAACGTTTTCTTAGAGTATTGAAATGAAAGCAAAAAAACAAGAAATAAAAAACCACAACACATCAACTTAATTCAATGAAACGAAAATAAAGTATTTTTCAAGTTAAGGAAATAGTGAAAGTTAAAAAAAAAATCTAGGCAAAAAGCAGAAATCGGGAGGTGAACAAAAGAATAAAAAACGAAAAAAGTAATAATAAAAAAGAAATACATAAGAATAAGAAGGGAATGATAAAGAATGAAAAAAATCAACATGAAGGAAAAAGGAATAACATTAATCGCATTAGTAATCACAATAATTGTGCTTTTAATTTTAGCTGGAGTAACAATAGCAACATTAACAGGAGATAATGGAATATTAACAAAAGCAACAGAGGCAAGAGATAAGACAGAAGAAGGAGAAGAAGAGGAAAAAGTAAAATTGTCAGTAGCAGGAGCATTGGCAAAAGATAATGGAGGAGAAATAAAAGAAGGATATCTAGATGAAGAGTTAGCAAGCCAATTTGGAGAAAAAGGAACAGATTATAATTTAGAAGGAAGTGGACCATATACAGTAACAATAATAAATAGTGGAAGAAGTTATTTAATAGATAAAGAAGGAACAATAGGAGAAGCGATAAAAAGAGAAGGAATAGAAGTAGGAGACTATGTAAATTATGTGCCAGATGCAAATGCAGAAGGATATACAACAGACAAACTAAGTTCAGATATAACAGGCTCAACTGATAATACAAGTGCAATAATTCAAGATGACTTAAAATGGAGAATATCAAATATAGATGCAAGTGGAAGAGTGGACTTAATAAGTGATACCCCAACAAGTCAGACAGTATATTTTAGTGGAGCAAGAGGATACAATAATGGAGTATATGTAATAAATGACGTATGTAGAAATTTGTATAGTAATAGTAGTTTAGAGATAGAAGCAAGAAGTTTAAATCTAAAAGATATAGAAAAAAAGATGAATGCAACAGGAATAGCAGACAGAAATGCATATACAAATAGTAGTGGAAACCAATATGGAAAAACAAAAACATATAGAAGTGGATATAACCAATATCCAAATTTATATGCCCAAGAAAATGGAAGTGGGATAAATACAGAAACAGTAAAGAAAGATGGAATAGATGTAAATGAGGATGGGGATAATAGTCCAACAACAGAAGATGCAAGTACAGCAAATGATGGATTAACAGTAACACAAATGTATTACTACATGAGTAAACCAAGTGCGTATTTTGACGATCAAGAATTTTATAATATGTGGATCTATGTCAAGTTTTTAGACACATTTTTCTACGAATTTATATATTTTTTCAAGCTTCGCTTGAGCAGTTGA
>CALXJV010000062.1 GCA_944388715.1 uncultured Clostridia bacterium
TACTTCCAAAATCTTTCTATACTTACTTCTGTTTTATGTTTCTTTGATTTTTTCATTTAGTTTCGCAATTACCTATAATTTTGTATATAAAATGTCTTCTAAGTTCAAAATTTTAAGGAATTAAAATTATCTTTTAACAATTTTAAATACTATTTATATTTGCAAAATAGTTTTTTCAACAATTTCATTTTACATGTTTCATTGAATTAAGTCAATATATTATAGTATTTTATTTCTTTGTAATAACTTTAATTTAATTACTCTAGGAAAAATATCGAATAAAAAAATCTCTTAATAACAGTAAATTTGACGATTCTTTAGTATAATATTATAATTTTCAATTTTGTTATTTTTTTAGATTGTATTGATTTATTTTAGTGTTACAATTCACAGCCTTATATTTATTTTAGAGAATGTATATATATTAATAGTACCTTTATGCTGTGAATTGTAACATGTTAGTTTTAATATTAAAATTTTTTATGTTATTTTGTTGACTTTAATATGTTTTATTGCTAAAATCTAATTAGAAAAAAATTTCCTAGAGTAATTAACTCTAGGTATATTTTTTACATATTTTTCATCGGGTGTCCAAAAAGAAACTTCCCCAATTGGACAAAACAGAACTTCCTCAATTTGACATTTTAAACTTTCATTGAAAGTGCTACTTTTTGTCTATCTTTATCTATATTAATAACTTTTACTTTGACAATATCGCCAACTGAAACTATATCTGATGGATTTTTTATATATTTATCGCTCATCTCTGATATATGTACAAGCCCATCATGTTTTACTCCAATATCAACAAAGGCTCCAAAGTCTATTACATTTCTTACTGTACCTGTTAATACCATACCTTCTTTTAAGTCATCCAACTTTAAAACATCACTTCTTAATATTGGTTTTGGCATATCTTCACGCGGATCTCTTCCTGGTTTTGATAATTCATCAATGATATCTGTTAGTGTCATTTCCCCTATTTCTAATTCTTGAGCCATTTGTGGTACATTTACACTTTTTAATTTTGTTCGTAAGTTTTCTAATTTTTCTTTATCTCTTAAATCATTTTTGTCAAATCCTAAATTTGATAAAAGTTTTTCTGTGACTTCATAACTTTCTGGGTGAACTGCTGTAATTTCTAGTGGGTTATCTCCATCTAATATTCTTAAAAATCCTGCACATTGTTCAAAAGCTACTTTCCCTAGTTTTGGAACTTTTAGCAATTCTTTTCGATTTTTTAATTTTCCATTTTCATCTCTATATTTTACTATGTTTTTTGCTATTGTTTTGTTTATTCCTGAAACATATGAAAGTAGTGATGGTGTTGCTGTGTTTACATCTACTCCTACTTTGTTAACACTATCTTCTACTACGCCTGTTAGACTTTCAGCTAGTTTCTTTTGATTTACATCATGTTGATATTGTCCTACTCCTATTGCTTTAGGGTCTATTTTTACTAATTCTGCTAATGGGTCTTGTAAACGTCTTGCAATAGAAATTGCTCCTCTAATTGATACATTTATGTCTGGATATTCTTCTGTTGCAAGTTTTGATGCTGAATATACAGATGCTCCTGCTTCACTTACTATAACATAATGTACATCTCTTGATGTTTCTTTTATCATGTCTGCAACAAACATTTCTGATTCTCTTGATGCTGTTCCATTACCTATTGCTATCATGTCAATTTTATCTTTTTCTATTAATTTTAGTAATTCTTTTTTGGCATTTTCCACATCATTTTGAGGTTCTGTTGGATATACTGTTGTATAGTCTAGTAGTTTTCCTGTTTCGTCTATTACTGCAATTTTACAGCCTGTCCTATATGCAGGGTCAAATCCCATTACAGTTTTTCCTTTGATTGGTGCACCTAAAAGTAGTTGTTTTGAGTTTTTACCAAATACTTTTATTGCTTTGTCTTCTGCCTTTTCCGTTAGGTCTGAGCGAATTTCTCTATCTATTGAAGGTTCTATCAATCTTTTAAAACTGTCTAATATTGTTTCTTTTAACATTTCTGTAAATTGTGTTTCATCTTTTATGATATCTCTTTCAATATATTGCAATATTTTCTCTTCTGGTTTTTCAATTTTTACTTTTAGAAAATCTTCTTTTTCTCCACGATTGATTGCTAATATTCTATGGCTTGGTATATATTTTATTGCTTCTTGATAATCATAATACATTTCATAATTTGATTTTTCTTCTGGTTTTGATGCCTTTGTTTGTATTGTTGCTTCTCTATAACAAATTCTTTTAATTTGTTTTCTATATTTACTATTATCAGAAATATCTTCTGCAATTATATCTAATGCTCCTTGTACTGCATCTTCTGGAGTTGCAACTACTTTATCTTTATTTTTCTTGTCCTCTTCTGATAAATTATCAATATTTACATATTCTTTTGCGATTTCTAAAATTGGCTTTGTTTCTTGTTGTTCTATTATGATATTTGCTAATGGTTCTAAACCTTTTGCTTTTGCAGTTGTTGCTCTTGTTTTCTTTTTTTGTTTATATGGTCTGTAAATATCTTCTACTTCTGCTAATGTTTTACTAATTGCAATTGCTTGTAATATTTCATCTGTTAATTTTCCTTGCTCATCAATTGATTTTACAACCTCTTCTTTTCTTTGTTCTAAGTTTCTTAAATAGTTTAATCTTTCACCTAAATCCCTAAGGATTTCGTCACTTAATCCTCCTGTTACCTCTTTTCTATAACGTGCAATAAATGGAATTGTGTTTCCTTCATCTATTAGATTAATAGTAGCCTCAACTTGTTTTGGCTTTATATTTAGTTCTTCTGCTATAGTATTAATAATTTTATCCATTATATTCTTCCTTTCCTTTTTTCTAATAATAACAGTCATATCATTTCGATATTATGTCTTTTTTATTAATGTATATTTGTTCACATATATAAAATTTTATGCCTATAAAATTTATATTCCCGTATTTAAAATATGATAAATTCAAATTATTTTAATAACACTATTTATCAACAGTCATATATTATAGAAGTTCGCAAAATTCAAGTCAAATACATTTTTATTTCATTTAGCTATGCAGAATACTGCATACAATGGAATAGATTTTATATTATTTTCAAAACCAAAATTGTTTGCAGAAATTCTAATTGCTAAATCTGTTTTATTTTCTGTCATAAAATAATTTAAACTTTTTGACTTTTTGTTTTCGTTTGCTTTTACTTCTATTGGAATAACGCCATTTACAGTATCAATTAGAAAATCTATTTCTGCTACTTGGCTTTTTGCCCAATAATATAAGCTAATTCCATTAGCTTGTAATTCATTTGCTACATAGTTCTCTGTTATTACACCTTTATATTGAAAATTATCATTTAATAATATTTTATTTCTAGGTATTTCTAATAACTCTGTAAGTAATCCTGTATCACTTAAATATAATTTGAATTTTTCTTCATCTATAAATCCTTTTAAAGGTGTCTCAAATTTTTTTACAAACCAACAAGGAATTACTAGTTTACTTGCTATAAGCCAATCTACGCTACTTTCATAGTCCCTTCTTCTTGCATATTGTTCTATTTTTGAAAATTGGAATTTTTTATTTTCTTTTGCTAATTGACTTGGTATATTTCTGTATATTTTTTCTATTTTTACACTTTCATAATAATTTAATGTATATTTTTTCATATCTGCTAAGTATGCATCAATAATAGATTTTAATAAATTATTATCAAATTCTAAAATGTTTAATTTTTTTTCTATTATATTATTGACTGCTACTGGCATTCCGCCTGTTGCCAGAAATAATCTATAATAGTTTAATAATTTTTCATGAATAGGGTTACTCATTTTTTCATTATTGTTGAAACATTTTCTTATTTCATCAATTGCTTGTGAATAATTAATTGCTGTTAAAAATTCATCAAAAGTCATTGGATACATATATTTAATAATTACTTTACCTACTGGAAATGACTTTTTAAACCTTTTTAATTTTACTCCTAATAGTGAGCCTGCACATATTATCTTATATGGAAATTCTGATTCACAAAAATATTTAAGTGTCGAAATTAAGTTTTCTGACTCTTGAATTTCGTCAAAAAATATAATTGTATTTTCTTTAATTGTACGTCCTAAATATAACTCCATCTTTTTTATTTTTTCTTCAGTATTTATCTTTTCTTCAAATATTTCTATGATTCCTTCATCATCCATTAAGTTTATATAAATGTAATCATTATAATATTTTTTACAAAATTCGTTTATGATATATGTCTTTCCTATTTGCCTTGCTCCTATTACCATTAATGGTATTCCTTGATTTTCATCTTTCCACTTTTCTAATTCTTTA
Source organism: uncultured Clostridia bacterium (assembly GCA_944388715.1). Classification (GTDB taxonomy): domain Bacteria; phylum Bacillota; class Clostridia; order TANB77; family CAG-508; genus CAG-269. The sequence continues at coordinate 4,336 of CALXJV010000062.1, forward strand.
GAGAATTTTCTTAGCATTGTTTCCTCCTAATATTTTTATATAATATAACATATTATATTACTTTTCAAAGATTTTTTCAAGTTATTTCACAAAAAAATGTGAAACAAATATGCTCATTTCACATTTTTTTGCGAAACATTTTAGTTGTCTTTCACATTTTTATTGCAAGGTTCTAGATTTTAATATAGATTTTGTTTAACTTTATATTAATATTCTAAAGTATCATCTTTCTCAATCCATTGTTGTGTTTCCTCTATTCGATATTTTGATTTATCATCTCTCATCACTACTTTTTCTATTCCTGCATTTATAATCATTCTTTTACAGAAAGAGCATGGTTCATTATCTTTCACATATTCTCCATTTCTCTTATTTATTCCTACTAGATAAAGAGTTGCCCCAATCATATCTTTTCTTGCAGCACTGATTATTGCATTTTGTTCACTATGCACAGATCTACATCTTTCGTATCCTTTTCCACTCGGCATTTCACATTTCTGTCTTATACAATATCCTAAATCTATGCAATTTTTCCTACCTCTTGGTGCCCCTGTATATCCTGTTGAAATGATTTCATCATTTTTTACAATAATACTACCATAATTATTTCTTAAACATGTTCCTCTTTCTAGCACACTTTCTGCAATATCTAAATAATAATTTATTTTATCTACTCTTTCCATAAGTTAATAGTCCTCCTCATTCTTTGATTTTATCTATTACACATAAAATTATGAATCTCTATATTTTAATACTAATTGCGGATTTTCCATCATCTAAAGTCAATTGAATTGTGTTCGCTTCATCTCAAGTAACTATTTTTGTTCTAAAAATCATTATTCTATTCCCAAATATTCATTATATGTAACTTCTCTGTCAATAATTTTTCCGTCTTCTTTTATATCTATAATTCTATTTGCAACAGTTTGTGTTAACTCATGGTCATGTGATGTAAATAAAATATTTCCTTTAAATTTTTTCATTCCTTCATTTAATGATGTGATACTTTCCATGTCTAAATGGTTTGTTGGTTCGTCAAATATTAGGAAATTAGCTCCTGATAACATCATTTTAGATAATACACATCTTACTTTTTCTCCTCCTGACATGACTTTAACTTTCTTTAAAGCTTCATCTCCTGAGAATAACATTCTTCCTAAAAAGCTTCTTACATATGTTTCATCTGGATCTTTTGAGTATTTTCTAAGCCATTCTGTTATATTTTCATCAGTTTCAAATAAATAGTTGTTATCCTTAGGGAAATATGACTTTGTTATTGTTGTTCCCCATACTAATTCTCCTTCGTCTGGTTCTAGTTCTCCTTCTATGATTTGGAATAAAACTGTTTTTGCTAACTCGTTGTCTGCTAGAAATGCTATTTTATTTCCTTCTTTCACGTCAAATGAAACCTTGTCCAATAATTTTACTCCATCAACTGTCTTTGATATATTTTTTACTTGTAGAATTTCTCTTCCTGGTTCTCTGTCTGGTTTAAAATCTACATATGGATATTTTCTGTTTGAAGGTTTTATTTCTTCTAATTCTATTTTCTCTAATGTTTTCTTTCTTGAAGTTGCTTGTTTTGATTTTGATGCATTTGCACTAAATCTTGCTATAAAGTCTTGTAATTCTTTTATCTTTTCTTCTTTCTTTTTATTTTGTTCTCTAGCTTGTTTTAGTGCTAATTGACTTGATTCATACCAGAAGTCATAGTTTCCTGGATATACTTTGATTTTTCCGAAATCAACATCTGCAATATGTGTACATACTTTATTTAAGAAATATCTGTCATGTGATACAACTATAACTGTATTTTCAAAATCTATTAAGAAATCTTGTAACCAGTTTATACTTTTCATATCTAAGTCATTTGTTGGCTCATCTAATAATAGTACATCTGGATTTCCAAATAAACTTTGTGCTAATAAAACCTTAACTTTTTCCTTTGCTTCAATTTCTTTCATGTATTTATAATGATTATCTGGTATGATTCCTAAATCATTTAACAACATTGCTGCATCAGACTCTGCATTCCAACCATCTAATTCCGCAAATCTCTCTTCTAGTTTTCCGGCTTTCATACCATCTTCTTCTGAAAAATCAGGTTTTGCATATATTGCTTCCTTTTCTTTCATGATATTATATAATTCTTTATTTCCCATTAAAACTGTATCCATTACAGTATTTTCTTCAAAGGCAAAGTGGTCTTGTTGTAATACAGATATCCTCTCTCCTTTGTCTAAACTGACATCTCCTTTGCTTGGTTCAATTTCTCCAGATAAAACTTTTAGAAATGTTGATTTTCCGGCACCATTGGCACCAATTATTCCATAACAGTTTCCTTTTCCGAATTTTATATTTACATCTTCAAATAGTACTCTTTTACCAAATCTTACTGTAACTCCATTTGCACTTAGCATTTTCTTTTCTCCTTCTAGGGATTAAGGGACGGTCCTTCAATCCCTCTTTTTAGGGATTGGGGACACTCCTTGTTCTCCTTATTTATTTTATCTTGGCTATTATATACTATTTTGGTATATTTTTCAAGCGATTTTTTTGTTTCACATCAATTGTAACACTACATTTTTTGTTTATTCTTTAATTAACAAAAGCAAAAACTAATAATATATTTCATAATAATAAATTGTTATTAAAAATTAACAAAGGAAAAAAGGACTCATATAGAGTCCCTAAATCCCGGATTAATCTTTCTTTATAAGATTTTCAGAAGAATCCGTTATATTGATTCCACTTACTAATCCTATAGAATACACGATTAAAATTAAAATTACTAGAAACATTGTTTCCGAAATAATTTTAAATTTTTTCATTACATATCCTCCTTATAACTGCTATAAAAATTAATAAGCTAACATTTTTATTTTAGCACAAAATTAACATAATTTCAAATTTTATTTTTTATCACTTTATATAACTTTAAAAATGAGATATCATTTATAGAATTTTTAACAACTTAAATTGTTCGGCATCAGTTTTACATTAATAAACTTATGTGCAATGGCTTTTATATATTAGACAGTTACATAACTTTCCTATTATATAAGAATATCAGAAAAAAGAGCTCATTACGAACTCTTCTTTCTGAGAAAATTATATATCAATAATAGTTAATTACTGATATATAATTCTGGCCATGACTTACTAAATACCAGTCCCTCTGTTGAAAGGCATATACAGTAAGCCTCCTCTCCGTCGGGTGTCTTTTCATCCACTTCCGGAGAAACGATTGTTGGCTGTCCTTCTAGTCTATTTGTGCATTTAGGATCTGTATAAAATTCAAAGTCCTCGTCTGCACGGTAAAAGTTTCCGTCTTGAGGGAACGTCGACTCTATATATTGAGCCTGCACATCCTCATCGAGGTACTTATTGAGAGTTTCATTTTCCACTTCTAGTGGAGTTAATTGCTCCCTGGCATTTTCCAGGTCCTTTTTCAGTTCCCGGTTTTGCTTTGTCAGGTCCTCAATTCGTGCATTCCTAGACTTTCCTGAATTCCGGAACAGAAAAATCGCTACCAGTGCTAAACCAACAACTACTCCTACAAAAATGACTTTCTTCATAATGTTACCTCCATTTTTTTCTACACATACCTTTAGGTTACATATTTATTTTACCATATTTTTTACATAATTTCAATTTATTGTAAATCTCTATCTTAGTTTATATTTAAACAACATTATTGACTCTATTACAAATTAAAAGATTTAATTTTTGTTTTATATATTTTTCAAAAATTTTTGTCTATTTTTTATTATTTATCTATCATTATTTTTTGATTTAAGATTCAAGCCAAAACTAAAACCAGATTATAAAATGTATTTTTGATAAATATAACTTATAAGAATTATAACTAATAATATATTTATAATTATAAAAACATGTCATATTTTGTCGAATTAAAAATACATTTTATGACCTGGCCCAAATTGTCTTTTATTTTAATCATCAAATAATAATTTAATTCCCCATAAACCTGATAGTCCTACTAATCCGTATACAATTCTTGATAATATTGTCATATCTCCAAATAATAATGCAACTAAATCTAGATTAAATAATGCTATTAATCCCCAGTTTATTGCACCAATAATTATCAAAACTAACGCAATTTTATCTATAATCTTCACTCATTTTACCTCCAATCTTTATTTTTTTATTATTGTAACCATTTATATACAATTTTATACAAAACAAAATTTTTTCACTATTAAAGGAAAAAAGTAGGGATTTTTTTGTTTTCCCTACTTCTTATTATAAATTTAATTTATTTTTTTAGTTTAACATGTCTTTTCTTTTTAACCACCATGTCACTCCTAGTGTTAATACAACTGCTATTGCTACCATTATGATAAATCCTAAATTGCTATTTTCAAATGGTAATTTTACATTCATTCCCCAAAAACTTGATATCATTGTTGGAATAGCAAGTACTATTGTGATAGATGTTAAAAATTTCATAACTCCATTTAGATTATTAGAAATTATAGAAGCATATGCATCCATTGTTCCATTTAAAATATTATTGTATATTTGAGCCATCTCTATTGCTTGTCTATTCTCTATGATAGCATCTTCTAATATGTCTTCATCATCTTCATATAATTTAACTATTTTTCCTCTCATTGTTTTTTCCATGACCATTTCATTTGATTTAAGTGATGTTGCAAAATATACTAATCCTTTTTCTAAACTTAGTAATTTTAGCAGTTCTTTATTTTTCATGGAATTTTTTAATATATATTCTGCGATTTCTGTTTCTTTGTTTATTTGTTTTAGATATGTTAAATAATATGATGAATTTAAATAGAATATTTGAAAAATAAATCTTGTTTTTTTGTATGTTTGAAAATTTCTTATTTTTCTTTTTTCAAAATCTTCTATTACTTTATTTTTTCTCAAAGATACTGTTATAAAAAAATCATCTCTTACTACAATCATCCCTAATGGCATTGTAGTATATATGTCATTATCTTCACCTTTTTCTATTATTGGAACATCTAACACAAATAGTATTGTGTTGTCATCTTCTTCTGAATCTATTCTAGCCTTTTCTTCATAGTCTAATGCGTCTCTTATAAAGTCCTCTTGAATATTTATGCTTTCACATACTTTTTTTATTTCATTTTCGGAGGGATTTACCAAATTGATCCAACTTCCTTTTTTAAATTCTTTGATTTCTTGTAATTGATTTGTTTCTACATCTGTACTATATATTTTTAGCAATTCCCTCACCCCTTAAAATTTACATAACTTGTCATATAAAACAAAAAAATAAATCTAAGAGTTTAAAATATTTAGATTTATTTTGGTGCGCCATAGAGGGGTCGAACCTCCGACCATCAGATTAAGAGTCTGCTGCTCTGCCAACTGAGCTAATGGCGCAT
>CALXJV010000063.1 GCA_944388715.1 uncultured Clostridia bacterium
TACTTTTAAGAATTGCTATTAAAAAAATCCATTTAGATTTTGAGTCTGCCCCGTCTACCAATTCCAGCACACCGGCACATATAAGTACAAACTTCCTATAGAAATTTAATACTTATATATCTTAGCACATATTATAAAAAAAGTCCAGAAAAAAATAATAAATTTTTGAATAATATATTGCATTTCTTCTATATTTGAATTTTACTTTTTCTTTTGGAAGTTACTTTTACAACTCGCCAATAATGTGAATAGATTTATAAATTATACTATATATCTACTTAATCTGTAGTTCACTACTATACTATTCTTATTGTTTGCCCAGGATAAATCAAATTTGGATTTTGTATATCATTATATTCTAAGATTTCATTTAAAGTAATCCCAAACCTTCTAGCTATACTATTTAATGTATCTCCTGACTTCACTACATAATATACATCTATATCATTATTAATTGGAGATAATTCTGTAACATTACTTTCTGTTATTCTTAACTTTTCTCCTGGATAAATCAAATTCGGATTTTCTATATCATTTAATTCTACAATATGTTCTACACTAACATTATATTCTCTTGCGATTTGTGATAACGTATTTCCTCTTTTTACTGTATAAATAATACTTCCTGTACCTCTTTCTTCATTCCCATGAATTGTTGAATTTGTTAGAATTCTTAATTTTTCTCCTGGATATATTAAGTTAGGATTTCTTATATTATTAATATCTACTAATTCTTGCACAGTTGTGCCATATCTACTTGCAATTTCACTCAATGTATCTCCACTTTGTACTGTATATTCTATACTTTCTGTATTAATTGGTTGATTATTGTTAGCATTATTAGGAATTTCAGAGTTTTCATCTAGAAAGATTTCTTCTGTGTATAAATCTCTGTCTACATTTCCGTTTATTCCGTTTACTCTTCCTCTATCTGTATATTGAACTCCTATAAATTCCTGCCAACTTGTTTCAACATTTGCTAAATTATTATAATTTCCATAATATGCTATCCATAATTGATAATCTTCTGCCAAGCTTCTATTAAATGTATCACGTGCATTTGATAAGTCACTATACATTATGACTTCTTTATTTGTTAATTCTTGTACTTTCTCCATAAAAGTTCTTGCTATAAGATTGATTTCTTCTACACTTGCTCCTCCAAAAGTTTCATAATCTAATACTAGTTTGCAATCTGGTATTTTTCCAGCTATTACTGATGCAAAGAAATTTGCTTCTTGTTCTGCTTGTTGTGTATTTACTGCCGTTAAGAAGTGATAAAATCCTACTTTTAATCCATTTGCTTTCGCATTTTCATAATTGATATCAAAATATGCATCTTTTATATTTGTTCCTTGACTTGCTTTTATATATACAACTTCTATTCCTGATTCTCTTACTTGCGCATAGTCTATGTGCCCTTGCCAGTTACTTACATCTATGCCTTCATAACTTAAAGATGATGCTGGTATAACTGCATATGTATTGTTAACAAATATGCAAAACATGAAAACAAATGATAAGATAATAATTGTTAATTTTTTTAACATAAATCCCTCCAAACATATATTTTTACTACACATAATTTTTCAAATTATGCTTTCATATATAATATGTTTGAAAAGTTTTTTGGTTAAAATATAGTTGAAACAATTGCATCATATTCAAAAACTTGAATTGTTTTTACATTTACTTTTGAAAAATCATCTTTTTCATTTTCTATCTCTGCAATTTTAAATGATGTCCTATTATTTAATTTTAGTTCAACCTTAGACAAGTCAACTAATATTTGAGTTGATACATCTTGACCTATTGGCAAAGTTTTATTTTGATTATCATAAAAAATTATATTTGTAAAACTTATACCATTTGTTCCTCTTTTTAAATTAATTTTATACAAGTTAAACTTATTTCCTTTTTCTTTTATCTTTTCACGAATTTCGTTTTCTGGATTTATATTAAATATATTAAAATCTTTTGATTCTATTTTTTCTTCTGATAATATTTTATATACTGGTAAATCGTCTACTACTACCACTTTTCCTAATGCTTTTTTTATATTATCAACAATTTTTTCTAAAGTTAATTTGTAACCTATTTGTTTTGTATTCTTATTTATTTCTAAAATATTAAATTTGTCTTTTGGAATTTCTCTATGGTTTTTATTTGCTACTTTTGAAACTTTAGTTGCATCTTGTGACATTCCTCCAAATATATCAAATTCTTCTATTTCATTTAATACATTTTCATCTTTAGCTTCTTTTTTTAACTCTTTTAAATTATTTTCTATTTCTTTTGGTAAAACTTCATTATTTTTTACTTTATTTAAAAGTGGCAATATACTTGTTGTTGTAAGATATATACTATCAGTTTCTTCTTTTGTTAATGTCCTCCTTTGAACCTGATCCATTGTGTTTCCGAAGTTTTCTAAATCTTCATTATAGTCAAAAACTCTTGTAACTTTTTTTATTATATTAACTTCCTCTTCTTCTCCTTCTGCTAAACTTGCAACTTCATCTTTGTTACTATATTTCCAAAATTCAAATATACTTTTTTTATGATTATCTATTTCTTGTATAAAGTTTGTTGCATTTTCAATCTTTTTTGCCATATTCTTATTTTTTAGCTTTATGGCATTTATATCCATTATCATATTTTTTAATTCTGTTTCTTTTGACTCATATTCTTTGTATAATTCTACTAATTCTTCTATTGTATAATTTGATTTTTTCTTTAATAATTTTTCTTCTTTTTCATTATTATTATTTTTTATTTCTTCTTCATTTGTCTCTTCTTTTCTTTTTTCTGGAGCATTTTCTTTTATATTATTTCTTTTATTTTTCTTACTATATTTAAAATAATATTTAAACTTTCCAAAAAATGTCTTTTTACATTCTAAAAATGTTGATATTTGTTTTTCTTTTGCTAAATATTCTATTTCTTGAGATACTGCAATTGCTTTTAAATCATTTAGCTTGATTTTATTTTCTTCTAATAATTTTTCTATTTCAGCTTGCTTTTCAATTCCAATCTTGTATTCATTATTAATCCAATTAGCTATATTTCCATATTCTATTTTATAATCATCATTATAGAATTCTATTTCTCCGCCTTTAGCAATATTAGTTTTAAATTCAAAATAATGTGGTAATTCTGTTTGCAATATGAACATTGCTTTTAATAATTTATAAAATTGATTTGCTTCTACTAAATTATTTATTTTTATTTTATATGGACTTCTAATTTTTTGAAAAACTTCTGTTTCTCCTACAATATGAATTGATACATTTTCACTTTTATCATATACTTCATAGATTAATGGCCAATCTTTTGTGAATAACCATAAATAGTTTTCTATATCTTCAAATTGTGATTTTTTGTAATATGTATTACTATATGATAAGTTTCTTATTGGTACAAATATCTTTCCTGTTTTCTTTTTTTCTAGTTGTTTTTTTAATAAAAAGAAAAATGTTGAATAATCTGTATCTTCTGTTGGTACCAACATAAAATATTGATCTGTCTCTTCTGAATAATAAATTTGCCATAAATAGTTTCTTTCAAATTTAACTTTGAATGGTATTTTTTTATTTAACATTGCTTGTTCTTGTTGAATTTCCTCTACTTCATCTATTCTTAATTCTTTTAACATTTTTAGAAATGTAGTATGTTTTATATAATTTTCTTCATTTTCTGCGTCTAAATATTCAGATATTGGACTTGCTTTTTTATATTTTTCTTGTATATCATCTAATCTATTTGTTGGTGTTAATAATATTTGAATTTCTTTAATTGGTATATATCTATATTGTCTATATTGCTTTTCATCATAAAATTTAGGAACTCTGAATCTTAATGGCTCATAATTTTCAAATTGATTTTTTGCCTCTTCTAAGTTTAATCCTAAATATTCTAACTTTTCTTTCATTTCATCTACCATCTTTTTCTCGGTCTTCTTTGGCAAAACTCTGTCTCCTTTCTTGCAATTTGGAATATTTAATGGTTTAATTATTTTATATTCTAGTTTAGAAAACCTTAAATACTGCGAATTGTAACGATTATTTTATTAGTTCATAAAAATTTTTAAATTCATATCCTTGCCCTTTTAAATAATCTATTATATTTGGCAAAGCTTCTACAGTAACTTTTTTTGCTTCTGCATCATGCATTAATATTACTACACTTTGCTTGTCACATGTAGTATCTGCTATTCTCTGCAATTCAAAATCAACTGTAGGTTCTTTAGTTTCTGAATCTCCATTTAGTGCATTCCAATCTACATGCACTATATTATTTTGAAGTAATAAATCTTTTGCTTGATTTTTTATTTCAGCATATTGTCCTCCTACAAAACCTCCTGGAAATCTGAATAAATGTGAATTATATTCTTGCTCTCCTATTGCGTCTCTAACAAGCTGATTACATCTATTATATTCATCTAAAACTGTTTGTGGTGATTGATATATGGATGTATATACATGAGAATATCCATGGTTTGCAATAAAGTGGCCTTCATTATATATTCTTTTTACTGTCTCTGGTGCTTTTTCTACATTACTCCCTAAAACAAAAAAAGTGGCCTTTATTCCTTTTTCTTTTAATATGTCTAATATTGGTTGTGTGTTGCTAGATGGCCCGTCATCAAATGTAAGAAATGCTCTTTTTGTATCTGAACTATATATGTGATTTACATTTTCAATACCTTCTTGTGTTAGTTCTGGCAGTTTTTCTCTCCTTTTTCTTTCTTTTTCTTCTTGCTCTCTAATTATTGCTTCTTGAAGTTCTTTTTGATATTCTTCATATTGGGCATTTACTTCTATGATATCTATATTTTTTTTCCATCCTTCTATTATGCCTACAATCAGTAAAATTATTATGATTATCATTATTGATTTTTCTTTTGCTGTAAGTTTGAATTTTGTAGGTATTAAATACTTATTTATTACATCCCTCATATTTTTATTTCCTATTTTTCTTTTTTTCGTCTATATTATATACTATTTTGCAAAAAATTCCTATAGGATTATGAAAAAAAGTAAAAAAATAGTAATTATTCAACGTTTAATTCTACTGTTAAGTAAATATATAATAAAAATTATGAATAATTTTTATTATATATTTACTTAATAGTCGATATGAACACTGAATAATTACATAACTAGCAATTGATTGTCTCTTTATATTACTTCTTCATTGCAGATTTTAGGTATTCGACCTCTTCTTCTACATTTAGTCTCATAAATATTGGCTCTCCTTTTTCTATTACCTTTAGTCCTTTCAACTTATCATAGTCTTTCATATCATCCCACATAATACTATCTACATCTTTTATACCTATTTGTCTTAATATATTGTTTGCTGTATCTGTCATAAATGGTTTTATTAATATTGCAATTTTTCTTAGATTCTCTATTAAATGATACATGCATGATTTTAGCTCTTCTGTTTTTTCTTCTTTTGCTAATATCCATGGCATTGTTTCATCTATATATTTATTTGTTCTTGATATTAATTCCCATATTTCTTGTAAAGAATTTGCTATTTCATAATTTTCTAATTTTTCTTCAAAACTTTTTATTTTTTCTGTACAATATTCTTCTATATCTTTATCTACATCATTTGGTGTTCCATTATATTCTGGTACATTTCCTCCAAAATATTTATTTACCATTGATACAGTTCTATTTAGTAAGTTGCTTAAATCGTTACATAAATCATAATTATATCTTTCTACAAATGCTTCTGGTGAAAAAATGCCATCTTGTCCTACTGGCATTTCTCTTAATAAGAAATATCTTGTTGCGTCTAGACCATATCTATCTATTAATGTTTCTGGATATATTACATTTCCTTTTGATTTTGACATCTTTCCATCTTTCATCATAATCCAGTTGTGTACTAATATTGTTTTAGGTAATGGTAAATCTAATGCCATTAAAAATATTGGCCAATATATTAAATGGAATCTGGCTATATCTTTTCCAACAATTTGTAAGTCTGCTGGCCAGTATTTTTTGAACAATTCATCATTTTCTGTCATATATCCCAATGCAGTTATATAATTTGTTAATGCATCTAACCATACATATATAACATGTTTTGGATCTTTTAAGACTTTTATACCCCAATCAAAATTTGTCCTTGTTACACATAAATCCTCTAATCCTGGTTTTATAAAATTATTTATCATCTCATTTTTTCTAAAATCTGGTTTTATAAAATCTGGATGTTCATCATAATATTTTAATAATCTATCAACATATTTTTTCATATTAAAGAAATATGCTTCTTCCTTCATTAACTTTACATCTCTACCACAATCTGGACATTTACCATCAACTAATTGTGACTCTGTAAAATATGTCTCACATGGCACACAATACCACCCTTCATATTCTCCCTTATATATGTCTCCTTGTTCCATAAACTTATCAAATATTTTTTGTGCTATTTTTATATGTCTTTCTTCTGTTGTTTGTATGAAATCATCATAATTTATCTCCATTTTAGCCCATAGCTCTTTTGCTTGTTTAGCCATCTCATCTACATATTCTTTTGGTGTTTTTTTATTTTTTATAGCTATTTCTTCAATTTTTTGACCATGTTCGTCTGTTCCTGTAAGCATATATGTGTCTTCACCTTTTAATTGATGATATCTTTTCATTGAATCTGCTAATACCGTTGTATATGCAGTTCCTATATGGAATTTTCCGCTTGGATAATATATTGGCGTTGTTACATAAAATTTATTACTCAAAATCTCCATCTCCTTTATTTTTAAAATTTTACAAATATATTATCACATTTTTGGCCAAAAGTCTATACGTTTTTTTTGCTTATTTCTTGTTGAAATACATTATTAAATGATCTATCGTCTTTTTGTCTTCTTCTGATAGTTTGTCATATCCTATTAATGGATATTCTAACATTTTGTTTCCCATTATTGATAGATATTGACTAAATATTTGGTCTAAACTTATTTCAAAAATATTACATATTTTTACTAGAACCTCATATGATGGCTTTGCTCTATCTTGCTCAATATCACTTATGTATCTAACTGTTACTCCTATCTTTTCCGCTATTTTTTCTTGTGTGTATCCATTACTTTTTCTAATTGCTTGTAGTTGTTTTCCTATTTTTATAGTACTTGGTTTTCTCATTTTTATCACCCATTTTATTTTTTTGTTTATATTATCAAATTTTTCCAATTATTTGAACGAATTATTTTCGTGTGTATAAGTATTTTATTTCTTGTCACTATAAATATATATTATTTGTTTTGAATTTTTTGTCATTTTTTGTCGACAGATTAATTTTTTCTTTTTCTTGTTTTTTGATTATAAATATTAGATATTAAATAATTAAATGTAAATTATTCTTATATTTTTTGAATCTTCATTTTTGAAATAATTTATAAGTCTTTTAAATATTCTTCTAGTATGTTGTCTAATTTTTTTCTCTCTTTCTCTATTTCTTCTTTTCCTTCATTTGAATTTATCATCTTTTCTAGTTTCCTTATTTCCTCCTCTATTTTTTGTTTTAATTCTTTTTCTGCATTTTCCATATTTATCACCTCGTCATTAGTCTCTGTAATTTTTTTATTTTATTCGTTTTATTTAACAATAGTGCATCAGTTCCTATTGCTACATAAAAATTTCCTATATACATATTACAATATTAGCTTAAATCCGTCAGATACAGATACAAGACATAGTATATATTTAACTTATATACTATGTCTTGCTTATACTATTTTATATTTAATTATGAAAATTGCTTGCACATCAAGTGCTTGCAATTTTTACTTAACGTACAAAGTTACCCTAAATCCGTTATCTTTACCAGTATTGTATGGACCATTATAGAATCGAAAACTGGCTGGACCAGTAAAACCTGTACTAGAATAGCTACCGACATCTCATAATTCGATAGTTATTTTGACAAGACTCCATTGTCCATTCATCAACATTTCCTGCTAAGTCATATATGTTTTTTACTGCATAATCTGCACTTGCAGCTGTTACTGTTACATTACCTCTCCAGGGATTCGTATTTTCCTCTTCATCATAATTTCCTTTTCCTGTTGAATCTCTTACAAATGAATCCTCTGCACAACTTCCCGTCTTATATGCTTGGTCAATCCATGCCATTATTGCGTCCCATTGCACTCCATATATCAATGTACTTGTTACTGATGTATATCCTCTTTTTGTATCAAAATTTTTTGAAAGTTCTACTGCTCCTCCTGTTTCATTTGTCATATCATTTGAATTTGACCAACCTACGTAATTATACACATTTTTTCCTTGTTTTATTACAACTTCATCATCTATTCCATCTCCATCAACTCTTGTTGAACCTTCAACTCCAGCTTCATATCTTCCTACATAGAATCCATTATACATCAACACACTTGCTTTCATTGCATCATATTCAGACTTCTCTGTTTCATATCCTCCTAAATATGGCTCTTGACAACTTCCTAATATTGAATCTAAACTTCCTCTTTTATATCCTTCATAAGTTTTAAATTCACTGTCTTTCTCTACTGGCACCCACACAAACTGATTTCCTTCCAATGTCTTTGCTACTTCATGACTTGTTCCTTTTTTTGCATCTGCTGAATTATCTGATATTACTATTCCTTCTGATTTTGTTCCTCCTACATAATAAAAATTATCTGGTAATGGAATAACATCACCTTCACCATCTGCTATTGCTGTCACTTGTGTACTTTCCCAATCACTTGGCTTTTCTTCAACTTCTGTTCCAGCTTGTGTATAACCTGTTCCATTTGTATATAATTCTCCTATTGGCACTATATAATCATTTGGCGTTACTACTCCCTCATCTGTTACATCTTTATAATATCTATTACTTTCATCTGGATTTGCTGTATCTAATATACTTTTTACTAAATCTGGTGTATTTACTGTTGCAGTTTCTCCATTCTCCATTTTATCTGCTACCCAACTTGCTATATCTAACTGTGCTCTCTCTTTTACCTCTGCAATCTCAGTTTGCTCCTTTGCTTCATTTGCTTTTGTTAATATTCCATTATCCCCCATTAATGTCGCTATTGTTACTCCTGCTAATATTAGCAAAACAATTATTGTGATAACTAAGGCTATTAAAGTTATACCATTATTAGTTTTATTTACTCTTATTCTCATAAAAATTTCATCCTTTCTTTTGTTTTTTTCATTTATTTTTTATCTTTTACTTTTTTTATTTACTATTATATTTTAAACTTGTAAATTAATTAATTTTCACTTCTTCCAGTAATCTGTTTATTATTTTTCATTTATGCCAAATATATTTTTCTATTCTTGCAAATAGTGTTTACATTTTCATACTTTTTATTCTAATAATGATATACTTTTTTCAATGTTCTTCTCTATTTGCAAAAATAGATTTTTGGCATTTTCATTTTATATGTTTTGTAGAATTAAGTCAATATATTGTAGTAGATTATTTCTTCGGAGTATCTTTAATTAGGACACTCTAAGAAAAAAAATAAAATAAAAAAATCCTTGAAGTAATGTATTATTAAAGGATTTAGATTTATTAGTTACTTACTATTCTTATATATTAATAGTAAATTATTTTATTTTTTTGATTTTAATTTTTCATCAGGATAAAGAAATGAAATATTTTTTCTATGGCGTAGAGCTGTTGGTAATCAACAGTTCTACGTTCCAATCATATCA
>CALXJV010000064.1 GCA_944388715.1 uncultured Clostridia bacterium
CATTAACAGGAAAAGACTGTGGACAAGAAGAAAGAGCGCCAATGGCAGGAGTGCCACATCATGCAGCAGAAATGTATATTTCAAGATTAATTGCAAAAGGGTACAAAGTAGCAATATGTGAGCAATTAGAAGATCCAAAGACAACCAAGGGAATTGTCAAAAGAGGAGTTATAAGAGTTGTAACTCCAGGAACAATTGTAGAAAGTAATATGCTTGAAGAAAGAAAAAACAATTATATAATGTCTATTTTTAAATCGGGAATCTATTTTGGAATAGGAGTTTGTGACATAACAACAGGAGAATTTTATTCAGCAGAAATAAAAGATAATAACAATTTTCCTCAATTACTAGATGAAATTGCAAGATATTCACCTTCAGAATTAGTAATAAATTCAAACCTTGCAGATTGTACAGAAGAGATGAGTAAAATAAGAGAAAGATTTAACTGTTATATTACAAGATTCCAAGATAAGTTTTTTGACAGTAAACCAGATATTATTAAATTAAGATTTAACTTAATAGATACTAATCAAAAACCAATTGAAAATATAGAAGAAAGAAGTTTTGCAGTAGCAAGTATAAATGCACTTATTGAATACATAGAGCAGACACAAATGACAAGTTTAGACCATATCAATAAAATTACGATTTATCAAATATCAAAATATATGTCATTAGATATCAATGCTAGAAGAAATCTAGAAATAACAGAAAAAATGAGAGATAAATCTAAAAAAGGAACTTTGTTATGGGTATTAGACAAAACATCTACATCTATGGGAGGAAGACATTTAAGAAGATGGTTAAGTGACCCATTAATTGATACCTTAGAAATAAATAGAAGATTAAATGCAGTAAAAGAATTAAAAGAAGATGTAATGCTTAGAGGAGATGTAATTGATAATCTAAAAAAAGTTTATGATATAGAAAGACTAGCAGGGAAAATGGCTTATGGTAATGCAAATGCAAGAGATATGATAACATTAAAAAATTCTTTATCAAAATTACCAGATGTTAAAAAAATACTAGAACATTGTCAATCTGAAATGTTAAAAGATATATATGAGAACTTAGATGAATTAAAAGATATCCATGAATTAATAGAAAAAGCAATTGTAGAAGATCCCCCAATGACTGTAAAAGATGGTGGTATTATAAAAATGGGATATGATGAAGAAGTAGATAAATTGAAAACAGCAACAACAGAAGGTAAAAACTGGATAATTCAATTAGAAGCAGATGAAAAAGAAAAAACAGGTATTAAAAACTTAAAGGTTGGATTTAACAAAGTTTTTGGATATTATATTGAAGTAACAAAATCAAATTTATCACAAGTTCCTGAAAGATATGTTAGAAAACAAACTTTAACAAATGCAGAGAGATATATAACAGAAGAATTAAAAAATCTAGAAAACCAAATACTAGGAGCAGAAGAAAAAGTAGTCATTTTAGAATATAATATATTTACAAAAATAAGAGAAGAAATAGCTAAAAACATTGTAAGATTACAAAACACAGCCACACTTGTATCTACATTAGATGTATTATCATCATTTGCACAGGTAGCAGAAGATATGAATTATTGTATGCCACATGTTGATAATTCAGGAATTATTGATATAAAAGCAGGTAGACATCCTGTTATAGAAAAAATGCTTGGAACAGGAGAATTTGTTGAAAATGATACATATTTGGATAAAGATGAAAACAGACTATCTATTATCACAGGACCTAATATGGCAGGTAAATCAACATATATGAGACAAGTAGCATTAATTACTCTAATGGCACAAGTAGGAAGTTTTGTACCAGCAGAAGAGGCTAAAATAGGCGTAGTAGATAAAATATTCACAAGAGTTGGAGCATCTGATGACTTAAGCATGGGACAAAGTACATTCATGGTAGAAATGATGGAAGTAGCAACAATTCTAAAAGAAGCGACACCAAACAGTCTTGTTATCCTAGATGAAATAGGAAGAGGAACCTCAACTTATGATGGATTATCTATTGCTTGGGCAGTAGCAGAATATATAGCAAACAAAGAAAAATGTGGAGCTAAAACTTTATTTGCAACACATTATCATGAACTTACAGAATTAGAAGAAAAAATCGAAGGTGTGAAAAATTATTCAATCGCTGTTAAAGAAAAAGGAGAAGATATCATCTTTTTAAGAAAAATCATAAGAGGGGGAACAGATGAAAGCTATGGTATTCATGTTGCAAGATTAGCAGGTGTTCCAAAATTAGTTACAGAAGAGGCAAATAAAATCTTAAAATCTTTGGAAAGAAAAAATATTTTAACAGGCAAAAAAGAAGAAAAGAAAGATAAAAAACAAGTAGAAGGACAGTTTGACATGTATAATTATAAATTAGCAGAGATAGCACATGAACTTGATAAAGTTAATTTAAATGAATTAACACCAATCGATGCATTAAATACATTGGTAAAGATTAAAGAGAAAATGAAATAATGTCCAATTGGGGACGTTTCCATTTGGACATTTTGTCCATCGGGGACGTTTCCATTTGGACATTTTTTAAACTTGAAATAATAAGGTGGTATATTTATATGATTAAATAAATATGCTACCTTTTTGATTTGTGATTGATATGATATATTTAAACTAAGATAATCAAAAAAATAAACATAAAACTACTTGACAACACAAAACAAATGTTCTAAAATATAAACAATCAAAATAAGGATGTGGTAATTATGAATGAAGAAAATAATATTATACCAACAGATGAAAAATTAGACATAACAAAATATGAAACGGAAAACATTAAAAACTTAATTTATACGATTAGAGGAAAACAAGTAATGTTAGATAGTGATGTGGCTATGTTATATCAGTATACAACTAAAAATATAAATAAAGCTATGAAAAGAAATATTAATAGATTTCCAAAGGATTTTTGTTTTCAATTAACAGAAAAAGAAGTGGAAAACTTGAGGTTCCAATTTGGAACCTCAAGTTTAAACAAAGAAAAATATGGTGGGAGAAGGTATTTACCATATGTTTATACAGAACAAGGAATATCTATGTTAGCAGGAGTTCTAAAGAATGAAATAGCAATACAAGTTAGTATTAATATTATAAGAGCTTTTATAGAAATGAGAAAATTTATTACAAATAATGCACAAGTATTTGAAAGATTAACCAAAATAGAATATAAAATGTTAGAACATGATAAGAAATTCGATATCGTATTTAATGAATTACAAAAAGAGAAAAAAACAGAATTTAAAGAAAAAATATTTTTTGATGGACAAATTTATGATGCCTATAGTTTAATCATTGATATTATACAAAAAGCAAAGCATAAGATATTGATTATAGATAATTACATAGATGCAAGTATTTTGAAAATGTTATCAAAGAAAAATAAAAATGTAGAAGTCATAATCTTAACATTACAAAATACTAATTTGAATAAATTAGATATAAATAAATTTAATAAACAATATCCAACTTTAAAAGTAGCATATACAAATAAATTTCATGACAGATTTATTGTAATTGATAATGAAAAATTGTATCATATTGGAGCATCTTTAAAAGATTTAGGTAAAAAATGTTTCGCAATCTCAATAATAGAGGATGATGAATATATCGAAAAAATAAGTCATTATATTTAATTGGGCATTTTTTAAAATACCTGATATTACAAAAAGGATATTGAAGATTTAAATCAGATTATACCTAAATGCGATAAAAATATATTAAATAACATTATAGAAGAAGTATTAAATAGAGAAGATTTATTTGAATAGAAGGAAAAAAATATAATATATCCACTAAAGAAGAATTAGAAGAACAAACAAAACTTATAAATTCTTTTTTAAAATTAGCTTATTGGTATTAATATTCATAAAAAAAATCATGTTATATTATAAAGATTGATTTACTTGGCAAAGATATGCTACAAAAGTAAAATTAAGATACGAGCTCAAAATTCTTGCAAAAAAATTATCACTATGATATTATAAGATTGATTTTATAAGAAATACACATGATGAAAAGCAGTAAGATACGGAGGAAGAATTATAAAATAAGAGAGTAGAATATTTTAAATTCTTATGATATACTGCAATTAAAAAAGGAGCTTTAATCATGAAAATACAATTAATAGGAACAGGAACAATACCTGATATTACAAGTAATGAGCAAAGATTGAACGCAAAAATTAAAATTATAGACTATATAAATTTTAATAATAGATTTACTAACAATCAAATACATGATTTTATAAATACTTGCATGTATGAATTTTTAAATAGACCATTTAAAGAGTTGAAAGATATTATAGATATTGATGGATATTATATAAAAAATGGTGGTAACTTTTGGATTGCAATAGATAAAGGTATAATAATAGGAACGATTGCTCTTGAAAATAGAGGTAATATTGGAATTTTAAAAAGGTTATATATTAAAAAAGAGTATCAACATAAAGGAATAGGAACGAATTTGTATAATACTTTTGAAGAATATGTAAAAGAAAAAACTAACATAAAAACTATTTATTTAGCTTGTGGAAGAGTATTAGAAAACGCACACAAATTTTATGTCAAGAATGGATTTAAGAAGATTGATAATTTAGAAATAGAAATGCATACAGTAGAAGGAGATGATTTCTTTAAAAAAGAGATTAAATAAAACAAGGAGTGTTTGAAATTATATAACAAATTTGATGAATATCTATTAGTAAAAAAAGGCAGTTGAAAGTTTCAATAAAAATAACAAACCAATATTTGTAAAATAAAATTTTAGGAGAAGGAGCAAATATATGCAATTCAACAAAAAAGCAACATTAACGAAGGAAGATACAATAAATAAATACATATTTTGGGATATAGAAGGGACACTTGCACCATATAGATTTAATGATCATGTGGGAGATCCAGAAGGAACTAATAGTGGAATGTCTTTAAAAGAAATAGAATATGGAATATTTCTAGAAAGAAAACCATCTAAGCATATGCAAAAAGTAATATCAGAATGTGGTGCTAAAGAAAATATTATCATGAGTCATTGTATAAATGAAAAAGAAAAAAATGATAAGGAAAAATGGCTAGACATATATTATCCAAGTATTACTAAAAGAGTATTTCCATTTTACGAAAATGAATCCAAAGCAGATACAATTTTAAAATATTGTAAAAGTCATAACATTTCATTAGATGAAGTAATATTTGTAGATGATGTCATTACAATTTTAAGAGAAGCAGAGAAAAAGGGAATAAATGCTTGGCATATAAGTAGTTTTTTAGATTGGGATTATTAAAAAACTACACTTAAAAAGTTATAGAATTGATTATAAAACAGACATAGAAATTATATTGTGAATTTCTATGTCTGCCTTAGGTTTCATTTAACAGTTGTATATAAAACCTTCTGAATCACAACCTGAAAAACTATGAGCAATCTGAACACCATTTTTAGTTTTGAATGAAAAGTATAATTTGTTTTTGCTAACTTCAGACAAATCTGTAAATGCTCCAATTTTATAACTTTGTCCATCAAAATTCATAGCAACTGCATTTTTAGCGTGTTCGAGCCAATTACTTGTAGAGTCATGACTTAAACCTTCATAATGTAATATTCCAATTGAATATCCTTCTGAAATTGCTTCATTTGTAAAACAAGCCATGTTTGTGTTTTTTAGAGCATCATATCGTCTCTTCAAATCTTTTGATGTTAAGACTGTTAGTTGTAATTTTTCCATAACTAAATTCCTCCTTATAATTATAATCTGAGAATTTGCAACTTACTATTTTGTTTTTGATTCGCATAGTTACGAATAGATGCTTTAATAATAGCATATTTTAAATAAGATTACAAATGTATAATGAATTCAAAAGAAAGTCTTATTTTAATACAATAAAATATTATTTTTCAAAATTCCTTATAATATAGAATAATTATTATTTATATGATATAATAATTAAAAATATAAATGGAGGATAAAAAATGAACAATCATGAAAACTTTTGCAAAAGATTAGGAAACGGATTTTATACAAGACACGATTATACTGATGAAGATAGAGAAGTTAGAGAAGCATTAAAACAAGGAATAGAAGATTATAAAAATACAGCAGATGAAAGAGCAAGTCAATCAAAAGAAATGAGAGCAACAGCATTTGCACAACAAAGAAGTGACCTGAAAAAATTAGGAAAAGCACACAAAAGAGCTATACAAAATAGAGGAGATAGCTGGACAAGATAAATTTTTTAGAAAGTGAATATTGGAAATAAGAAAGGATTAGTTATAACTAATCTTTTTTTGTTCAAAAATAGAAAAATAGCATATTATTTGCTATAATAAAAGCAAAAAATAAAGAATGTTAAGTTTAGTTGACAAAGTTCCAAGGCTAGTTGGTAGTGTGCAACTAAAATTTACAGTATAATTTAGTTAAGAAATTTGAAAGGAGAAATAAGAAAATGACGTTAGGGGAAAGGTTATTGGGATATAGAACCAATATTGGGATTAGCCAAGAGAAATTGGCAGAAAAAATAGGAGTATCAAGACAAACAATATCTAAATGGGAAACAAATCAAAGCACACCAGACTTTGATAAAATACTACCACTATGTGAAGTATTAGGTATTACAACTGAAGAACTAATAAAAGGAGAAAAGGAAACCAAAAATAGTGAAGCTAAAGAAATAAAACAGGAAAATGAAAAAGCTAAAAATGAATATTTGCAAAAAAGAAATAAGAAAAAGGCAATTGTATTAAGTGTAAGTATTTTTCTTTATTGTATAGCAACATTTAGTTTACCATACATGACAGAAGTATTAAAATATGAAGATGCTCATGCTGTTATGATTTGGGCAACTTTGTGTACCATTGCAACAGTTATCATTGTATATTTCTTTGTAGCTTATCCAAATACTTATAAAGAAGATAAAGAGAAAAAAGGAATAAAAGAAGATATTGAAGAAATCAATGATGCAATAGAAGAAATTGAAAAGCTAGATGATGGTCGTATAAAAATAGAAGCAGTTGGAGCAGAGAGTAAGGAAGAGGCATTAGCAATACAAATTGTTGCAATACTATTTTTAATAATTTATCTTTTGGTAAGTTTTTTAACGAGTGCATGGCATATTACTTGGATATTATGGATAGTATTAATTTTTGTAGAACTAATTATAAAATTAATTTTTAGTATGAAAGGGGAAAAGAATGAAAAATAAAGGAGCAAAAATAACATTAATTATCATATTAGTTATATTAGTGATTGTACTAATTAATTTTATGGTATATGCAATTCTTAACAAGAATGGAGAATTTAAATTATCTTTAATTGGATTTGGTGATAATACAGAAATGATTTTTGAAAAAGAATATAATCCAGAAGAATTAAATAGTATAAGTGTTGATGTTTCATCATCAAATATAAAAATCGAAAAAGCAGATACAGATAAAATTAAAATTACTGCTTTTGGTGAAAAAGACGATAAAATAAAAGAAGAAATTAATGAAAATGAACTTTCAATTACAAAAGAAAATACAAGAGTATTTATTTTTACAATGCTATATTGGTGTAGGGAAGAAATCATTATACAAGTTCCAAATAATTGTGATGAAGAATTTAATATTCAAACATCTAGTGGAGATATTATTGCACCAGATTTAGAAGGAGATAACATTCAATTAAAAACATCATCAGGAAAAATTCAATGTGGAAATATAAATAATGGAAAAATAGAAAGTTCATCTGGAGATATTTCAATTGGCAATGGAAATGAAGTAACTTTAAAAGCAAGTTCTGGAAGTATAAAAGCAGGTGATTTTAATAAATTATCAGCTGAAGCATCATCTGGCGATATTGAAGTTGGAAAAATAAGTGAAGATGCAACAATAAAAACTGCATCAGGAAAAATAACACTTGACAGAGCAAATAAATTAAAAGCTGAAGCATCTTCTGGAGATATAAAAATAAATAGTATAGAAAATCATTGTGAAATATCTTCAATATCTGGAAATATCATAGTTGATACAATAAATATTACTGAAAATTCTTCAATAAAAGCTAATTCTGGTAATGTAGTTATAAATAATAAAAATGATATATATGTAGAAACAGAAACTAATTCAGGAGATGAAGATGTGAAAAATAATAACAGAATGGCTGAAATTGTATTAAAAATAACTACTACATCTGGAAGTATTAGAGTAGATTAATTTTATATAAATTATAGATTATTTTCCTCTTAAATGATATACTGTATCAAGAGAGAAAAAATATTTTCTAAAAAGGAGGATGCCATGAAAATAAATAAATGGAAGGTGTTTCAAACTATTCAATTATTATTATTTATAGGAGTTAGTGTATTTCTTCTTACAAGAAGTGTTGATGGAAGTGGAACAACAAATACTTGGAATGTAAAATTAGTTAGTTCTGCTGTATGGTTAGGATTTTATCTTTTTGTAATAGCACTTGAATATGGAATACGATTTTTGACAGTGATAAAGAAAAAATAAAAAAGTAGGGGGAAAGAAAAATGATTGAAATAAAAAATGTTTCAAAATCCTATGTAAAAGGGAAAAAGTCAGTAGAGGACTTAAATCTTGAAATTAAAAATGGAGAAATATTTGGGTTTTTAGGACCAAATGGTGCTGGTAAAACAACAACAATAAGAATGATAACTGGAATATTAAATATTGATGAAGGAGATATTTTAATAGATGGTAAAAGTATAAAAAAAGAGCCATTAGAAGCAAAGAAAAACTTCGGCTTTGTACCAGATAGTCCTGATATGTTTCTTAAATTAAAAGGAATAGAATATTTAATGTTTATGGCAGATGTTTATGATGTACCACAAAATAAGAGAAAGGAAAAGATGGAAGAACTTACTAAAAAGTTTGGAATATATAATGAGTTAAATAATCAAATTCAAAGCTATTCACATGGTATGAGGCAAAAAATAGTTATATGTGGAGCTTTACTTTCTGAACCAAAGAATTGGATATTAGATGAACCAATGACAGGACTAGATCCGAAATCATCTTATGATTTAAAAGAAATGATGAGAGAACACGCAAAGTCAGGAAAAACAGTATTCTTCTCAACACACATATTAGAAGTAGCAGAAAAATTATGTGATAGAGTAGGAATTATAAACAAAGGAAAATTAGTATTTGTAGGAACTTTTGAAGAAATGAAACAAAAATTCAAAGAAAACGCATCATTAGAAGATTTATTCTTGGAAATAACAGAAAAATAATATTGGAAAGGGAGAAAGAATATGGATAAAGTAATAAAATTAACAAAAATATTTCTTAAAAATTCCTTTTCTAATATGGATGCAAGAATGGGAATTTCTACGAAATCAAAAAATAAAATTTTAATTTATGGAATACTATTCTTATATTTTGCAGGACTTATTATATTTTTAGGTTATAACTTACTTGATGGATTAATTGCAATACATCAAGAAACGGTATTTGTTGGAATGATTTTATTTATGATATTTGGATTAGCAATCATTCAAACTATATTTTCAAGTATAAACATTTTATACTTTACAAAAGATAGCGAATATTTATTACCACTACCATTAAAACCATATCAAATTATACTTGCAAGAACAAA
>CALXJV010000065.1 GCA_944388715.1 uncultured Clostridia bacterium
TTATATCACTTATGTCAAACTACATGTTTTCGTTTATGGTGGTGACTTGCAAAAGTCATGAATGTCTATTCACAGTCTCAAATTTATTTTATAGAATGTATATATATTAATATTGAATGAATTTCGAATGTGATTGGAGAATGATTAGAAAATCTTTAATACTTTTAGATTTTCTTATCTTTCGTATTGAGCCGAGAAATTTATGAAATATTAATATATATACATTCTTGTTAAAAGTATTAGGCTATGAATTGCAACATAAAATTGTTTTATTGTTGTGTTACTGTATTTGTAGATATGTCTACACTATACCATGCTATTACTGCTGTTGTATTTGTATCATTTACTGAAACATGATAGATATTTCCATCTTTATTTGCAATATTAAATGACACTCCTTGATCTGTTCCATACTCATTTTTTACAAGTTCTATAACCTTTTTTTCTTCTGTCTGCACATTATTTGTTGTTTCTTGTTCTTCTGTTCCTACATAATCACTATTGATTTCATTTTCTGTAACATTAGGTTGTATTGTTGGTGTTGTATTATTATTTGTAACATTTTCTGTAACAGTTTCATTTTCTACTTCTTCTATATTTGTTTTAGTTGTTTCATTTAAATCTATTTCATTTATTATATTACTATCTTTGTTGCTGTCATTTTGCTTATTATATAAATTATAACAAGCCATTACTATCATAATTACTAACAATATTATAGTAATTATCATTAGTATCTTTTCTTTTATTCCCATTATTTTGTTCTCCTCCAACTTCATTTTGAGTATATTTTTAAATTTATTACCATTACTAATATATTTCCACTAAATTAAGACTTGAAGAATTTATATTATTTTTGCTTGTTTTTTTCCGTCATTTAATCTTATGGAAATTTCGTCATCTTTTTGTAACTCTAATACACTTTTTATTGATTTTCCATCTTTTTCAACTATTGAATATCCTCTTGTCAAAGTTTTTAATGGACTTAGTGTATCAAGTTTAGATACTAATTCTATATATTTATTCTTATTTTTCTCTTTTACCTTATTTATTAAATTTTCTAACTGTTTTACATATGTATCTATTTTTATATAGTTTTCATTTATTTTTCTTGTTGGGTCTTTAAATACTGAACTAGACATACATTTCTCATATCTTAATTTCATAATTTCTAATTTTTTTGTTAAAGACATTTTTAATCTATTTTGATATGTATTTATTTTTTGCTTTACTTCATAAACATCTGGTACCGCAAGTTCAGCAGCTGCTGATGGTGTTGGTGCTCTTAAGTCTGCCACAAAATCTGAAATTGAGAAATCTGTTTCATGTCCTACGGCAGAAATTATTGGTATTTTAGAATTATATATACTATTTGCTACTATTTCCTCATTAAATGGCCATAAATCTTCTAATGAACCTCCTCCTCTTGCTAATATCAACACATCTGCTAATTCATTTTTATTCATGTATTCTATACCTTTTGCAATTTTTTCTCCTGCTCCTTCTCCCTGAACAGGTACTGGTAATAACCTTATATACACATTTGGATTTCTTCTTGTTGATACATTTATTATGTCTCTTATTACTGAGCCTGTTTGTGAAGTTAGTACACCTATTACTTTTGGCATCATTGGTATTTTCTTTTTATGTCTTTCATCAAATAATCCTTTTTCTTCTAGTTCTTTTTTTAATCTTTGATATCTTGTATATAAATCTCCTAATCCGTCTTCTTCCATTACTTTAGCATAAATTTGATATACTCCATCTCTTTCAAAAACAGAAACTGAACCTAAAATATATACTTTCATACCATCTTTTGGTTCAAAATTTAATTTTTGTGCATATGATTTAAACATTATACATTTTATTAAAGAATTTTCATCTTTTAATGTAAAATACATATGTCCTGTATAATGATGTTTAAAATTTGATATTTCTCCTTTTACTAAAATGTTATTTAAATATTCATCATCTGCTATTTTATTTTTTATATATCTATTTAAATCAGTTACACTTACTGCCATATCTGCATATTTCATATATACACTCCTCATATAATTGTATAAATTATAGGAATACAAATTCCTATAATTCATCTCTCTGTCCTCTATTAATTTACTACACTTGCTAATATGCCATTCACAAAATTTTTAGATGTATCTTCTCCATATTTTTTAGCTAGTTCTACTGCTTCATTTATTACAACTTTAAATGGTATATCTTTATATTTTATTTCATAAATGGCAAGTTTTAATATTGCCAAATCAATCTTAGAAATTCTTTCTATTTTCCATTCTGATTTTAGATTTTTTTCTATTAATTCTACTATTTCTTTTTTATTGTCTTCAATTCCTAAAACTGCATCCTGTATATATTCTTTAGCTTCTAAATCTACTATATTTTCGCTTTCAAAATATAAGTCTATTTGCTCTTGCAAGCTATTATATTTTTGTATTTCTAAACTATATATCAACTTAAAAGCTTTTTCCCTGATTGCTGTCCTATTCATATTATTTTTATTCCTTCCCCTTAATAATTCTTTTATTACATTTTATCTATGAATTTTTTTAATTTTGTTTTTACATCTTCTTTGTTTCTTTGTACATAGTTTCCTATAAAAGCTCCTAAAAATAGTACTACTATTGCTAAAATTAATTGGTCTAAACGTGTAATTAAAATTAATATAGCAATTATTACTCCTATTATAGCTCCTTTATATTGATTCCAAAAATCTTTAAAATTGTTCATGCTTTCCACAACCTTTCTTACTTCAAACTGAGTATCGCCTTTTATTCTTCTTGTTGTTTTTCAGCAACCTTTTTTACAGTTATATTTACTTCATTTACGTCTAAATCTGTAGCTTTCTTTATTTTATCTTTTATACTTGTTTGAAGTTTTGCAGATAAATCTTTTATTACTGCTTCTGAACTTACTACAAGATTAGCATATACATTTACATTATTGTCTTTGTCTAATTCTACTCTAGTTGTTACATCTTCTGTACTTTCAAATCCTTTTGCTACTGAATTAACTAGGTTTTCTATTGTTTCTTTAGAAATCATAAGTTTTCCACTTTCGTTTTCTAATAAAACTCCTTGTCTTTCCTTAATTTGTTCTTTTGAAGTTGAATCAAAAAATATACATTTTATTGAAAGTAATATAAATACAACACTTACTCCTAATATTACTTTACTCCACACATCACTTGCAAGTGCTCCGCTTATAATTTCTCCTACTAGTTCTACATCTAGCCAATTAAATACTAACAAACATAATATAACTGATAATATTAACATTACATAAGAATATATAATTAATGTGATTTTTTCTAGAATTTTCATATCTATCTTCTCCTTTTCCATCTTTTCTTTTATTTATTGACACTTTTATTATTTTCAAAACTAATGTATTTTATTTGTTATCTTATAACTTTTATATATTTTTAATTACTCTCGCTCTCATTGTCTTCATTTTCTTCTTTATCATTTTCTTTTTCGTTCATAACAGCATCTGTATTTACACCTTGTACATGTACATTAACTTCTTCTACCTTTAATCCTGTCATATTTTCTACTGATTTTTTTACTCTATTTTGTATTTCAAATGCTACATCAGGTATTCTTGAACCGTACTCTACAATGATGTTTACATCTATTTTTGCTGTTTCTTCATTTATTTCTACTTTAATTCCTTTTGCTAGATTTTTCTTTCCGCTTAACACTTCTGTAATTCCTCCAGCAAACCCTCCAGACATTCCTGATACACCTTGTACTTCTGATACTGCTACACCTGCTATAACTGCAACAACATCATTTGATATTTGTATCCCTTCATTTTCTGTTTTTATTTCTTCATCTAATTCTACAACTTCCCCATTTTCTACATTCTTGTTTTCTTCTTCCATATTATTTCCTCCTTCTCTCTTTTTTTACTGACAAATCTCGCTTTGAGAGAACTTTTTTCTACTTTTCTAACTTTACTATATATATATATGTTCTTGAAGAAGCGTAAAGATTTGTCGACGTGAAAAATTGCTACGCAATTTTTCCTATTTAATAAAAAAAGATATACTTAAATCTATATAAGTATATCAATTTTTTGTGAATTTTACAACCATTTTTCCAATATTTTCTTATATTACTCAAATACTTCAAATTCTTCTATTGGATTTCCTCTCAAATATTCTTGTATAGTCATCCTTCTTGCATTTTCTCCTTGTATTTCTATAACTTTCAATATTCCTTCTTTACATTTTATATATATTCCATCTTTAGGATTTGAAGAAATAACAGTTCCATTCTTTAGAAAACTCATATTTTCTACAACTATTTCATCACTTTTGGCTACATCAACTTTCCAGAATTTCACTTTTTTGCCATTCAAAAATGTATATGCACCCATTATAGGATTTAAACCTCTTACAAGATTTTTTATTTCTTTTGCAGATTTATTACTCCATTCTATTTTAGCCATATCTTTTGATAACATTGGAGCTACTGTATAATTATCGCCTTGCTTTTCTCTAGGAGCTGTCCCATCTTCTATTTGCTTTAATGTTTCTACTAAAAGCTTTCCGCCAATAACTTTCAATCTATCCCATAATTCTCCTGTTGTTTCATCTTCTCCAATTTCTACCTCTTGTTTTAAAATCATGTCACCAGTATCCATACCAATATCCATATACATTGTTGTAACACCTGTTATTTGGTCACCATTTAAAACTGCCCATTGTATAGGTGCTGAACCTCTATATTGTGGCAATAACGAAGCATGTACATTAATACAACCATATTGTGGAATATCTAATATTTCTTTTGGTAATATCTTTCCATATGCTACTACACAAATAATATCTGGTTTTAAGTTTTTTAGTTCATTTATAAACTCTTCATTATTCTTTATTTTTTCTGGTTGATATATTTCTAGATTTTTTTCAAGTGCAAATTCTTTTACAGGACTTGGAATCATTTTCATTCCTCTTCCTTTTGGTCTGTCTGGATTTGTTACCACACCTAAAATTTCATAACCTGCTTTGTAGATTGCTTTTAAGCTTTCTTCTGCAAAATCTGGTGTTCCCATAAATACAATTTTCATAAATTCTTCCTTTCTTTCCTTATATAAAGGTAGTTGTTTTTGACAATATTCGACATTTTGCATACAATTTATGACCTGGCCCGATTTGTAGGTTTTATTTCTCTGGTTCGATATATTCCAATGTTCCTGGTATAATTTTATCTATAAATAGTTCTCCCTCTAAATGGTCAAGTTCATGTGATATTGCTTGTGCTAATAATTCTTTTGCTTTTACTCTCATTCTTTTACCATTTCTGTCTGTATATTCAGCTACCACTTCTGCTGGTCTTACTACCTTTGCAAATTCATTAGGAAAACTCAAGCATCCTTCTTCTACTTCTTGCTCTCCTTTTGTTTTTATAATAATAGGATTTATTAAGACTATTGGTCCTTTATCATCATATAAATCTATTACTACTATTCTTTTCAATACACCTACTTGAACTCCTGCAAGTCCCACTCCATTATACTTGTGCATTGTTTCTATCATATCATCAATAAGTGTTTGTATTTTTTCAGTTGAAATATCTTCTTCTGGAACTTCTCTTGACTTTTTCTTTAATATTTCGTCCCCTTGATATCTTAAATTTCTAATTGCCATTATATTTCCACCCTTTCCATTTATTGTTTACTTTTATATTTTACGAACATAGTTAACCTGAATAATATGTATAATCTTATTTTACTTAAATGGTGATTTTTTCTCCGTCCCCAAATCATCATCAACTCATATTATTTGGATTTACATCTATTGATATTCTTGTATCTTTTATATTTTCTTGATATATCTCTTTTAAACATTCATTTAGGATTTCATTTGCTCTTTTTGTCATTATTCCTTTTATTATAATTCTCCATCTATATCTATTTTGAATTTTATCTATTGGACATGGCATTGGTTTAAATATCCTAAATTCTTCTTTACTTAATTTTTGTTCTAAATAATTATATACTTTATTTGATACATTTTTTATTTCTGTTTCACTATAACTATTAAATCCAATTAATATTATATCGCAAAATGGCGGATATTTCAACTGTTTTCTAAGTACTATTTCTGTTTCATAAAAAGTATTATAATTTTGTTTTTGTGCACATATAATACTAAAGTTATCTGGATTATATGTTTGTATTACAACTTTTCCTGGTAAGTTTTCTCTTCCTGCTCTTCCTGCTACTTGTGTTAATATTTGAAATGTTCTCTCATTTGCTCTATAGTCATCTATATTAAGTGAACTGTCTGCTGCAATAACTCCTACTAATGTTACATTTGGAAAGTGATGTCCTTTTACTACCATTTGTGTTCCAATTAATATGTCTATATTTTCATTTTTAAACTTATTTAATATCTCTTCATGTGAGTTCTTTTTTGTTACTGTATCAATATCCATTCTAATTGTTGAGGCATTTGGAAATTGTTTATTGATTTCTTGTTCTAGTTTTTGTGTCCCTGTTCCAAAATATCTTATTTTATCACTATGACATTCTGGACAAACTGTTACTACTTTTTCTTCATGTCCACAATAATGACATTTTAGTTTTCTTTCATAACTATGATATGTCATACTAATATTACAGTTAGGGCATTTTACTGTATAACCACAATTTCTGCACATAATAAATGTTGAATATCCTCTTCTGTTTAAAAATAGTATTGTTTGTCTTTTTTGTTTTAGGTTTTCTTCAATGCTATTATATAATTCCATACTTAGCATTGACCTATTTCCATTTGCTAATTCTTGTTTTAAATCTATTATTTCTACTTTGGGAAGTGCTGAGTTATTTGCTCTTTTGGTTAATTCTAATAATTGTATTTTTGTATTTTTTTCACTTTCTAAGCTTTTTTTGTCATTATCTTCTAAAGTTCCTAATCTATTGTCTATTTCTTTTAAACTATTATCATAATTTTGTATTTTGCTATTCTCTTTTTTTGCATCTTGTTCTATTATTTGTGTTTTATAGAAAGTAGTAATGTCTGGTGTTGCACTTCCTAATACTACTGGTGCTTTATTTTCTTTTGCCAAGATTTTTGCAATTTCTTTTGCATTATACCTTGGATTTGTTTCTGATTTATATGAACTATCATGTTCTTCATCAATAATAATAATTCCTATATTTTCAAGTGGTGCAAATATTGCAGACCTTGCACCTATTACTATTCTTGCCTTTTTTTCTCTTATCCTTTCCCATTCATCATGTCTTTCCCCTATTGATAATTTACTATGTAATATTGCAATTTCTTCTTTTCCAAATCTAGAAATGAATCTGTCTAACATTTGTGGTGTTAATGATATTTCTGGAACTAAAACAATGGCATTTTTTCCTTTGTTTAATACTTTTTCTATTAATTGCAGATATACTTCTGTTTTTCCTGAACCTGTTACTCCATATAATAGAAATTGATTGTATTGTTCATTATCTATTGAATTTTCCACTCTTTTAAATGCTTTTTCTTGCTCCTCTGTTAAATTTAATTTGCTAGTTTTTTCACAATTTCTCCCCAATAGTGGATTTCTTTCTATCTTTTTTTCAACATATTCTAAATACCCATTTTTTACCAAGGTATTTACAATAGCTCTTGAACAATCTGTAAACATTTCTATTTCTGAAACTGTTGCTCCTTCATTATCTTTTATAAAACTTAATATTTTTTTATGTTTTTCAGATTTTATCTTTCCTGTTTCTATTTCAAATTCTATTTCTTCAATTTCTTTTTTTAAATATACACAATTAATTGTTTTATCTTGTATTCTTTTTTCTTTGTTTTTATTTCTGGTTCCTGGTGTTAACATTAATTTTATACAATCAGATACATTGCAAAAGTATCTTTTTGCCATCCATTTGGCTAGTTCTATCTGTTTGTCTGTTAGGTTTTCTTCTAGTTTTGCTATGTCTTTTACTTCATATTTTGATTTTTCTTTGATTCCTACAACAAATGCTTCAGCAAGTTTTTCTCCCCTGCCAAAAGGAACTAATACTTTGCTTCCTACTAGTATTAGTTCTTCTAACTCTTTGGGTATGTTATAGTCAAATGTCCTATTTAATTTTTTTGCTCCTCTATTGATAATAACTTCTGCTACCATATTTTCTCCTATTATTTTTATCTTTGCTTATGCTATTTATATGCAAAAAATTATCTTATTTCTACTTCTTCTACATGTAGCCTATCATTTACTGCTACAATCGTATAGCATTTTAAATCTGGTATTTTTTTTGTATCATCTAATTGCATATATTCTTGAATCTGTTTTTTGGCTTCTTTTTGTTTTTCTTCTAGTTTATTTTCTTCATCTTTTTTCAAATATTTTAATTCTATCATTATGCTTTTATATCCTTTTGAAAAATCTATTGGAAGAATTAATAAATCTGGATATCTTTTATTGAACTCCATCTCTGATTTCACCATAAAATTATCTAAATTCATCAATATACAATATAATAAGAATTTTATATATTTTTCATCGAATTTTATATAATCTCTATTTGATAAATTCGACAAATATTTTTGTGCTAGTTCTATTAATTTATTTATTTTGCCTTCTAATCTTATTTCTAATGCTATACTAGAATACAACTCATTTAAATTATGAATACTTGTATCTAGTGTTTTTAAAAAATAATCTGAATATATCTCTTTCATTGCTTTATTAGGTACTTTTAGTACTGGATAATCCGCCTTTTCCGCTACTATTGTTAGATACCCTAGGTAAAATAACATTGATATTAATTCTTGTTCAGTAAATTCTATTGCTGGATTAAATTGTTGTGTTATCTTTGTTATTATTCCTTCTCCTACTATCGTTTTTTCTATTATATTTGTTTTTTCTTCTCCTCGACATAAATTCAACATATTGCTTAATTTACTATAATCACTTGCAATATTCATATCCATTAAATTTCTTGGTATTTTCCTATTTTCTAAATATGCATTAAAAAAGAATAAACACATATTTGAGTTATATACATTTTCTTTTCCATCTAGTGAAAATTTATATCCATCATAGTTATCTTTCATTATTGGAAGTAATCTATCTTGCTCTTGTCCTTCTATATCAAAATCTTCCATTAATTTTATTAGCTCTTCTTGTGTAAATCCTATCATTTCGTTAAAAAATCCATTTTGTGTTTTATCAGAACTTATATTAAATCCTGATGTTAAGCTATCTAATGTTATCGGAGCAACTCCTGTTATAAATATTCTATCTACTACACTCTCTGTTCCTTCTTTTAGTATTTCATACCATTTCCTTACTTTTCCATTTTTTGATACTAAGTTTTTAAATTGATTTGTATTAAATCCTAATAATTCATTTGCAAAATGGTCATATTCATCTATTATTACATATATTTT
>CALXJV010000066.1 GCA_944388715.1 uncultured Clostridia bacterium
ATTATCCAGTAGAAATATCACCACTTGCTAAAAAATGTCCAAATGACAAAAGAATGACAGAAAGATTTGAAGTATTTATAGGTGGAAGAGAATATGGAAATGCATTTTCAGAATTAAATGACCCAATAGATCAATATGAAAGATTTAAAAAACAAGTAGAAGCAAGAGAAGCAGGAGACGAAGAAGCAGGAATGATGGATGAAGACTATATCCAAGCATTAGAGATAGGATTGCCACCAACAGGAGGACTTGGAATAGGTGTAGATCGTTTTGTAATGTTATTAACAAATTGTAGTTCAATAAGAGATGCATTACTATTTCCAACGATGAAACCTTTCAAGGGCAAAGATTAAAAATTTTTAATTTATAACTTATGATAAAAATCTTACCATAAGTATAAGATAAAAAGGGGAAAATATGAAAAGTATAAATAAATATATCAATATTTTAAATATAATAAGTGTTGTATTTATATTAATATCAACATTGATACAAGATTTTATAATATATGAACAGACATTAAATATAATCTTAATTATGTATTATGTAATAGGTGGGTTAAACATAATAATTGCAATAATAAATTTTGTAAAAAAGAACAAAAAAATAGGAATATTACAATTAATAACAGGAATCATAATGATAAGTGGAATGGCAATTTCAATGGTTGAAAGTTCTTTTTACATGTTCTTATTTGCAGGTGTAATAACCATAGGGTTATCAATATTTAATATAGTAATAAACAGAAAGTTAGAACAAAAGAAAAAAAGCAAAATAGTATTAATATCATTTATATTAATATTAATCATAAATGCATATGCACTAGTAGTACCAATAATTAAGAATATGATAAATATAAATAATTTAGGACAAGCGTTAAGTAAAATAGAACAAGATGAAGAACTAGGAACATATGTATTCAAAAAAGGTAACAAATATATATTTATAGATGAAAATGGAAATAAAGTTTCAGAAAATGATTATGATGAAATTTCAACATATACAGAACAATTAAAAATTCAAGATAAAACAATTACAGTAAGATGTGCTAAAAAAGGAAATAAGATATATATAATAAATTCAAAAGGAGAAAAATTATTTGAACTATGTAATGACATGTTGGGAGAGTTAGTAGATAAAAAATGGAATGCAGATTATATATTTAGCTTTTTCTGGTCATATATCGTAGAAAATGAGGTTTTTGAAATAAGTGAAGATGACACATATTTAGGTTTTGAAGAATATAAAGAAAACGAAAATGTATTAAATAAATATAATGAAGATATGAGCCAATATGAAGATAGTGAAAGTGAAGACATAGAATATAAATATTTTCAAAACAAAGAATTTTCAGAAAATATATTACAAGTAGTAATAAATAAAAGTAAAATAGAAGAAGATGAAAAATTAGAAAAAAGTTTTTTAAAAAGTTCAAGTATATTGAGTGCTCATAGTTCAAATAGTCAACAGACCATGGATATATATGATTTAATACAAGAATTTTATCCATATGAAAAAGAATATTATTTAATAAATCCAAATGATAATACTAAAAAGCAATTAGAATGCAATAATTTAATTTATCAAGCATATTATGACATAAATAATGAATTGAAAGAAAATATTTTAGTATATGAAAGTGGAGAAATTCCATATTATGATATTGAAGAATCAGGCTACTTTACTTTGGATGGAGAGAAAAATAATATAAATAATAAATATTTGGTACAAGAAATAACAGAAAAATATATTATAATAATAAATACAGACACAAAAGAATCACTAGTTTTTGATAAACAGACAAACGAATTATTAGCAGAATATGAATCATTATCGATATATAAAAACTTTTATGTCTCATATGAAAAAGATATAGATGCAAGTATAGAAGAGCAAATAGCAACAGGTGAATATGAGATATTAGACAAAGAATTCAATAAGATAATAGAATATAAGAGTTCAAGGGAACCAGTTATATATAAAGAAAATATGATAATGTGTATGGAAAGCCCACCAAACTATATTACAGGAGTTTACAAATATTGCTATTTTTATGACGGAGAAAAATTTGAATTTATGAAAAACAAGTATAATACAAGTGGACTTATATATAATTTTGATAATTCAATCTATTCAAAAATAGGAGTAATATCTAGCTATGAAATGACAAATTGATTTTAAATAAAGGGGTGTTGGCAAAAATGGGAGGTAGGTTTGAAAGAAATACTTTCAAACTTATATAAGCCTCAGAAAGGAAAGAAATTTTTATGTTTAATTTTTCATTTGACAAAAGAGCAATTTATATAATATTAGCTATCATGGTTATAGCAATGATAGTACAATATTTAGCAAATCCAGGGATGTTAGAATCACTACTAATTAGTGTTCCAGGAGTATTAGTAGCAATAACATTCCATGAATTTGCACATGCTTTTGTAGCAGACAGATTAGGAGATGACACAGCAAGAAGAGAAGGAAGGCTTAGCTTAAATCCATTTGACCATTTAGACCCAATAGGAACAGTGTTATTGTTATTTGCAGGATTTGGTTGGGGAAAACCAGTCCATGTAAACCCCAGTAACTATACAAGAAAAATATCAATGGAAAAAGGAGAAGCAATAGTATCAATAGCAGGACCTATAATGAACTTCTTGTTAGCAATAGTATTTTCTATTATATATTTTGGAATATTCAAATTTGCTGGGTTATCTTTTATGGCAACAACATTAGGTGACATCATAATGAAAATGATAATGTCAGCAATAAGCATAAATGTTGGTTTAGGATTATTCAATTTAATACCATTACCCCCATTAGATGGTTCAAAAGTAATAATGCCATTTTTACCATATAATGCCAAAAATTGGTTTAGAAATAATGAAGGTATATTCTATATAGTATTTATTGCAATTTGGCTAACAGGTTTAGCTTCTTATATAATATCACCAGGAATACAAGTGGTTGGAAGTTGGATACTTAATTTAGGGTCAGCAATTTGGGGACTTTAGGACTTTGGGGACGTGTCAAATTGGACATTTTTTGTCCAAAAGGGACATGTCTTAGTTAGTTTTTTTATTGTATAGGAAACACTATGCAACTTTTCAATTTCACAACTCAAAAGAAAGTTGTTAAAAAATGTCCAAAACAGAAACGTCCCCAATTGGACATTAGAAAGGAAGAAAAATGAAGGATATTTACACATTAGGAATTGAATCAAGTTGTGATGAAACATCAGTAGCAATAGTAAAAAATGGAAGAGAAATATTATCAAACATTATAGATACACAAATTCCAATCCATGAAAAATATGGGGGAGTAGTACCAGAAATTGCCTCAAGAAATCACATTGAGGCAATTTCAAGAGTTACAAAAAAAGCATTAGAAGAGGCAAACATCACATTAAAAGAAATTACGGCAATAACACCAACATATGGACCAGGACTAGTTGGTGCATTATTAGTAGGTCTATCATATGCAAAAGCCTTAAGTTTTGCAATGGACAAGCCATTAGTTGGAGTAAATCATATACAAGGACATATAGCTTCAAACTATATAACATATAAAGAACTAGAACCCCCATTTATATGTGTAATGATGTCAGGAGGAAATACACAAATAATAAATGTTAAAGATTATACAGAGTTTGAAGTATTAGGCAAAACTAGAGATGATGCAATAGGAGAAGCATTTGATAAAGTTGCAAGAGTAGTAGATTTGCGGATATCCAGGAGGACCTAAAGTTGATAAATTAGCACAAGAAGGCAATCCAACAATAGAATTGCCAAAAACACATTTTGAAAATATGGACTTTAGTTTTAGTGGAATAAAAACTGCTGTAATTAATTTGCACCATAAAAATCCAGAGATAAATAAAGCAGATTTGTGTGCAAGTTTTGAAAAAATAGTTACAGAAATCCTAATAGAAAATGTAAAAAAAGCAATAAAGTTAACAGGAATAAAAACAATTGCATTAGCAGGAGGCGTTTCAGCTAATAGCTATATAAGAAAATCATTTTTAGAATTAGAGAATGAAGGTATGAAAATATATATGCCAGATTTAAAGTTATGTACAGATAATGGAGCAATGATTGCAGGAGCAGGATATTATAACTATATTAATGGAAAAAGAAATGAACTAGACTTAAATGCAATACCAAATTTAAAATTATAGAAAAGGAAAAAGATAATATGGATACAAAAAAGATAAAAGAAGAAAAAAGTACAAAAAAGGGTAATTTCATAAAAGTATTAACAATATTTTTAATAGTAATAATTTTATTAGTAATAGCAGGAATTATATATAATCAAATATATGCAAAAAGTATAAAAGCATCTGCGATTTTTGGAGATGAAAATTGTAATTCAATATTACATATCTCAACAATGGACATAGCAAAACATACATGTGAAATCTGTGGAGCAGAATTTGAAGATGCTTCAACACATGCAGATATATGTAAACAATGTGCAGAAGAAACTGATAGATGCGAATTTTGTGGGAAAAAGTTAACAGAGGAAATGAAACAGCAAAGACAAAATTTATTAAATCAATAAATATTATAGAATGGAGAAATAAATGTCAATATATACAATAGGAGACCTTCATTTATCATTTAATGAAAATAAACCAATGAGTATTTTTGGAGAAAATTGGGAAGGATATGAAGAAAAAGTAAGAGAAAATTGGATAAAATTAGTAAAGAAAGATGACCTAGTAGTATTACCAGGTGATTTTTCATGGTCAATGTATTTAAAAGACACATACAAAGATTTTGAATATTTAAATAAATTACCAGGAAAAAAATTACTATTAAAAGGAAACCATGACTACTGGTGGTCTACAGTAAGCAGTATGAGAAATTATATAAAAGAAAATAATTTTGAAAATATTGACTTTATATATAATAATTCATATGAACATGAAAATAAAATAATAGTAGGAACAAGAGGATGGTCATTTGGAGAAGATGCAGAAAGTAAAAAAATGATAAATAGGGAAGTATCAAGATTAGAATTATCAATAAAAAGTGGAATTGAGAATTATGGTGCTGACAAAGAAATAATAGCTTTTACACATTATCCTCCAATAATAAAGCAAAATGTAGAAAACAATGAAATAAATGACTTTATACAGACTTTAAAAAAATATAATATAAAAAAATGCTATTATGGACATTTACATGGTACAGCAATAAAAGAAGCAGTAGAAGGAATTTATTTTGATATAGAATTTAAATTAGTAAGTGCAGATGCAATTGGGTTCTGCCCAGTGAGGTATTCTTGACAAAAAAACGATGAATTGATAATATATAGATAAATTTATAGAATAGATAGAACCAAATGAAAAAATAAAATATAAAGGGAGAATTAAAAATAAAAATGAAAATATATCCAGATGCATATTTTAAAAAAGTAGAAGATATAAATATAGAATTTTTAAATAAAAATAAAATAAAAGCATTATTATTGGATGTAGATAACACACTTGTTGATTATAGTAAAAAAATGACAGAAAGTGTGATAAAATGGGCAAAAGATTTAAAAGGTCAAGGGGTAAAGTTATATATTTTATCTAATACAAATGACAAAGAAAAAATCAAAAATATTGTAGAAAAGATAGATATAAAATACCAATATTTTGCTATGAAACCATTAAAAAAAGGATTTAAAAAAGCACAAAAAGAATTAGGAGAAAAAAGTGAAAATATAGCCATTGTAGGTGACCAAATATTTACAGATATTATTGGGGGACATAGA
Organism: uncultured Clostridia bacterium; assembly: GCA_944388715.1. Lineage (GTDB taxonomy): Bacteria > Bacillota > Clostridia > TANB77 > CAG-508 > CAG-269. The sequence continues at coordinate 5,758 of CALXJV010000066.1, forward strand.
TGTAATATGTACACAATTTTAGTTGACCCCATAAATGAGAAGGATTTTTGGTATACAATGTGGAAAAGACCAATTGAAAAAAAGATAAAAAGTAAAATAACTCAAAATAGTAATATTAATATATTTTGATTATACATAATAAATTAAAATATAAAGAAAATAGATAAACAAAAAGGAGAAGATAATGTATTATAATGATGTACATATAGGTTATTACTTAGCAGTTGCAATTTTAGGATTAATTGTAGGGCAGTTAGTAGACTGGGCAAATAAAAGGTTACCTGAATACAAAAAATTTTTATCATTAGATATTTTTAAAGAATATAAAAGAAATTTTAAGCCAAACTATATACTAATGTTATTAACATCAGCAATATATGTTTCTTTAGTATATACACTAGGAATAAATGACACAATAATTGCAAATTTAGATTTAATAAAATACATAATTTTAACACCATTGTTATTATCAGCATTTATAATAGATTATAAACTACAAATAATACCCAATAGACTAAATTTAACAATATTTGAAACAGGATTAATATTTGCATTTTTATATGGACTATCAGATGTAGCAATCACATTAAACATGTTATTAGGGATGTTAGCAGGAGCAGGAATCTTTTTATTAATAACACTGGCTGGAGGACTATTTTATGGAAAAGAGGCAATGGGATTTGGTGATGTAAAACTAATGGGAGCATTAGGATTATATTTTGGATTGTCAAACATAATTGTCATAACATTAGTATCATTTTTGATAGGAGCCGTACTTAGTGTAGGATTATTAATAACAAAAATAAAGAAAACAGATGAATATATACCATTTGGACCATTTATTGTAATTGCTACATTTATAAGCATGTATATACCATTTGAAACAATAAAATTAGTATTAATGAAAATATTCACATTAGGAATGTACAAATAGTAATAGGGGGAGAAAAAATGAATTCTAAGTTGCAATGGTTAAGAAATAAAATGAGTAGCCTAGATTTACAAGGATTAATAATATCTAATCCAGTTAATATAAAATACTTAACAAATATAGATGCAGAAGGAATATTATTATTAACAAGAAAAGAAAATATTTATATAACAGATGCAAGATATATAGAACATGTACACAGCATATTAACACTATTTGATGAAATTATAGTATATGATATGAATGATGTTTCAAAAGAAGACTATGAAAATTTCTTTATGTTTTGTGAAAATGTAGGATTTGAAGAAAACTATGTAACATATGCTAAATACAAAGAATATATTAGGAAATACAAAATAAATAGTTTAGTAGAAACAGAACATATAATAGAAAAACAAAGAATGATAAAAGATGAAGAAGAAATAAGTAATATAAGAAAAGCATGTGAGATTACAGATAACTGTTTCTCATATATATTAAAATATATTAAGCCAGGAATGACAGAAAAACAAATTGCAGATGAAATAGAAAAATATTATAAACAAAATGCAGAAGGTACATCATTTGAAACTATAGTTGCGTCAGGCGAAAATTCTTCAAAACCACATGCAGTTCCAACAGATAGAAAAATACAAGATATTGATATAATAACAATTGATATGGGATGTAAAGTAAATGGATATTGTTCAGATATGACAAGAACATTTTTTGTAGGAGAAGTACCTGAATATGTAAAACCTATTTATGATTTAGTTCTAAAAAATCAGGAACAAACAATAGAGGAATTCAAAGATGGAGTAAGTACAAGACAACTAACCAAGATGGTTGAAAATGATTTTAAATTAAATGGATATGATTTAGTTCATGCTTTAGGTCATGGAGTAGGAATGGAAATTCATGAAACACCATTTATCAATTATAAATCAGATACTTTATTAAAAGAAAATATGGTAGTCACAAATGAACCAGGTATATATATTCCAGGAAAATTTGGTGTGAGAATAGAAGATACAATTCAAATAACAAAATTTGGTAGTATAAAATTAACTAATTCTGAGAAGAATTATATTATAATATAATTATAAGGATTTCAGTGTTTTCTGAATTAATATGTATATTAGAGTCTCTGAATCTAAATGGAACGAGTTTCTCTATATTTGTGTTTTAGATAAAAACTCTACAAGAATTCAAATCACATTCTTAATATATATACATTCTATAAAATAAACTAAAAGTTACTGTTTAAATTAGAAAAATAAAAAATAGTTATCCACAGAATATTACAAGGTCTGTAACATTAAAGAAATAAAACTGAAAATAGCTTAAAATCAGCAAATAGCTTGATTTTTACTAAAAAATGTAGTAAAATATAGGAAGTTTTTAATAATATTTGAAAAATGAAAGGAGAAATAATTATGGCATCAGTATATTCAGCAGGAGATTTTAGAAATGGAACAACATTTGAAATGGATGGAAATGTATATAGAATAGTAGAATTTCAACATGTAAAACCAGGAAAGGGCTCAGCATTTGTAAGAACAAAATTAAAAAATGTAATAACAGGAGCAACACTAGAAAAAACATTTAACCCAGGAGATAAATTCCCAGCTGCTCAAATAGAGAAAAAAGCAATGCAATATTTGTATAATGATGGAGGATTATATTATTTCATGGATAATGAAACATATGATCAAATCCCATTAAATGAAGAACAAATTGGTGATTGTTTAAAATATTTAAAAGAAAATATGGAAGTAACAATACTTTCATACAAAGGAAATGTATTTGCAGTAGAACCACCAATATTTGTTGAATTAGAAGTTACATATACAGAACCTGGATTTAGTGGAAACACTACAACAACATCAGGAAAACCAGCAAAATTAGAAACAGGTTTAGAAATCCAAGTACCATTATTCGTTAATATCGGAGACGTTTTAAGAATAGACACAAGAACAGGCGAATATATGGAAAGAATATAAGAAAGGTGAAACTTTGATGATTAAACTAAAAGACGAATATGATAAATTTATACAAGATATTGAAAAAGAAATAAAAGATGAAAAACAAATTGAATATATAAAAGTAAGATTTGCAATGTTTGTTGATAAAGTAATTGACCAAATTGACATGATTCTTGATTATAAAGAAGAAAGAATGATTGAATTAGAAGAAAAACAAAAAGAAATAGAAAATAAAGTAGCAAATATGCAACAAATTATTGACAATATTGAAAAAGATATATATTCAGAAGAAGGTTTTGATTTTGAAATTATTTGTCCATATTGTGATAATCAATTTGTAATAGATGTTGACGAAAATAGAACAGA
>CALXJV010000067.1 GCA_944388715.1 uncultured Clostridia bacterium
AAATTGGAAGTCAACCTACAGTAATTACGAATTTTGATGATATAAATTCTACCGTTACGAAAAGTAACAACGGTACACAAAGATGTATCTGAAAGGCTAAAAAAGATAAATCCAAGTCTAGCACATGAAGTAAGAAAAATTTTAGATGAAAACAAAGCAGAGCGACATATAAGAGGAGGGATGGCAACGAAATTGAAATATAGTCATATGAACAAAAAATAAAAGTATATAACTTTTATTTTTTGATTTCCATTTTGTGTTACAAAACTAAGAAGTTTCATATAGCTTTTATACAATTATAAGAGTGTTATAATGAGGTTAAAAAAGAATAAAAATAATTATTCAGAAATATAGATAAATTTGGTAAAATGTTGTATAATAAAAATGGAGGTTGAAATATGATAAATGTATACTTAGATAATTGCTGTTATGATAGACCATTTGATGATTTAAGACAAGAAAAAATTAGACAAGAAGGACTTAAAGTATTAAAAGAGAAATTAGGACCTGTAGGTATAATAAAATTTATACAAATGTATAGCGATGGAGAAGGAGATTATACAGAAGAAAGAAAAGAAAAATTAGCTAGTTTAAAAGAAGAAGATTTACAAAAATATTTAATGGAAGAATTAAATTAATTTTATTTATATAAAAAATAGAGAGTAATAATAAATATTGCTATGAAAGGAATGAAAGTTCCAGTTAAATTGTATGAAAGGCAACTAATTAGAAATAATTGGTTGCCAGTTTTAAGTTCCTATTTTAGTACACCCTCTTATGATTTAGTTTTTATTTTTTATAAATTTTATAGAAGAACATAGAAATGATATAAATGTTATTAAAGTAGATAATGAAATTATAGGTGTATTTACGAACTATATTAATGAAAATAACGAAAGTGTAATAAGTTTATTCTATATAGATAAAAAATATCAAGGACAAGGAATTGGAACAGAAATTTTACAAAAGCAACTTGAAATTGATAGGAATAATAATAGAAATACAATATTACAAGTTTTTAAGGAAAATCCAGCAAGATTTTTATATCAAAAAGTTGGATTTGAGGCATATGAAGAAACACAGACACATTATAAGATGAGAAGAAATTATAAAAAAGGAGTGATAAACTAGAATTTTTGATATGAAATATTTTGAAGAAAATATTGATAAAATTATAATTTTTTTCAAGAAATAAAAAAACATCACCAATTTACAAAAATCGACATAGAATATAATAGCTTAAATTTTGAGGTGATAATAATATGGAGAAAATAAAAATTGGTGATATTGTAGCTAGAAAATCATATAATAAAGACATCTTATTCAGAGTAAAAAATATAGTAAATACAAAAAAAGGTCAAATAGCCATTTTAATAGGAGTAATAGAAAGAGTAGAAGCTGACAGTGATGTAAGTGATTTAGAAAAAGTAAGTGAAGAAAGAGTTAACGAAGACTTTAATCATATTCAGAAAAAAATAGAAGAGAGAGTAAATAAATTAGGACAAATAAATAAATCCAAAGATAAATATATAATAACAGGAAAAATATTACATTTAGATGGAGACAGAAAATATAGTGAAAAATCATATAGATATTATAAAAAATTAGGCTTACAAGCAATCGTGAAAAATATACCAGAATACAAACAACCCAGAGTAGTATATAATTTATTAAAAACATATAATCCAGATATATTAGTTATAACAGGACATGATGGGATGATAAAAAACACAGCTAGGTATAATGATTTATATAATTATAGAAATTCAAAATATTTTATAGAAACTGTAAAAGAAGCCAGAAAGTATGACAAAGAAACAAATAATAAATTAGTAATATTTGCAGGAGCATGTCAAAGTTATTTTGAAGCATTAATATGTGCAGGAGCAAATTTTGCATCATCACCAGGAAGAATTTTAATTGACTTTGTGGACCCGATAATTGTAGCCGAGAAAGTAGCTATAACAGAAAAATATAAATATATAACAATAGATGATATAGAAAGAGATTTAAGAGACGGAAAAAAGGGGATAAATGGTATAGGAGCAAATGGAAAAATGTATAAAATGACTAAATAATAAAGAATTTATAAACATAGAATTTGCTAATGAAATGCAATTGTAACACAATTGTAACACAAAAGTAATATTGGCGATAAAAACCTGCGAAAAGCTTGAAAAATAAAGGAAAACTGGGAATCCACAAAAGAATATTTTTTTTGACATTTTATGTCAAAAATGCTATAATCAACCTATCGTAAGGGAGTAGGTGATAGCATGATTTGTAAAAATGACATAGCAAATCTAAAAACTGACATCTTAGAAAAAGTAGGGCAAAAGATAATAGTAAAAGGGTCTTTAGGAAGAAGTAAAGCCTTTGAAAAAGAAGCCACAATAGAAAAAGCATATCCAAATATTTTTGTAGTAAAATATGAGGAAAATAATAGAAATGTAACATATAGTTATACAGATGTTTTAACAAGAACAGTAGAGGTAGAAGTATTTGACGGAGATTCATATAGTCCGTTAATACCACCACCTGTAAATTTAAAGAAAAGAAAAACAACTGAAGAAATGTAAAAGAAAACTTTAAAAGGTTTTCTTTTTTTTATGCAATAGGAAAGAGTGATACTTTCCTATTATATAAAAGTCGTTTTGTTCCAACGGTTGCACACAAATTTTACTAGCGTGAAATTTGGCACCGAACAATGACGTGGGCTTTGAAATGTTATGAACAGAAAAAATGTTTAAGAAAGCCTGCTATTGTTTTATCCAACAAAACAATATAGAATTTAAATAAAAAAGTGATAAATTATAAACAACCTTCATATATTTAAATAAAGAAAAATATAAGGAGGTAAAAAATGATTGTAGATACAATAAAAGAAAATTTGTGTGTAAATAAAAAAATTGCAACAAAAAAAGAAATCATATTTGTAGAGGGAGATGTAATAGTTCCAGATGCAAAACCAGATGTTATAAACATAATTTGTACAAGTGGTGTAGCATGTATCTATAAAAAAGATATAATAGATGAAAAAATAAAAATAGAAGGAAAGATAGATACATACATCATGTACATGACAGATGACAATAATGAAAGAACAAGAGGAATTAATACAAGTTTAGATATGTCAGAAGTAATAAATATTTCTAATATAAATAGTGACATGGAAAGCAAAATAAATACAAAAATAAAAGAAATAGAAGCAAAAGTAATAAATGAAAGAAAAATATCTGTAAAAGCCACAGTAGAGCTAAATATCGAGATTTTTTCAAAAGAAGAAATTTCAATTGTAAACAGTCTAGAAAACACAGAAGAAATTAAAATGTTACAAGAAGAATTAACAGTAAATTCATTAGTAGGCAGTGGAGAAACTAAAATATATGCAAAAGACAATATTTCAATTGATAATATAGATAATTTAGTAGAAATACTAAAATTAGATGTAGGAATATGTAATAAAGATATAAAAATTAGCTACAATAAAGTATTAACAAAAGCAGAAGCAGAAGTAAAAATTGTATATTTAACAGAAGATAATAGGATAAACAAAACAGTTTCAAAAATACCAATAATAGGATTTGTAGATATACAAGATGTAAATGAAGGAAATAGTTGTGATACAAATTACGAAATAAGAAATATAATAGTAAAACCAAATACAGTAGAAGAACATTCAATATATGTTGAAATAGAAATAGGAGTAACAACAACAGCATATGAGGAAAAAATAATAAATATTATTCAAGACCTATATAGTCCATCAGAAAACATAGAATTTAACAAAAAAACAGTAAGAACTATTGCAGGAAGGAGAGAAATTTCTGAGACTAAACAAATAAGTGAAAGACTAAGAATGGACGAATTAAATAATAGAAATATAATTGATGTTGATATCAGTCCTAATATAGTTAAACAAAATGTAATGGGGAATAAAATAGTATATAGTGGAGAATTAGAATTAAGATTTATGCTAGGAGGAGAAGAACTTGAAATAATAATGAAAAAAGAAACTATTGAATTTGAGTATAGTATAGAAAATGTAACAGATGGAGATAATCTAAATATAAATTCAGAGATAGAAATAATGAATCAAGATTTTATCATACAAGAAGGAGGAGAAATATCAGCAAATATTCAAATGTTAATAAATACAATGCTAGATAAAAACATAAATATAAATACAATAGATGAAGTACAAACAAATGGAGAAAGAGAAGAACAAGATTACAGTATAATTATGTACATTGTAAAAAAAGATGATACATTATGGAATATAGCAAAAACATTTGGAAGTACAGTAGATGATATTGCAAGAGTAAATGGAATTGAGGATGAAAATACAATATATCCAGGTCAAAAAATATTTATTCCAAGATATAAGAGAAGTGGAGTTAGTAGTAATCAAACTTCTATGATAAATTATGCCTAAGATTTATTCAAGAAATAAAATACAAATACCATCATTAATTGTAAATATAAAAAATAAAAGAAAAGTAATACTTATTATGGTATTTCTTACAGCGATTATTGTATCTGGAAAAATAATGTTATCTGCAATAAATCCAATTTTTGAAACATTGTGTGAAGATAAGGCTAAAAGTATTGCCACTATGATTTCAAATGAACAAGCTACAAATGTCATGAGAGAACATAGTTATGACGAATTATTCACAATAGAAAAAGATACAAATGGAAATATAACAATGATAAAATCAAATGTAATTCCAATAAATGAAATTATCTCAGATGTAGCAATAAAAATCCAAGAAGAAATAGATAAACAAGGAAGAGAAGATATAGAAATTGCCCTTCGGAAGTTTTACAGGAATTAATTTACTATCAGGAAGAGGACCAGGAATAAAGATAAGAATATCATCTATTGGAAATGTGGAAACAGATTTAAGAAGTGAGTTTACTGCCCAAGGAATAAACCAAACACTTCATAGAATCTATTTACAAGTAAAATGCCAGGTAAGTATTTTAACACCATTTGAAGATATAACAAGAGATATTACAAATCAAGTATTAATAATGGAAAATGTGATTGTAGGAACTATACCAGATACCTATTACAATATAGAGGGAATAAATTCAAATGATGCTTTAGAATTTATAGAATAAATAAAAACTTATTTCACAACTATGTATGTCTTAGAGCGAAACAAGGGTTATGGGAACCTTTTAAAAACCCAAATACATTGTACAAGGAAAGTATTCTTTATGTTAAAAATGATAGATTTACCATATCCATTAAATGCTTTAGAACCTTATTATTCCAAAGAAACCTTAGATTTGCATTATAATATTCTATATAAAGGATATGTAGACAATACGAATAATGTAGAGGAAAAATTAAGATTAGCAAGGGAAAATAAAGATTTTTCAAATATCAAGTGCCTAGAAAAAGATTTAAGCTTTTTTGGGTCAGGAGCTATCTTGCATGAATTATTTTTTCAAAATATGGGTCCAGCTATTCCAACAGAACCAGATATAGAACTAATAAAACAAATAATAAAAGATTTTGGAAGTTATGAAATTTTTAAAGAACAATTTACAGAAGCAAGTAAAACTGTAGAAGCATCACGGTTGGGGGATTCTGGCATGGGTTCCAAAATGGAACAAATTAGAAATATTACAATGTGAAAAACAGCAAAATTTAACATTATGGGGATGTAAGCCATTATTAGTTTTAGATATGTGGGAACATTCATATTATTTACAGTATAAAACTAAAAGACCAGATTATATACAAGCTTTTTGGAATATTGTGAATTGGAATATGGTAAATAAAAGATTTGCAAACAGAGGGGATTAAATTAAAGATGTAAATAAAACAATCAAAATAAACTAAGTTAGCTATTTTTAATGCATACATAGAAGTTTTAAATAAAAAAGGAAAATAGCAACAAAAAACTCAGAAATTTTAAAATTTCTGAGTTTTTTAACATATTTTGTAAAGAAATTTTTCTATCTTTTACTGAATTGTGGAGCTTTTCTAGCTTTTTTAAGACCGTATTTTTTTCTTTCTTTCATACGTGGATCTCTTGTTAAGAATCCATTTGATTTTAAAGCAGGTCTATATTCTTGGTTTGCTTCATTTAAAGCTCTAGCAATACCATGTCTAATAGCTCCAGCTTGACCTGTGAATCCTCCACCTTTAACTGTACAAATAACATCATATTTAGAAGCTGTATTTGTAACTGCAAAAGGTTGTCTAACGATAACTTTTAAAGTTTCTAAACCGAAGAATTCATCAATATCTTTACCATTGATTGTTATTTTTCCATTACCTTCAACAAGTCTAACTCTTGCAACTGAAGATTTTCTTCTACCTGTACCATAAAAAACTACATTTTCTTTTTTAGCCATATTATTTTACCTCCCATACTTCTGGTTTTTGTGCTTGGTTTTCATGCTCACTACCAGCATAAACTCTTAATTTTTTAGCCATTTTTCTACCTAAAGAGTTGTGTGGTAACATTCCTTTTACAGCTAATGTCATAGCTTTTTCTGGATTTTTTTCAAGCATTACTTTAGCAGGAACTTCTTTCATTCCTCCAATGTATCCTGAATGATGTCTATAAATTTTTTGATTTAATTTGTTACCAGTTAAGATAACATCTTTACAATTAAGTATAATAACATGATCACCCATATCAATATTAGGTGTATATGTTGGTTTGTGTTTTCCTCTTAATAACTTTGCAGCTTCTGTAGCAACTCTACCAAGAGGTTTGTTAGCTGCATCAATTATATACCATTTACTTTCAATTTCATTAGCTTTTGCGCTATATGTTGTATTATTCATAATGATAATACCCTCCTATTACTATATTTATTTTATGAATTTAAATTAAAAACCACCGGGGAGAGATTTTATATTTAAATCATAATATATGTAAAATAGAAAAACTTAACTTATTTTTCTATTTATAAGCATAATATTTAGTATTGATAAATAGCTATATTTCATCTTCAAAACATAAATTATAAGAAATAATATAATCATAATGAAATAAGACTATCAATTAATTGCTAAATAATTTTAATACAAAAAAGCTGATTTGTCAATAATTTTGGCAAAAAAACTTCAGTTTGAATGATGATTTGTTACCATTTACAGTTAAATTTATGAAAGCCCAAAGTTATATTATAATATAACTTTGGACTATATAACTTTTTAGGGTGTGAATTGTACATCATCATTCAAGTTAAAGAAAAAATTTTAAAACTATTGAATAATTTAGTAATTAATTCTATAATAATTAAGTACAATTAATAAAGAGAAGAAAAATTAGGAGTGGTTAGATGACAAATACAGCGAGTAAAAAAGTTTCTGGCAGAAAAAAAGAAACTTTTATGCAAGGGGTTGTAACATTAATATTTTCACAATTATTAATAAAAGTACTTGGATTAGTATATAATTTATATTTAACAAATAGAGAGGGATTTGGAGATCAAGGAAATGGTATTGTTTCTGCTAGCTATCAAATTTATGCAGTACTATTAACAATTTCATCTACAGGTGTGCCAAATGCAATTTCCAAATTAGTTTCTGAAAGAGTAGCAATAGGAGACCACAAAGGAGCTTATAGGATTTTCAAAATTGCATTTGCAACTTTTGCAGTAATAGGATTAGTTGGTAGTTTGATGCTATTTTTTGGAGCAAACATGATAGCAAATCAGTGGCTACAAATTCCAGATGCAGAAATGACAATGGTAGCACTGTCACCAGCTGTATTTTTTGTAGCTATTTCATCAGTAATGAGAGGATATTTTAATGGAAGACAAAATTTAAAGGTTACAGCTAGGTCACAAACGTTGGAGCAGATATTTAAAACAACATTAACTATAATATTAGTAGAAATAGTAGCCGTTATTTCAAAAACATCAACTGTATGGATGGCAGGAGGTGCCACATTAGCTACTACACTTGCAACATTTGTGGGATTTGGATATTTATACCTATTTTATAAAACAAGAAGAAAAGAAATTGCTTCTGAAATAAGAGAAACTGTAAATTACAAATATGAAAGAGTAAAAGATATCGTCAAAAAGATTTTACTAGTATCAATACCTATAGCTCTAACAGCAATAATGTCATCATTAAATAAAAATATAGATTCATTTACAGTAGTAAGAAGCCTAAAGCAATTTATGAGTGAAGATATGGCAGTAACACAATATGGGATTTTAGGAGGAAAAGTAGATACATTAACAAGTTTGCCATTATCATTTAATGTAGCTTTTGCTACAGCATTAGTTCCAGCAATATCAGCAGCAAAAGCAGTAAAAGATTATAAAGCTATAAAACAAAAATCTACTTTTACATTATTAATGTCTATGCTGATAGGACTTCCATGTACAGTAGGAATGTGTATATTTGCAGGGCCAATATTAAATTTATTGTATCCCAATGCTAGTTCAGGGACATTAGTATTACTAATAAGTTCATTGACAATTATTTTTACAATATTGGATCAAACTATAAATTCAATACTACAAGGATATGGAAAATTAAGAGTACCTGCAATGGCTCTAGGTTGTCGGTGTTATTGTGAAATTAATTTTGAATTTAATTTTAGTACCAATACCTTCAATAGGGATAAATGGTGCAGCAATTGCATCAGTAGCCTGCCATTTAGTAGCATTTATGATTTCAATTATGGCTTTAAAAAGAACAATAAAATTAAAATTGGGAGTTAGAAGATTTGTTATAAAACCAATATTAGCAACAATTATTATGGCAATTTGTTCATATTTTATATATTCTTTACTTTTAGGAATAATTGCAGAAAAATTGGCTACAATAATAGCAATCGTATCAGCAGTTGTTATTTATGCGTTGGCAGTAGTTGTCCTAAGAGTGTTTACAAAACAAGAAATAAAAATGCTACCGGCTGGAAATAAAATTTGTATGATACTAGAAAAGTTAAAAATATATTAAATTTTAAGAAAAAAAG
>CALXJV010000068.1 GCA_944388715.1 uncultured Clostridia bacterium
CTAACAGTTCGCCACTATCAGGCACTGTATGGGACTTTCACCCACAAGTTGTTGCCCATGCTGGGCACACTAAAAAAGGCAGAGACTCTTTAGTCTTCTGCCAATAAATTTTAACTATGGTGTGGGTATGGCGCAATTGCAATTTCTAAAATCTTTAATGCCCTCTTTATATGTCCATCTTTTATTCTATAACATTTTAACACCTTCTCTAATCTTCTTTTTTCTTCTTCTGTAATGTCTAAATCTAGACTAGACAATACTTCTTCTTTTCCCCAGAGAAAATCTCTTATTTTCTCCAGAGTATAAATTGAGATTCTTTTATAATCCCTTTTTATTACCTCGTTTCTTTCTTTTTCTGACAAATTGTCTAATGCTTTTTCTATAATTTTATCCTGTTTGTCTATATAGTCAAATACTTTGCCAAAGCCTACATCTATCCCAAAAACTTTATATGCTTCATGCAATTCTTGGACTTTGAAATTCCTTCCTTTTGATTCTCGATTAGAAATTGTTGGTGTCGCAAGTCCTAAGCTTTCTGCCACTTGAGATTGGGTTAATTCCAACCGTATTCTTTCTTCCCTAAACTTTTCTCCATAGTTATTATTCATTTTTTAGTCCTCCTTACTTAAGTCAGTCTATTGTTACTTTTTTTACTTATCTTTTATATCATATTTTATGTAAATATGCAAGTGTTATCGTTTTTTTTATTTTAATCCCTTAAATTTAAAAGTAAATTCCACATTTAACTGAATTTACTTTTATATTTAACCTTTTATTTTAATTCATAAAACATTATCCAATTTTACTCACAATGTCTTTTTTCATCTTATTAATTATTTTTTTCTCAAGTCTTGAAATATAACTTTGTGAAATCCCGAAGTTCATCTGCCACTTCTTTTTGAGTTTTCTCCTTTCCTGTCTTAAACCCAAACCTCATTTCCATTATATTTTTTTCTCTATCATTTAATTTTAGTACAGCAGATCTAAGCAATGTCTTATCTACTTCATCTTCCAAATTTCTTGACGTAACATCTGGTTCTGTTCCTAAAATATCGGAAAGTAATAGCTCATTTCCATCTCCATCTTTATTTAATGGTTCATCTATTGATATTTCTCCCCTTATTTTATTACTTTTTCTTAAATGCATTAATATTTCATTTTCTATACATCTTGAAGCATATGTTGCTAATTTTATTTTCTTTTCATTATTAAATGTATTTACACCTTTCATTAATCCTATTGTTCCTATTGATATTAAATCCTCTATTCCTATACCTGTATTTTCAAATTTTTTTGCTATATATACTACTAATCTTAAATTTCTTTCCACTAATACTTGTCTTGCCTCTAAATTATTTTCTTCTGATAATTTCTTTATATATATTTCCTCTTCTTCTGGCGGTAATGGAGGTGGAAGTGTTTGACTACCAGCTATGTAAAATATGGGTAAATATTCTATTTCATCATTATCATTTAAATATTTAGCACAAATTGTATGTATACTATTTTTTACAAAATCTATAATTTTCAAATTTATCAACTCCTATCTTTTATTGCTTGACTTGGAATGGAACGTTAGGGACGTGCTAAATCGTTCCAATTCCTAATAAAGCTCTGTATTCTCCCCTTTTTGTTAATGATTTGTTATAAATTCCTATAATTACATTATTATTTTCTTTTTCTTCTTCCTCATTTTTTATTATTACTCCTTCTGGTTTTATACCCAATAACATCCCATTTTGTTTTCCTAGAGATGAGAATGGAATTACTTTTAATTTTGAAATATATTCTTTTCTGATGTTATCAGGTATTTCACTAAAATCACCTCCTAAAATGTCTTCAATATGATTTAATATTTCTTTTGATATACATTCATATAAAAGCGTGTGTTCTACTACTATAACAGGTGTATTAGTTATTGGCTCTTTTAGAAAATTTCCTGTATCTATCATTGCTTTTGTTTCTATTTTTTTATTATTTATTTTTATTTCTATATCACAATACATATCTTTTGCTGATATTTTATTTTTTACTATCCTAAAGCCGATTATAATTACTATAAATGCTATTATTGCTGATATAAATATTACTCTTAATGATTTTGCATTTAGTACAAGTCCATTATTTTTTAATAGTTCTTGTGGTTTTACTACATATATTAATGCAAATGCTGCTCCACCAAATACAAATGATGTTAAATAAAACATTAGTGTGAATTTTAATAATTTTTTTAAATTTTTGGGATTGAATGATATATATATTATTATGATCGAAAGTATTAGTTTTAAGAAAAAATTTGAATATATTTTTAGTCCTGAAATATATGATATTATAGTGTATATCGCTCCGATTAGACTACCTGTTATTAGTCTTATTTGTTTTATTTGTATTTTTAAAATAATCGCTGTAGCAAATAATATTATATAATTCATTAATAGATTTTCTATTAATACAACATCTATATATATTGTCATATTTTTATCACCTGCTTTTCTATTGTACTACCTATTATTAAAAAAAACTGTCCTTTCTTATTGTAGAAAAAAAGAAATAATCGGTAAATTTCGATTATTTCTTTTTTGTTTATAGAGTTATTTTCATTTTTATATATAATTCACTATTTTTTAGGCATTAATTTAATTATTGATATTTTATATTACATATTTTTGTTTTTATTCTTTCTTAGGAAAGATGGTATGTCTAAATCATTTTGTGAATTATTTACTTCTGAACTTGCTGGTATTGAATTAATTTTCTTTTCCCAAGTTTTTGATACTATATTGTCTACTCCAATACTTGATATTGGCTCTGTTTTTTCAAATCCTGTTGCAATAACTGTAATTTGAATTTCGTCTTCCATTGTAGGATCTGTTACTGTACCAAATATGATGTTTGCTTCTGGGTCAACACTGCGTTGAACTAATTCTGCTGCTGTGTTTACTTCATGTAATCCTAAGTCTTCTCCTCCAGTAATATTAATAATTACTCCTTTTGCTCCTTCTATAGATGTTTCTAGTAGTGGACTTTGGATAGCTTCTTTTGCTGCATCTTCTGCTCTATTTTCTCCTCCTGCTCTACCAACACCCATATGTGCCATACCTTGATTTAACATAATTGTTTTTACATCAGCAAAATCTAAGTTTACAAGTCCTGGTATTGCTATTAAGTCTGATATACCTTGTACACCTTGTCTTAATACATCATCTGCCATTTTAAATGCTTCTATTATTGATGTTTTTCTATCAATAATTTGTAATAATTTATCATTTGGTATAACAACTAATGTATCTACTTTTCCTTTTAAACTTTCAATTCCTCTTTCTGCTTGAGAAAGTCTTTTCTTTCCTTCAAATGTAAATGGTTTTGTAACAACACCTATTGTTAATATTCCCATTTCTTTCGCAGCTTGTGCAACAACTGGTGCAGCTCCTGTACCTGTTCCTCCACCCATTCCAGCTGTAACAAATACCATGTCTGCTCCTCTTAATACTTCTGCCAATTCTCCTTTACTTTCTTCAGCTGATTGTGCTCCAATATCAGGGTTTGCTCCTGCTCCTAATCCTCTTGTTATTTTTTCCCCTATTTGAATTTTTGTACTTGCTTTTGAAGTTTGAAGGGCTTGTCTATCTGTATTTACAGCAATAAAGTCTACTCCTTTTATTCCTGCCTCTATCATTCTATTTACCGCATTATTTCCTGCTCCTCCAACACCTATAACCTTTATTGTTGCTGTTCCATCCATCATTGCAATATTGTTATCATCATTGTAATCCATCATTTAGTTCTTCCTCCCTTATCTTTTATATATTTTAAAATTAACATCTTATGTATAAAAAAATTCTTTTATTCTTTCTATTATATTTTTAAAGAAATTTTCATTGTTCTGTGTATCTATACTGCTTGAAACAGTTTTTGCAAATGGTCTTGCTGCTATATATCTTACTAAAGCATAACTTGTCCTATATGCTGGTTTAACAGTACTTATAGCTCTTCCTGTTGAAATCTTTACTGGAATGTTCAGATTTATTTTTCCTGCTACATCACTTTTATTTATATTTACTATTCCTTGTCCTGTTAAAACTACATTATTTATTTTTTGTTTTACTCCATTGTTTGTTATATCTTTGTTTATAATTGAAAACATTTCTTCTATTCTTGCTTCGATTATTTCTATTAATTCAGAACTTTTTATAATTCTATTTTTATTTTCATCTTTTGATGTATTTAATATAATGTCATTATCATTATCTATAAATGATTTTAATGCTAATCCATATTGCCTTTTTAATTTATCTGCCTCTTCTTCTGATATGTTTAAGACTAAAGCAATATCATGTGTTATATTATCTCCTCCTAATGGGATTGAATTTGTGTATATAAAACTACTGCCTTCAAAAACACCTATATCTATGTTTCCTGCACCTATATCTAAAAGCATAATATTATCATGTAATTCATTACTATCTAATATTAGGTTCCTTTCAGCTAATGTGGTTGGAACTATTCCATCAATATCCAAGTCTGCTTTTTTAAATATATTGTGCAATTGCCTTACAAAATCTTTTTCTGCTAATATAATTTGTGCACTTATCGTAAAACTTGAACTTAAATTCCCTACCGGATCTGTAACTACTGTTCCATTATCTAATGTCACTTTATCAGGAACTATGTCTATCAGTATCTTTCCTTCTGGTATTTCAATATCTTTTACTTGCATAATAGCATTTTGTACATCTCTTACCGAAATTCCAGAATATCTGTCTTTTACCTCTTTTGTTATCGTATTTTGTACAATAGTTACATATTTACCTGGAATAGTTACATATGCTGAATTTATTTTTAAGTTTGTTTCTTCTTCAGCTTCTTTTATTGTTTTGGCTATGCTTAAACTTATTTCATCTTCATTTATTATTTTACATTTTTTGAGTCCACTACATTTATATGAGGTATTGCTTATAATTTCAATTTGACCAAAGTTATTTACTTCCCCTACAACGGTACAAACTTTACTTGTTCCAATGTCAATACCCACTATGATATCACCTATTGCCAAGTTAATTCCTCCATTTATTAGTATATTTTTTCTAAGTGTATATATATTACATTTTAAAAAAAAAGTCAATAGTAATTGTAATATTTTTGTAATATTTTTGCAACACTGTTGTAACACATTTGAATCATTGGGGACGTGTCAAATCGTCCAAAAAATGTCCAAAAGGGACAGGTCTATAGCATTAACTTAAATCATACCAAAATGAACAGCTCCAAAAATATTAAATACTTTTATTTAAATAAATATTTTAAGGTCTGTCCCTTTTGGACATTTTTTGGACAATTTGACACGTCCCCAATGGTTCATTTTTCTTCTGCTTCTTTTTTGTTTGTTCTTTTTCTAAGCATATCTGACCACTTTTCTACATAATATCTTCTTATAGTTCCTAAATTCATGAACATTCTCCAAACAAAAACAACAATAGCTGCTAAATATATGTCTACATTTAATTTTTGTCCTAAAATAGTTAATAATATTGCTAAAATTGCGTTTCCAAAAAATCCTGATATAAAAATTTTTAAATCAAAATTCTTTTTTATAACTGATGCAATCCCTCCAAATACAGAATCAAGTGCTGCTATAATAGCTATAGCTAAATAGCTTGAATATGTATATGAAATTATCGGTGCATTAAAACCTAAAATTGCTCCTAATATACATCCAATTAATATTGCAATAAATATCATTTTTTCACATTCCTTACATAATGTATTTAGGTTTTTGTAAAGGATTTACCTATAAACCTTAAAATGTCCAAAACAGAAACGTCCCCAATTGGACATTTTATTCAATATAATCTGTTTTAATTTCCCCATTATATTTGCCAATTGTTATGTCATTGTCTTTTTCTATAGTTGCAGTATGTCCTAAAGTTTGCAATTCTTCAACTTTTCCTCCATTACCTGTTACTGCACTTTCCATATGAGATTGATTTCCTATTACTTTTATGACATATGGTTCTAATATTCTTTGTCCATTTACTTTTATAAAAGAACCGTCTAATATATTAACAATATCTGTTGTATTTACTATTCTCTCATCATTTATAGATATTGCCTCTGCTCCTGCAAATTTTAATGAATTTACTATAATTAATAAATCATCTGCACTAATTGGCGTTTCACTTTCTCCACTTTTTAATGTTATTACTATGCCTTCACCATGTACATCTGTTAGTCCTAATAAAGTATTGGTTTGTTCTAATTCTTCTTGTACTAATCTACTTGCTTCATCATTTGATTCTTCGTCATTTTTATATTCTTCTACTTTTTGCATTGTGTCTTCATATTGAGCATTTATTTCATCATATCTATTTTTCCAATTTGCTAATTCTGTTTTTAATTCTGATTCTTGCATATTTTCTATTTCTGTGATGTCTGTTTCATTAACTACTTTAAATTGCATTGTCATAACAGTTACTAGTGCAAAACATGCTATTCCTATAGTTATTGTCATAGCAATCTTACCTTTTTTCATATATTTTATCATTCCTTTCCTGTCATTTTGTTTTTACTTCAGATTGTTATAATTAAAATTTGAAAAGTATCTTTTTTATAAAATTTATTTCTTTATTTTTTTATATTTTATAAAATTTGGTTTTTATTTTATTCTTTTATATTTTTTAAAGTTTAATTTTTATCTCGTTCTTTTATATTTTATAAAGTTTAGTTTTTATCTTGTTTTTTTATATTTCATAAAATTCAATTTTTATTTTATTCTTCTACATTTTGTAGATATTCGAAATTTATAACTCCTGAATATTTGGGTATTGTTATACTATTTGATTTTTCTAATTTTACTCCTACTCCATCTTGTTTCATATACTCTAAATATCCCCCAACTCTTTCTAGTCCTGCTAAATACTCTGGTAGTCCGATTGCTTTTATTGTAAAAGGTGCTCCTATTCTTTCTCCATTTATATCTATTGTATTTCCTCTACATGAAATTGCTGTTGTTAATACCCATCTTTGATCATTTATAGATATTGCTTCTGCTCCTGCATTTATTAATTCATTAACTACACTTAAAACATCTAAATCATGTACTATTAATTGACTTGGATTAAGTGTTGATGTTGCTACTCCTTTTCCATCACTTAATGTTATGATTACTCCTGGACCTGTAACCTCTGTCATTCCTGTTATTTTGTTTCCTTCTGTAATTTTTTGTTGAGCTTCTTTTAATTCAGTATCATTTTGTGTTGCCTTTTCCCTTTCTTGCTCTAACTCTTTTTCTGCTGTTTCTAATTCTTTAAATTTATTATCATATCTCTCTTTATATCTTAATATTTCATCTCTTAAATCGTTTGCTTCTTGATTTTGACCAATTGTAGAATTTGTACTCTTTATTGTCCTTATTTGTACAACAATTCCTAAAGTTAATGCTAAACACATAATCCCAAGTATTACACTAATTATTTTTTTATTTGTCATGTTTTCACCTCTTCTTTATTGGTTTATACTTTTTCTCTAAAATATGCCTTAAAACCATTATTTAAATCACCATTTACAAATATATCCCCTTCTATATCTTTTTCTTGTTCTATTATTGCTATTACATATAGAATCTTATTACTTAAATCTGAGGCATCCCCTAAATGTATTGTCTTTTTCTCTTCTTGCATATATATAATATAATCATTTTTATTACTAATGTCAATATTTGTGACCTTACTGTCTATTTGATTATCTTTCATTATACTCATAATTCTTAAAATAGTTTCTAATGATGTTAAATCTTCTTCACACATTCTATTTCCTGCTACAATATCTTCTTCACTTGTACTTATACCATATATTACTGGTAAGTTAAGCTCATTTTGAGCAATTTCTAATATATATCCTTGTGTATTTATGTACGCAAATTCACCTAGTATTGGTATACTAAATTTAGGTTCTCTTTCTGTCACTTCAATTTGAACTTTATTTGGAATAACTCTTTTGATTTTTACATCTTCTATATAAGCATTTTGTTTTATATTATTCATTGCTTTTGTTGATATAAATCTAAATATATTTTCACCTTTGTTGATTCCAGATAAACTTATAATTGTATCTGCTGATACTCTATTAGTATTTAATACTTGTATTTCTTGTATATTAAAAATTGGTGAACATGTCGCAAAAACTATTGCTCCTATTATTATTCCTAATAATATTACTGCTTTTACTATTCTTTTTATTCTTCTGATTAATCTGTTTCTTTTTCTTTGCTGTTTTGCAAATTCTTTTTTCTTTTGTTCTTCTTGTTTTATCTTATTTTTGTTTGTCATTCCAATAACAGTTTCTGTATCAAAGTCAAATTCTTCATCAACCTGTTCGCGTTTTCTTTGTTCTATTCTTTTTTCTCTTTCTTTTGCCTTTTTTCTTTTCATGATGTCATCTATAGTTTCTGTTGATTCTTGTCCATTATCAAAATGATATAAATTTAATTCTTCTTCTTTTTGTTTCTTTGACAATTTGATACCTCCTTTTCTTTTGGGTTCGTTGATGATTTTCGGGATGTAAAAAAATCATCGTTTTTTAATTTTTAACAAATCATAAGTCCCTAAAATTTATCTTTTCTCTTTGACTTCTCGTAATTTTGTTCTGCACCAAATTCATATATAAATTTGTATTTGATTACTTTTATATATTAAGAATTCATTATAACTTTATAGTATAGAACAATAGCGGGCTTTCTTAAACATTTTTTCTGTTCATAACATTTCAAAGCCCGCGTCATTGTTTGGCGCCAAATTTTACGCTAGTAAAATTTGTGTGCAATCACTAGAGCAAAGCGACGTTCTTGTATAGGAAAAACTTGA
>CALXJV010000069.1 GCA_944388715.1 uncultured Clostridia bacterium
AGTAGCTTGTGTCCCCAAGCTGTCCCCAAAATAGCCTAAAATACACTTTCACACAAAAAATAAAGAGTCCACAATCTCTTGCGACTCTAAGTTTAAATCTTGGTTGCGGGGGTAAGACTCGAACTTACGACCTTCGGGTTATGAGTGTATTAATATACTCTTTTTATTCATTTCTTCTTTATTTAATTTTCCTTTATTTGTTGAAAACAAATCTCCATATTTAGTTTTTATTCTGTCGCATTTTATCATATCTCCATATTTAGTCTTTATTATGTTGCATTTTATCATATCCAGATATTAATTTCACCTCTTGTATAGTACAAATACATATTCATGTGCTAATAAATAAAAATTCATATTTTTATTTTTCCAATAATCTGTCATCTTACAATTATGTTGTTCTTTTATAATTATTTCTTTTAATGTGAAACCTGTTTTAATAAAAATATTCATGACATAAAAACCTAATGGAATAACATTCTTATTTTTTCTAATATCTCCTATTAAGATTGAACAAATTTTATCTTTTTTTAGAACCCTAAAACATTCTTTTGAAAATAAACTCATTTGATTTAAAAACTCTTGCAAATCCAATCTTGATAAATCTTCTTCTATATCTTTACTATATTTTATAATATCTGCATATGGTGGATGTGCAAATATAAAATCTATTTTTTCATTTGGTATTATTTTTTGTAAATTAGTTGAATCTGCTCTTAATAATCTTGGTTCATATATAGTTTGGTATTCAAAGTTTAATCTACTTTTAGCTAATTTTAAAGCATCTATATTTATATCAATTCCTATTCCTTTTCTATTTAGTAATTTACATTCTATCATTGATGTACCACTTCCACAAAAAGGATCTAATACTATATCTTTTTCTTCCGTATATTTTAATATTAAATTTCTTGGTACTTGTGGTGGGCAATTACCTCTATAATCTCCTTTATGTGTTGCCCATTTTCCTCTTTCTTTAAAACTCCATATTGTAGTTTTTTCTAGTTTAAATTCTTTTGGATTATATATCAATAAACACTCCTCCTTAATTATAAAGAGCAACCTTAATAAAAAAGTTGCCCCAAAAACTTTTATAATATCTTTTATTTAAAATATTCTTTTATTACTTCTTCTAACATTCCGTTCTTTGCAAGATAAAAGTTCATAAGATAATTCATATTTCTAAATCCCTTTTGTAACTGATTTTTTGATTTATTATCCCAACATAAACCATCTGTTAATAGTACAAATCCCATTTTTAACTTATCTAAATCATGTTGCCTATTAATATAACTATCAATTATTTCTTCAGGTTTTGATCCTCCCCTAAAGAAATAATCCACTTCTATATTTAAAGCTTTATTATCTTTTATTAATATAAAATCTGCTTTTCTATTTGCAATATCTTCCGATATAATAAAACCATATTCTTTTAATTTTTTAAATTGCTTTTGTGATAACATTGTTACATTGTATTTTTCACAAATTTTCTTTATTACTGGCTCACAAGCATCTTCAAATGCTGTTCCACCTCTGTTTTTTCTGCCATTAGAATCTAATCCTACTAATACTCCAATAACATAATCAGTTAGACTTT
The DNA here is from genome assembly GCA_944388715.1 of uncultured Clostridia bacterium. GTDB lineage: Bacteria > Bacillota > Clostridia > TANB77 > CAG-508 > CAG-269. Next base: position 1,598 of record CALXJV010000069.1, read on the forward strand.
TTTCAGCTAGATTTTCACATAAATTTTTCAAACCAATTCTTTCAAAAAAGTAATAATAATTTTCTATTTCCTTTTTTGACAATCCTTGTTTTAATTTCTCAACTTCAAAAGAAAACTTTAAATTTTCATCATTTCCTATTTCATCACCAACAACCGCCAATAGATTTTTTCCATTCCATACTTCATTTCTTTCATTTTTTGAAAGTGCAAATAATAATGGAAAAGTAGCAATAACTGTTGGTAATTTCTCTATTAATTTATAAAATTTTTCCTTAATGTTATCTGCTCTTATTAATACATTCATTGCGTTCAATTCTATCTCAAATTCTTTATATGCTTTTGCATTTTCCCAATTAACATAAAAGTCAAACCCTCTATTAGTTTCCAATAAATTATTCACAAATATTTCTGACAACTTATTATAATCCATTTCTAAGTACATTATTGTTCCTCCTTCATTTTTTTGTATCTTCTTATAGATAGTTCTATATATTCTTTCTCGTTATCTATACCTATGTATCTTCTATTTAATCTAACTGCTGATATTCCTGTTGTACTACTGCCACAAAATGGATCTAGAATTAAATCTTTTTCTTTTGTTGAAGCAAGTATTATTTTATCTAATATTTCTAACGGTTTTTGTGTTGGATGTTTTCCACATTTCTTTTCAGATGGCTTTGTCAATGAAGTTGTCCAAACATCTTTCATTTGTTTATTATTGTTAATCTCTTTCATTAAAGTATAATTGAATGTATATTTTATATTTTTTAAATCTTTCCTTGCCCATAATATAGTTTCTGTTGAATGTGTAAAAGTTTTACATGCCAAATTGGGTGGTGGATTAGTCTTTTGCCATGTTATATTATTTATTATTTTAAATCCTTCTTCTTCTAATGCCATACCAATTGAATAGATATTATGCAATGTACCACTTATCCATATAGTTCCATTATCTTTTAAAATTCTATAACATTCTCTTATCCATTTTTTATTAAACTTATGTTTTTCTTTAATTGATAATGCTTTATCCCATTCGCCTTTATTCACACTAACCATTTTTCCACCACTACATGTAATACCATTTCCAGAAAGGAAATATGGTGGATCTGCAAAAATCATATCTATACTCTTATCTTCAAATTTTTTAATTACTTTAAAAATATCATTATAAATCAATTTGAAGTTATCGGATTCAAAATAGTATTTTCCACTATACATTTTATTTCTCCATTACAAGATTTTTCTGTTTTATAATTTGTTATTAAAAGTTCAGATATTTCACCTCTTCCATTTGAATTAGCATTTATCATTCTTTTCGCATAAACTTTATTAATATTAAATCCTTCATAAATATTTTCAAAAAAGGAATCATTTTTATTTGTATTCTTAGGATTTGAATTACTAAGCATAACTTTTACATTATTATTGTTTAATTCTCTATAATATAAAGCTAATTCTTTTTGATTTTCATCATCAAAATCCTCTTTAGTATATGATGTAAATCCTGATGTAACATTTAAAGGTCTATATGGTGGATCAAAATATACAAAAGTATTCTTCTTAATGTATTTTTCACTTGTTCTATAATCTCCATATTGAAAACTTACATTTTTTATAAGTTTAGATAATCCCTTTAAGTTTTCCTCATCACAAATAGTTGGATTTTTGTAATTCCCCATAGGAACATTAAAGTCCCCTTTTTTATTTACTCTATATAATCCGTTAAAACATGTTCTATTTAAAAATATAAATTCTACTGCCTTTTGTACTGACATTTCATCTTTAGCTAATTTGTATGAATTATACTTTTTTCTTATTTGATAGAAATATTCTTTTCTATTTTCTTTTTCCATACACAAATATTCTCTTTCTAATAACTTTAAATTAGCTATCAATTCATCAATATTATTTTTTATTATATTATAAGAATTTATTAATTCTAAATTTATATCAAAAGCATACGCTTCTTTAACTTTATAATTTTGCAGTATATCTATTAATACTGCTCCTCCACCAACAAAAGGCTCTATATAACAATCTATTTTGCCATTTTGTAATTCTGATGGATAAAACTTTTCTAATTGATTTAATAAGCTACCTTTGCCTCCTGCCCATTTTACAAATGGCTTTATTTTATTCTGCATTTTTTCACCTCTTATGTTTTGTATTTTATCATATTGTTTATTGTTTTACAATCATCTTCTAAAAATATAATTGCGCTTCTAAAATTGTTTTTTAATCTATTTTCTCTTTTCTTTTTCCACTTAAATCACCTCCTACCATTTTTTCATTTCTACCTTATCTTCCAACTTACTTTTACGCCACAGAAGACACAAGATTATCATCTTGTGCCTCCAGTCTCTTTACATGTATTTATATGTAATTTTCCATATCATTAATTCATATCTAACCCATTTTTTTCAATTTTTCATTTATTTTTTTATAAACATTTTCTACTACCCATTTTTCAGTTGGAACCTTTTCCACATCTTCAATATTTACCCACTTAACACCACTATTCTCATCTTCTTTTACTCTTAGAGTCTCATTTTCATCCACTTCTAAAAGATATGTCAAATTCAAATGCACATGTGATGACACATATTTTCCTCTCTTTACATGCCCATTGACACATATAATCTCTAATGAAAATATATCATCATTAAGAACTTTTACATTTTCTACTCCAGTTTCTTCTTTTAATTCTCTAATAGCTGTTTTTAATAAATCACTTTCTCCATCTGCATGTCCTCCTGTCCAAGCCCATGATTTATATATATTATGATATATCATTAGTACTTTTGTTTTTTCTTTGTTTACAACCCATGATGATGCTGTAAAATGACCAAATTCATTATTTCTTGTAAGTACATCATCAAATGTATCAATATATTTTAGCATTGTTTGTTTATCTTTTTCTTCTTGTTCATTATATGGTTGATATTTCTCAATTTTATCTCTTAGTTCCATGATTATTCCTCCAAATTTATTTTTTGCTAAAAACATCTTTATATTCTTCATCTATTTTATTACAACAATATTCTTTTAATAAAACTCCTTCCATTTCATGTTGATTGTTTTCTAAGTTAGACTTTTTCCATTCAATATTATTCATATATATCCCAACAGATTGAGGTAAAACTTCAATATTTTTGCTAAAATATTTTTCTCTTTTTTCATTATAATCTAAATTTCCCAATGATGAGTTCTTTTTTCTTGATATTAACATCAGATTTCCTAATCTGTCTGTTAGTTCTTCTCTTTCTTCTTGTAAAAAATCTTTACTCCATTCACTATCAACTCTTGGATTTTGTGGTAATATATGTTCTACACTTATTATATGTGGAATATTTAGCAATTGTGTAGTTGGATTTCCTTCTAACAAATTAAGTTTTATTAAAATATATTTAGCATATTTTCTACCATATATATTTCCTTTTACTATTCGTTTAAGATTTTCATAATCAAACTTTAAAAATTGAGATTCTATAATATCTTCTGGAGAGTTGCTTTCTTCTATCTTTTTTATGATTTTATTTATATTTTCTATCCTATCTGTTGGTGTTAATGAATTAATCCAATCAGCTGAAAATTTTCTATCTATACTTTTTATAAAATCTACTAATCTATTTTCCTTAAATTTATTGTAAAATTCTAATACAGGTGCAATCCATATATCTGCTTCAAAACCATTTTCCATAAGAATTAGATAGTTATTCATTTCTTGTTTTTTTGGATCAGGTTCATTAATTTTATCAAATAATTCTACATAAATTTTATAATATTTTTCTATTGTTTCAAATGTCTGCTCTCCTCTTTGCAAAAGCGGTTTTACTTTTTTATATTCTTGAGTTTCTCTATCATATTCTTTTGGTTCATAAATATTATCATTATACTCTTTAAGTAAATTATAGTTTGCTTTCTTTTTTACTAATATCGTTCTGATGATTGAAAGAAAATTATCAAATTTGTCTCCGAAATAGCTTTCTATTTCTTCCCATTTTTTTGCTTTTTCCTTTCTCTTTTTTTCATCTTCTATTACTTCTAGGTTATTTGCTTTTAATATATCACTGTTTCTTAACTTTATCCCTGTATTATTCATTACTGTAAATAGTTGAAAGGCATCATTTAAATCTTCTGTTGCTATATAGACCATTATTACTTTATTTTTTAAAAATGAATAAAATTGTGGAATAATATCTAGTCTTGTTTTAAAATAATTTCTTATTATTAATATTGCTTTTGCCATATTTCGCATAGATAAATCTAAATTCTTGTCGTTAACTATTTTTTCTAATCCAAATTCATCTTCTGTTCCTTTATCTTTTTTTACATATTCATTAACAAATTTATTTACTTGTTCTCTTATTCCGAATTTTATCCTAATTCTTTCTGGTATATTACTATATCTGTCCTCTTCTTGAAAGATGACTTTGTTACAATTTTTTCTTATGGTCTCTTTATCTTTTTCATTATCTTTAACAATATCTCTTATTACTGCTGTTATTAAAAATAGTGTTGTAATCCTTTGTTGACCGTCTAATAACTCACACTCTTGATAATTAGTTCCATTTTCCTCTATTTCTTTTGTTCTAAATACCATTGACCCAATAAAATATTCCGAATTACTATCACTTTTCATTGCATTTTTTATGCAATCGAGTAATTCTATTATTTGTTCTTCATCCCATACATATGGTCTTTGATAATCTGGTATTGTATACCAAAATTCTTCCAAAGCTTCTGTTAGACAAACTTTTTCACTATCAATTTCTTTTGCCATATTTTTCTCCTTTCACTACTTTTATTTTTATAAAATATTTATAACATAAAGTGACTTTTTTCTCAATAGTTCTTGTTATTTTTCTAAATTACAAATATACTTTATTAAGTGTATTTAGGGATAAGTAATAACCCCATATCACAAGTTATTAATAGGTTTTACATTTTTGACTTTTTAAATAATAATGTTTATAATTCAAACAGTCTTAAAAAACGAATATTCAAGGATATTCATATGAAAGGAAACGCTACAAATTATGATAATTATTATACTAATTCTTTACCTATATGTGGAAAGCCTAAAATAGATATAGAAAAAAAATATATTGGTCAAAAAATCTGACCAATATATTTTTTTTATTGAAAATCTTAATGTTTAAAATGTAATGCCTTCACAGCAAATTTTCTAAATTAATTTAAGATTTCCTCTGGTTTTCTATTAGAAATTTTCTTATTATATTCCTCTTCAAGCATTTGTAGGTGATCTTCCAATTTCTTATAATCATTAGTACCTGAAAGAACATTCCTATCTATCAATTCAGCAAGTTTTAGTCCATTTATTTTTATAAGAGGATATTTATCTTCTAGCATTTCTAATTGCATAGGTTCTGAAAAATATGAAGTAGTAACATATGCTCCAATCCAACCGCGTTTTAATCTAGCTACAGTTCTAGCAATATCTTTTCCACTAGTTGCACCTTTTTCACATTTTGCTTGTCCTAATAATATAATGTCTAAACCTTCAAAACCACTGCCAATATTTATTTTTAATACAAAATCAATTCCTCCATCTCCAGATTTTTTGGTAATCCATCCATCTGTATATCTTATATTTGCCTCTTCTAAAAAGAACTTTGTACATTCCATTGCTAAAATCTCAAAATGATGTTTTTTATTTTCATAAAACTTTTTTACTTTTTCTAATATTACCTCTTCTTTGGAATTTTTGATTGGTATTTGCTCTATTTGTTTCACAATATTTAGTTTATTGATATTTCTTTTACTCGCCTCAACATTTCCTGTCCTTACCCAGTCTTTCCAAGATTTAGGTGCGTATTTATTTGTTTCTTCTGTTGTTAAATTACTATCACATCTTTTAGCAATCCAATCCCAATCAAATTCTTCGTTTTCATTGGCTAGTGAAAATAATGTACATTCAAAAACATAGTTTGCAAATTCTTTTCCTTTATTAGATTGAGTAATTAGTTTGGCATTATCTATAATTCCAAATCCATTAAATTTCAAATTTCCTTTTTGCCTATTACCATATTTCACTCTTTCAAAAAACACTATTGGAACAGCTTCTGTTTTTCTAATATCTGCATCTTCTGATTGGTATTTTGGTAACAACTCTATCAATCCTTTATTTCCTAACGTGTCACTTGGATATGCAGTTCCATCTTTATTATCACCATAATACTTTATGTATCCATTGTCTAAATCATAATAATCTTTCCATGGAGTTTCTTCTGTTCCTGCTTTATGAGGAGTACTAAATGCTATTATAACAGGTCTTCTGTCATTACCATCTACAGTTTTTACTTTTTGAGCAAGATGTATTCCTCTTTGGCTGATAAAAGCTGAACTGTAATTTTCAACTTTTGTATAAAAATAATAATTTGGTAATCCATCAATTTGCTCTTTATCATATGAATCTTTTTTATTTGTACATCTATATATTTCTCCTATTCTTAACTTCATATCAATATCTCCTTTAAATTAATTTTTTGACATCTGTTTGATTAAATTTCTTTATATATGTTTTCTGAAAAAAATATACCATAAAAAATGTTTTTTCTCAATAAGTTGTTATCATTTCACTTTAATTAATGGTTACTGATAATAGCTTTACCTAATTATATATGAAAAGCTATATATGCAATTAATTTGTTAATTAACATTTTATAGTTATATTTTTTATATTTTAACATATAATACAATTAATACAATAAGAAAATTCTTCAAAATAAAAAGTTTCCCCATTTTTTGAAACCAAAATTTTAAAAGAAAAGATGAAGTAAAAAATAAATGGTCTTAACTCCAAATTTACAACATAGTTTTCCTCAGTAAAATTCTTTAAAAATATTGAAAAATCAATAAAAATAAGATGACATTTTATCGCTCTTTTGATATAATTGAGTTGTCAAAAACAATATAAAAGGAGCGTGTCATCTTATGAATAATTATACCAAAATAATTAACCAATTAAAAGAGAAAATTGTAAATTTTCAGGATAAAAAAATGAAAACTTTTTAGAAACTCATAAAATTATTGAAATAACTAGTGTATAAGCAACAAAAGT
>CALXJV010000070.1 GCA_944388715.1 uncultured Clostridia bacterium
TGAAAGTTCTAAAAGTATTGATATTTGGGCATTTTTATTTTTGACTTTACATTAAAATAACTTTACATTACCATTATAATGTAAAGCTTTACATTATAACGGAATACTAACAAAAGCAACAGAGGCAAAAAATGACCAAGCAGATGCAACAGTCGAAGAAGCAATAGAGCTTTTATGGAATGAATATCAACTAGAAATAAAATCATCTAGTAATGAAAGAGTAGAAGAATCAACAAAAATAGCAAGTACAGAAATTACAAAGATACAAGGAGAAGAAACAAACTATTTAGCAACAACAGCAACAAGTTTTTGGAATTTTCTATTAACAGACAAAAAAGTTATAAATGCTGACGGAATAGTAGATGTTCAAAAATTGACAGGACAAACATTAGATAGAGGAAATGGAACAGATGGAGTAACAGATGTATATAAGATAGAATTAGATGAGGAAACAAGTGAATATATTTTAAAATATTGTGTAAAAGTTGGAGAAGAAGAAAGTATATGGAATGTAACAGAAAAAAATAATAGTAGTAATTTAAAAACATCAACAATAGAAGATACATATGGATATACTGGAGAAAATGTAACAATTCAATATGAAGAAGGAATGACATGGAAAGAATTTTTAAGTTCTAAATATAATGATGGAATATTAAATTTAGGAACATACGGTGATATTGTCTATAAAGATACATATATTTATGTTGTGGACACGAACAAAGGATGGGATATATTGGAGGAAATAATAGATGAAAATAGCACATATATATTTTTGTTAGACCTATAAATTAAGATTTGTAAAATATATAAATTTTATATTAAAAATTATATTTATGGTTTGAATCATTATCAAAATAAAAAAGCATAAAAAAGGATATAAAGAGAATATTTAATTATAGATTAGATAGATATTCTCTTTTTAGTAACTAAAAAAATTAAGATTATAGTTTTATGAAGTATAAGTCACATATTAGTTCTTTCAATAATTAATTTAATTTTCTATCTTTTTTAAATTTTTTAATGAATTTTAAAAAAATAAATGATATAATGCAAAAGAAAGTAATATAAAGATGAGAAAATTAAAAAATGAAAAGAGGAAAAAGAATGTCAGATTTTGTTCATTTACATATACATAGTGAATATAGTTTATTAGATGGAGCAAATAGAATAAAAGACCTGCCAGTAAGAGCTAAAGAATTAGGAATGAAAGCAATGGCATTAACAGACCATGGAGTAATGTATGGTGCAATTGACTTTTATAAAGCCTGCAAAAAAGAAGGAATAAAACCAATCATTGGTTGTGAAGTATATGTAGCACCAAGAAGTCGATTTGACAAAGAGCCAAACATAGACAATCACTATTATCATCTAATTTTATTAGCAAAAAATAACCAAGGGTATAAAAATTTAAGTAAATTAGTTTCAATAGGATTTGTAGATGGATATTATTATAAACCACGTATTGATTTAGAGGTATTAGAAAAATATCATGAAGGATTAATTTGTCTAAGTGCATGTTTAGCAGGAGCAGTTAACCAAGCCTTATTAAATGGACAAGAGGAAAAAGCAGAAGAAGTAGCATTATGGCACAAAAAAGTATTTGGAGAAGACTATTATATAGAAATCCAAAATAATGGTATTCAAGAGCAAGTATTAGCTAATCAAAAACTAGTAAAATTAGCAAGAAAGTTAGATATTCCATTAGTTGCCACAAATGATGCACACTATTTAAAAAGAGAAGATGCATATAATCATGAAGTCCTATTGTGTATTCAGACAGGAAAGAGAATGAGTGACCCTGATAGAATGAGATTTGATACAGACGAATTGTATGTAAAATCTCCAGAAGAGATGTCAGAATATTTTAGTGCTTTTCCAGACGCCATAGAAAATACTGTAAAAATTGCAGACAAATGTAATGTGGAATTCGAATTTGGACATACAATACTACCTAATTATGATGTACCAGAAGAATTCCCAACTCATTATGATTTTTTCAAAAAGATATGTGATGATGGTATTAAAAAAAGATATGGAGAAAACCCAAGTAAAGAGATATTAGAGAGAGCAGAATATGAAATCAGTGTTATCAAAAAAATGGGATATGTAGATTATTTCCTAATTGTATGGGATTTTATCCATTATGCAAAAACAAATAATATCTCAGTAGGACCAGGTAGAGGGTCAGGAGCAGGTTCTATAATAGCATATGCCATGGAAATTACAGATATTGATCCAATGAAATATGATTTACTTTTTGAAAGATTTCTAAATCCAGAAAGAATTAGTATGCCTGATTTTGATGTGGATTTTAGTGATACACATAGACAAGATGTAATTGATTATGTATCTAAAAAATATGGGCATGATCATGTTTCACAGATTATCACTTTTGGAACAATGTCTGCAAGGATGGTTATTAGAGATGTAGCAAGAGTATTAGATGTGCCATATGCAGAGGCAGATACATTAGCAAAAATGATACCAAATGAATTACATATAACAATAAAAAAAGCTTTAGAGCAAAATATAGAGTTACGTGAAAAATATGAGAATGACCCACAAGTAAAAAATTTATTAGATATTGCAATGGGATTAGAAGGAATGCCAAGACAGGCATCAACACATGCTTGTGGAGTGGTTATCACAAAAGAGCCAGTAGATACTTATGTACCTTTGTATGTTAGAGATGGTCAGATTTCAACACAATATATAATGACAACATTAGAAGAACTTGGACTATTAAAAATGGACTTTTTGGGTCTAAGAACTTTAACAGTTATCCAAGATACAATCCAAATGGTTGAAGAAGATAAAGGAATCAAAGTCGAATTCGACAAAGAAATGGCAGACCCTAAAGTATATAAATTATGGCAAGAGGGAAAATCTTGTGGAATATTCCAATTTGAGTCACAAGGAATGACAAACTTCATGAAAGAACTAAAGCCAGACTGTTTAGAAGATTTAATAGCAGGTGTTTCTTTATATAGACCAGGACCAATGGATCAAATTCCAAGATATATAAAAGGAAAACAACATCCAGGACATAATGAATATACACATCCAAGGCTAGAGCCAATTTTAAATGTAACATATGGTTGTATGGTATATCAAGAGCAAGTTATGCAAATTGTACGTGATTTAGCAGGTTACTCTTTAGGAAGAGCTGACTTAGTAAGAAGAGCCATGGGAAAGAAAAAGCTAGATGTTATGGCAAAAGAGAGAGAAGTCTTTATAAATGGACAAGTAGATGAAAATGGAAATGTAATCGTTCCAGGTTGTGTAAGAAATGGAATAGATGCAGAATCAGCCAATAAAATATTTGATGAAATGGCGGAGTTTGCAAAATACGCATTTAATAAATCACATGCAGCCTGTTATGCAGTAGTAGCATATAGAACAGCATATCTAAAAGCATATTATCCAGCAGAATTTATGGCTGCCACATTAAATAGTTATCTAGGAAATTTAGATAAAGTTCCACAATATATTGATGAATGTAAAAAATTAGGAATCGAAATTTTAAAGCCAGAAATTAATAAAAGTAATACAAAATTTACAGTTGAAGATGGAAAAATTCGATTTGGATTAGGAAGTATAAAGAATGTAGGAACTACACCAGTAGACAATATTGTAGAAGAGAGAAATGAAAATGGGGATTATAAAGGATTTACAGACTTTTGTGAAAGAATTGCAGATGATGCAGTTAACAAAAAATGTATAGAAAGCTTAATAAAAGCAGGAGTATTTGACAATTTTGAACAAACAAGAAGTACATTACTTGCATCTTTTGAAAGTATTGTAGACACAATACAAAGTGGTAAGAAAAAAGGATTCTCAGGACAAGTATCAATGTTTGACTTAGGAACAGAAGAACAAAAACAAGAAATGAATGAAAAAAAATATGTATTTGAAGAACATGAAGAAATGTCAGAAAGAGACTTATTGTCTACAGAAAAAGAAATGCTAGGAATATATATATCAGGACATCCACTAGAAAAATTAAGAACTCAGATTGAAATACAAACTAATATTAATACAATGCAAATGAAAGAAATAGATGAACAAAATTCATCAATGCAATATGAAGGGGAAGAAATAAACTTAGAAAAACCAAAGTTTTCAGATGGTGACCAAGTAAAATATGCAGGAATTATTACATCTATAAAAAAGAAATACACAAAAAATAACAAAATTATGGCATTTGTCACAATTGAAGATTTATATGGACAAGCAGAAATAATTGTATTTGAAAATGCCTATATAAAAGCAGGCTCAAGTTTATCAGAAGAAAATATTGTATTAGTAGAAGGAAGGTTAAGTATTCGCGAAGATGATAGCACAAAAATTATTGCAAATGAAATTAAAGACTTTGGAGAACAAAAACGTAAAATTTTAGTATTAAATATTACTAATGTAGATGAAGAAGAAAAAAAGAAATTACGAGGTGCTATAAAATATTTTAATGGGGATAAAAATAATATGCCTGTTTTCGTTAGAGTAGATGACGAAGACAAAAGTTGTGGACAGATGTATATAACAGAAGATATACTAGAAGTCTTTAGATGGATTATTGGAAATGAAAATGTACTAATAAAAGAAGGATAATTGGAAAATGTCCAATTGTCCATCGGGGACGTTTCCATTTGGACATTTTAAGAATATTATTAAAAAACTTGCATATACATATATATAGGAATTAGGACAAAGGAGAAAAGGTATATGTTTAATGTTACAGTATTAAGATTAAAAGATATCGTAAAATATATTATATGCATATTTGTATTAATTTTATTGATATTCAGTATTACTAATTATTTTTCTGGGGCAAAAGAAAATACACAAGAAGTTACACAAAAAGTCGAAAATGTAACGAACCAAATATCTAGTCATAGTTTGTTATCATGTTTAGATGCTACACTACCAGTTGTAGCATCTATTCAACATAATGGAGAAGATGAAAAGAAAAAAGAAGAAATAAGTGAAAATGATATATTAAAATCTATGTTAGAAACCCAAATTAGTTCTATAAAAGGAATTCAAAGTATAGAAGAAAGTACAGAAGAACCTGAAAAAACAGAAGAAGAACAAAATGTAGAATTAGCAGAAACAGAGCAAGAAACACAAGTTATTACGAATAATCCAGTAGCTGAGAATTGCAACGCACAATATGGAAATGTTAAAATAAAAAATCAAACAGATTATCAATTAACACAAGAAATGCTAACACCTGATATAACAATAGAAAACAAAAATATTTTAATATTTCATACACATAGTTGTGAAAGTTATACAGCAAGTGAACAATATCCTTATACTCCAACAGGAAATTTTAGAACAACAGATTTGAATTTTACAGTTACAAGAGTAGGTACAGAACTTACAACTCAATTACAACAATATGGATATAATGTTATACATGACACAAGTTATCATGATTATCCTTCATATAATGGGTCTTATACAAATTCTCTAAAAACTGTAGAAAGCCTGTTACAGACAAATCCATCTGATATAATTATAGATTTACATAGAGATGCAATAGGAAGTAGAAGTGATTATGCACCAACTGTAAAAATAGGGGATGAAGAGGCAGCTCAAATTATGTTTGTTATTGGAACAAATGCAGGGGGATTATGGCATCCAAATTGGAATCAAAATTTGAAATTTGCAGTTAAAGTACAAGAAAAAGCAGAAGAGTTGTATCCAGGTCTATTTAAACCAATTATGCTTACAACTTCTAGATATAATCAACATACAGGGAAGTATGCTAATATCATAGAAGTTGGAGCAACAGGAAATACATTAGAACAATGTTTAACAAGTATGAAATATTTGGCTAAGGTAATGGATGAGATTATGAAGTAAAGGGAACAATTTGGCCTGGCATTAATAGTATTAAGTTAAGGATTAGTAAAGAATAACACTATAAGGAAAATATATAATATAGTACCGTGCATATCACACATTTTTTTCATTAAGAATTTCTAATTCAAATTTAGATACGCAAAATCGTTCATTTTTTTATATTATATATTTCCTTATAGTAGCAATCTTTCACCAGTCTTAGCTTAATGCTATTAATGCCAGGTCAAATTGTTCAATTCTAAAAAAAATTTAGCAAATGCTTGAATTTTTTCTATCATAAAGATATAATAACGATAGAAATTTAAAAGAAAAGAGGTAATCATATGGCAAATGTTAGTTTAAATTTAAAAAATTCAGGAATTACACAAAAAACAATTTTAACATATAAGGAGCAAGTAGAAAATATACACAAAGATTTACATAGAAGAGCAAGTGATGAAAAAGATTTTGTTGGATGGTTAGAATTACCAACAAATTACGATAAAGAAGAATTTGCAAGAATAAAAAAATCAGCTCAAAAAATAAGAAAAGAATCTGATATTTTGTTAGTAATAGGAATAGGAGGTTCATACTTGGGAGCAAGAGCAGTAATAGAAGCTTTAACAAGTTCATTCTGCAACATGTTACCAGAAAACCAAAGAAAATATCCTCAAGTATTATATGTTGGAAATAACTTAAGTCCAAATTATATAAATGAATTAATTGAATATATTGGAGATAAAGATTTTTCAGTAAATGTTATATCAAAATCTGGAACAACTACAGAACCAGCAATTGCATTCAGAATATTCAGAGAGATATTAGAAAATAAATATGGAATTGATGAAGCAAGAAGTAGAATATATGCAACAACAGATAAAGCAAAAGGAGCATTAAAAACATTAGCACAAAATGAAGGATATGAACAATTTGTAGTTCCAGATAATGTTGGCGGAAGATATTCAGTATTAACAGCAGTAGGACTATTACCAATTGCAGTAGCAGGAATTGATATTGATAAATTAATGGCAGGAGCTAGAACAGCACAAGATAGATATAATGACCCAGATGTAAAATATAATGAATGCTATAAATATGCAGTAGCAAGAAATATTTTATATAAATTATATAGAAATACAGAAATATTAGTAAATTATGAACCTAAAATGCATTATTTTACAGAATGGTGGAAACAATTATTTGGAGAAAGTGAAGGTAAAGACCAAAAAGGAATATTCCCAGCAGGTGTAGACTTTACAACAGATTTACATTCAATGGGACAATATATCCAAGAAGGAAGAAGAAATCTATTTGAGACAGTTATATCAATAAAAACACCAGATTCAGATATAACAATAAATCCAGATGACGATAATTTAGATGGACTAAATTATTTAGCAGGAAAAGGTTTAGACTATGTAAATAAAAAAGCAATGGAAGGAACAATACAAGCACATGTATCAGGAGATGTTCCAAATATTGTTGTTGAAATAGAAAAACTTGATGAAGAAAATATAGGAGAATTAATATATTTCTTTGAAAAAGCATGTGCAATGTCTGGAAATATATTAGGAGTTAATCCTTTTAATCAACCAGGAGTTGAAGAATATAAAAAGAATATGTTTAGATTATTAGAAAAACCAGGATATTAATATGGAACGTTGGGGACGTGCTAAATCGTTCCAAAATGGAACGATTTAGCACGTCCCCAACGTTCCACTTTAACTAGATAGAAGGAGGAAAACATGATATATAAGGAAAAATTTAAAATAGGATTAAAAGATGTATGGGCAAAGGATGAGGTTAGTAACATTGCTATTTTAGAATACTTAGAAGATATTGCAGCATATCATTCTGATAGTGTAGGTATTGGAATTAGTACAACAGTGGATACGCATTTGAACTGGTTGCTATTAGATTGGGAGGTAGAAGTATTAAAAAGACCTAAATATGGACAAGTTTTAGATATTCATACATGGTCTAGAGGAATAGAAAAATTTTATGCTTACCGTGATTTTGAAATATATGATGAAGAAAATAATTTATGTGTTATTGCTACATCTAAATGGTTATTGGTTGATAGTGGTACAGAAAAAATAGCAAGAGTGCCAAAAGATATAGCAGATAGATATCATTCAGAAGTTGAAAAATGTGTTTTTAAAGATAAGAAGATTGAAAAAATAAAAGAGCCAAATGAATATTTATGTGAGGTATCCTATACAGCTAAGAGAAGGGATATTGATGTTATAGGACATATGCATAATTTATATTATTTATATTTGGCTTATGAAGCATTGCCAGAAGAAGAATACTCAAAGAGACCTTTTAATCATATCAGGATACAATATAAAAACCAAATAAAGTTAGGTGAAACTGTAATATGCAAATATGCAAGAGAAAATAAAGAAAATATAGTAGTTATTAAAAGTGAAGATGACAAAACTTTACATGCAATTGTTAAAATATACTAAAATAAGAAATATAAGAAAGATATTTGAATAAAAAAATGATTTAAATAAGTATATGTAAATAGAAAATTAAATAATAGGTCAAAAAATAAAAATAAATATTAGAAAAAGATAAAGTGAAGTATAATTTTTTAAGATTATGTAAAAAATAATAAAAAAATGTTGAAAACCGTTCTTAAAGTGTGATATAATAAGCTCTGGTTTTTAAGATAATAAGGGAGGAATAGAAAATGAAAGAAGTTTTAAGAAAAACAAACATCATTGGTACAATAGGACCAGCAAGTGAAAGTGAAGAAATGTTTACAAAT
>CALXJV010000071.1 GCA_944388715.1 uncultured Clostridia bacterium
ACCTTTTTAATTTCAATACTTTCTGGGATTATAGGTGATTTATTTTTACCGTTCTGGAATGTTACTTCGGTGTGTACAGTACTTTTGCTTATACCAAATTTTTTAGCTGTTCCTCTTACTGTATCTTTTGAATCTATTATATACTGTGCAAGTTCTATTGCACGTTCTTCGATTGACATACCTTTCATATAGTTCTAACTCCTTTTATTTGGAATACTTTTGTTTAATTGTATTCTTATTCATGTATAGTTAGAACTTCTTTATTTTATATTGTATATAGAAAAACTACTCCTATTTTTAGAAGTAGTTTAAATTTACATTTTATTTTTCTGCTATATATTTTTCAAAGTCTTCTATTGTCAATTCTTCATCACTTTCATATTTTTCCTTTGTATAATCTCCTGTTCCATTGCTTATAATTTGTAGGAATTCTATCAATTTTACAGGTGTTAAATTTTCCTTTAATATTTTAAAACCTTTATCTCTAACTCTTTCTAATTCTCTTAATGTTTCTCCCCTTTAAATCATCTCCATAACAAATTCTATTGGGTTCATAACTTTCGTTTTTAATCCTGCTCTTTTAGATGCATTAATTAGCAATTTATCTGTTGTAATAAAATAGTCTATATTGAAACTTTCAGCATATGCAATATGTAATGAATCCATATTTTTTATATTATATTCTCTTATTTCATAAGCTCTTTTTATAATTTTATCTGAAACTTCATTATATCTAATTATTTATTAGAATACCAAATTAAGTGATCAAATTCATTTCTACTTATTTCATCTTTATTTTCTTTTTTTATCCTTTCATTTGCTTCTTGTCTTATTTTTTCTAAACAATCATAGAATCTTTTATATTTTTCTGCTATAGCTTTTTCTTTGCCTTTTATTTTTTCATAATCATTTTTATTAAATATTAATTCTTTGACTTTATACTTTTCTTTATGTTCTTTTTTGTTTTCTTTTTTTATTATATATTCTTCTATATAATATTCTATATTACTTATAATAATATTATCATATATATAATATTTATCTTTGCAATAATTATAATTTTCAGATTTGAAAACTTTCATTGCATCTTTATCATAATCAAAAGCATTACTTACATATTTACAAAATTTTGTAGCAAAAGAATAGTGATAATTTTCTTTTTCGGAATTCTTTGGCACTGTTATATATCCTATTAAAGAAAAATCATCTTTTCTCGTTAATTGCTTTACAAATTCTTCTATGCTATTTTTTTTTATATATTCATAGATTTTTTCAGAAACATTCTTTCGACCTTCTTTGTTACCAGATCGATGAGCTGATAAACGAGTAGAATTTTCTCTATCAATTGAATATACCATTCCACTTATTATAGTATTTAAATCTAATTCTATCTCCTCCTCCGAATTAAAATTTAGTCCTTTTTCTTGATTGTATTTTTGATTTTTCTTTTCAAGTCTTAGTGTATCTATAATTGTTTCTTCACTATTTTTGTTTATTTTAATTATCTTAATTATTTCTATGAATTGTTTAATCCAATAACTACTAGAACCATATTTATATAAATTTTTATTTTCTTTATTTCCCTGTAAATATTTTACATATTCTATACTGGGCCTATCATTCTCATTACTAAAATTTTTATATCGTGAATCAATTCTTAATACTGCTTCTATAAAATCTACATTATCACGAGTTAAACTTAATTTTTTTCTCCATCCAAAAATTTTAGTTCTTCATAATATTTATTTTCTTTTTTCTTCCTCATATCTTTTTCCTCCTATTTTTATATACACATTTTTTGTAAATATCTAACTTATTTTTATGTTTTATGTATTTTACGATTAAATTTTATCAATATTAAAGTTTTCTAGTAGCTCTCTCTAATATTTCTCGTATCTATTTCCAACGTGGTAATTCATCATCTAATTCTTTAAAACCTTTTTGTATTTTTTGCTTATTTATAGTTCCCATTCCTATTTGTTCCATCATAGTTAATTGTTGTAATAATTTTTCTAATAATTCATCTGCTAATTTTGAACCTAGACGTCTTTCTATAGTATAAGGAATTAAAATCTCTCCCAATATGCTAAATAATTTTTCTCCAAAAAATATTCCTGAGTCTACTTCTTTTTCTATTGTTTTATATCCATCCATTTTATATAGGAATTTTTTATCAGAATATTTTAAATATTCATCTTTTGTATAATTTTTTATTTCTTTATTTATTTCAAGTATTTCTTCTGCTGTTTCTTCATTAATAAGAATTTGATAGATATATTCTATTTTTCTTTTTTCTGGATTAATTTTTAGTCCTGTTAATCCTAAAAATCCACATGCAATTAATACTAATTGTTCTACCTCTTCTTTATTGATACCTTGATAAATTTCTTCTAATATACTATATATATTTTCTTCTTTTGATTCTCCATGTACTTCACTCTTCCCTACAATTACATTTATTTTTTCATTTATCTTTTTATTTTCTTTCATTAATTCTTTATCTTCTACATATTCTTTCATTTTTTTGATAAATGGTATTACTATTGTTAATTTCTTATTTTTACAACTTATAAAATCCATACCATATGGCTTTAATGAAAAATATTCATACATTTTTTCTAGTTCTTCTAATTTCATTTCATTTAAGTCTTTTTCTATTAGTCCACTAGAATCAGTTTCTTTTATAAGTTCTATTACATATTGTGGCATATATTTTATATTTTCTTTTAGTATTTCTTCATAATTTTCTGTTATATATTTTTTAGGTTCTTCTAATATTGAACCTAATTCTTCATCACTTTTAGTCACTGATTGTATTCCTAAAAAAGCAATTAGTTCTATTCCTTCTTTTTCTTCAACATAGTCTTTGAATTTTTTGCTTTTTGAAATTTTGTCGTTTCCTGATTTTTCAAACTCTTCTATTAATTCCTTTTTTTCATCTTCAAAAATATCTTCAAGATCAAGATTCTTATCTATTTCATCATAAAAATCATCTTCTTCATCCTCCATTTTTTCTAAAAGTGACTCAAAATATTCAGCCTTTTTATCATTTCCTAAATCTTCATAATATTCTATAACATTATCATATATATATTCGTCAAATATAAATGTACCATTATTATCTGCTTCTTCTAAAATTTTTGCTATTTTTTCCATATCTGGTTCATTTTTATCTAATTCCCATTCACATTTTATCTGATAACCGTCTCCCTCTTCTGGATGTTCTTTTATCCATTTTTCAAGTATTTCTTCTGCTTTCTCTTTTTTCCCTACTACATATAAATCTCTTATGATTATTAACTCATATTCTTTATTTGATTCTTCTTCAAAATCAAATAAATTAATTAGTTCTTCCAAAATTTTTGTTTCTTTTTCTATAGCTTTTTTATCATTTGACCAATTTGTAACACTTAAATAACTATCTACAAAATGTTCTAGCCCAAACTTAAATGCTGAAAATTTTTCATCAAATTCTTCCAATTCTTTTATTTGGTTTTGCTTACTTATCTCTAATATTTCTTTGAAAATCTCTTCATATATTTCAACCATCTTTTTATTTAGCTCATATAGCTTTTCATCTTCAGTTTCTTCATAACATAATTCTCTCAATTCTTTTATTTTTTCAATTTTCCCCTCTATTTCTTTGTTAATTTTTTTAATTGTTTCTTCATTTACTTTTTTCGCCATATAATCTTTCCTTTCTTTTTTATATTTTTATATAATAAATTAATATATTATATCTTTTATAACCTCTCCTGCTATAATCATTCCTGCAACTGATGGTACAAAAGATATACTAGCTGGAGTTCTACTTTCTTTTTCATGCTTTATTGGTTCTTCTTTGGAATATAAAACTTTTAAATCTTTTATGTTTCTTTTTCTTAGTTCTTTTCTTATGACCTTTGCTAATGGGCATACCGAAGTTTTATATATATCACTTATCTCAAATTTAGTTGGATCTAATTTATTCCCTGTTCCCATACATGAAATGATTGGTACATTTTGTTCTTTTGCTCTTTGTATTAATTTTAGTTTTGTAGAAACTGTATCTACTGAATCTACAACATAATTAATAGTATTGTCTATTAATAATTCTTCTTCTATTTCCATGTTTTGTGGCACATATGTTTCTACTTTTGCTTTAGGATTAATTGATAATATTCTTTCTTTCATACATTCTACTTTTAATTTTCCAATGTTAGATATTGTAGCATGTATCTGCCTATTTAGATTGCTTGGAGATATAACATCATTATCTACTAATACTATATTCTCTACACCTGCTCTTACTAATCCTTCTACTACATAAGAACCTACTCCACCTATTCCATATATGATTATTTTTGATTTACTTATTTTTTCTGTGTTTTCTTTACCAATTAAAAGTTCTGTTCTTGAATTCCAATATTCTTCCATGTTCTTTCTTCTTTCTTTGTATTATTATAATTTATAAGAATTTACAATATTTATCACATACAGCAGACTATATCCACACCCAATAAATCTTGTTTTTTATTACAGTTTTTTGACTGTAATAGCATAAACTTTTTTACTCTATGAATTTAATTTTATCTTTACTTTTACTTAATGCCACTAAATCTAAAATTCATAACATTTTACTGTATAATTTTATCTTTATCTAATGTAGATTTTTTCATAGTTATTTTTCAGATTTGTTTTTTATTTCTATAAATTTGTTAAATAATTTTTGTCCGTATTGTTTTTGTGGATATATTTTTGCCACTCTTTTTAATATTTGTATATTTGCTTTACTTCCATCTTTAAATTCTATTCTAATTTTATAAGTTAACAATCCTTTTCTTGTCTTTTTTATCTCCATGTCTTCAAATTTTACTACAAATCCATTTTCTATAGATTTATTAGTTAGTTTAGATAACTCAAAAAAATATAATTTTTCATCGTTGAAATGTAATATATATTGTGCATATCTTGAAAAAGAAAAATATCCATATAATAAATACTCTTTAGCTGTTGGAACTACTTGTGCAATTAAATAATTGTTATCTTCTAGTTTATTCATTGTTAAGAACTTCTTTATGTTTTCTGTTGTGAATTTTTCCATTTTATATTTTTTTAATGGTATTTTTTCTCCTTCTGAAAAAGTCTCATCTTTTTGTGCTTCAATATCATTTTTTAAGTTTAAAATAGATTTTCTTGCAAGAAAAAATCCAATTACTGCTCCAATTCCATATATTACTACAAGTACAAAATTGAAAACAAAATTTATTAAATATATTATTATGTGTAAAACTATATTTAATATAATAAAGTATTTGTTGAATGTATCTTTAAATAATACTTTTTTGTATTTTCTACAAATTTTTCCTGTTATTAGTCCTCCTAATAATGGTGATAAAAATAGCATTATTAATGTAGGTGCCATTGCTCCCATTGTTGCATACAATACCATTATGGTACAAATCATAAATAGCTCTGTGATTACTATTAATGTTGCTCCATATTTTAATAAAAATGTACTTTGTGTTGTTTCTATAATAATCATCTCCTATCTTTATTAATGAATGGATTATCTCTCAATATCTTCATTTAATTTATAATTATACTAAAAAATGTACTCTTAACCTTTAGTTTTTAATTCTATATTCTTCTTTTTTCATATAGATTTTACCATACAGATATGGTAAAAGCAAGGAATTTTTCTCCTTGCCTTTAATTATAATGTTTATATAGTAACTTGCAAAAATATAACCCAAGATAATTATATGCTAATTTTAAATTAGTTCAATTGGTACTAAATTATTATTTTTTTAATCTCTCTATTTCTTCTTTTGTTAATCCTGTTGTTTCTGCTATTATTTCAATACTTATATCTTTTTCTAACAATTTTTTGGCTATTTCTTTTGATTTTTTTAGTTCTCCTATCTTCTCTCCATGCTTTTCTCCGATTTTTTTCCCACGTTCTTCTCCGTATTTTTTCTCCAATCCTTTTGCCACGTTCTTCTCCTTCTTCTAATCCTTTTCGTCTTGCTTCATACATTTCTGTATTATAAACTAATCTACTTCTTTCCCTTATTTCATATATTTCTCTTTCTTTTTCATCTGCACTCATTTCCTCTAATTGTTCTATTGCTTCTTTGATTTCCCCTTCTTCTTTTTTACACTTTTTCATCATTTCTTCATCGCCCCCTATTACCAATAACCATTTTTCTAATAAATCCCCTGTTCTTGGTTTGTTTTCTTTAAATTTTGTTAACTCTATTATGTAATAACTTATCATGTCTGTTAAATATTCATCTTCTTTTTCATATCCCATTTCTGCATATCTTTTTTCTTGTGTTTTTTCAAATTTTAATTTTGCTATACTTAAATATGCATTTCTTTTTAATATATTATCTGTTGTTATACATATTACTATTGTATTTTTTGCATCTGGATATTTTTCTGATACTTTTATGTCTCCCGCTACTAATTTTGAACTATATACAACTAGTCTTTTATCTATTGCTGTTGTATTTCCTACTTGCATTTCAATATCAAGCATAATGTTATCGTTTATTTCTGCTTTTATGTCTAATATACTTAATTTTTCTTTTAGTGATTCTTTTGGTATTTCTGGATTTTTTATTTCAATTTTTTGTATTTTTATTTCTAGTATTGCCTCTAGTAAACTTTTTAGTATTCTTTCATTGCCTCCTTTCGAAAATATCCTCTTAAATACATAATCATTTGATAATGGTAATATCTCTACCTTATTTGTTTCTTTTTTATTTTTCATATTCATTTCTCCTCTCTATTGTATTAAATTTAAAATGCTTTTTCAAGCATTTTAAGCCATAATTTTCAATTCATAATTGGTTTATATTAAGAATTAAAATATTTTAATGAATCAAATTTATTAATCTTTATTTTATAGCTAGAAGTTTTTATCTAAAAAATTATTGTATATACTTTTAATTTTGTAATACACAATTGGGAATTTATATTATCATTCGAATAAAAAAAACTGTCATATGCAAATCAAATGCTAAAATCTTGATAAGGACAAAGTTAATGAGATTAGAAGATTAATACTTACTTTTGTAAACTAATTTTTTTGAATATATCAAATTCTTATTAAATTTTAATTTTGTATTATAAAAGAATAATTTAGGATATTAAGAATTAACTGCTTTTGAATAAAAAAAAGATTGTCAAATAAAATCTATAAGATTATTAATTTTTCAACTCTATTATAAATTTTTGATATTTTAAAAAATTAACTCCTAGCTATATTGACAATATTTTACATTATAATAGTTAAAATTTCAATAGTTTTTTCAAAAAAAGTTTCCCCATTTTTTGTGGCGTCAATTAATAAAAAAGTTGAAATTACAGAATCCGGGCAATACACATTGCTCGGATTCTGTTTTTATTATTTACTGCTATATAATTCCTTTATTTCACTTTTATCATTATTAAATATTTTATTAAAACCTATTTCTACTGCATAATACATCAGGACTATTTTATCATTTGTCCTTAACGACTTTTATCTTTATATGAATATTGGCTTTTACACTTTTTGCTTACAGCTACTTTTCGTATATTTCTTGTTTTCCCACTTTTGCATTTCTTTTTACTGGGTTCCTATTTCATCCCCCTTCTTTCCTTTACCCAAAAAAATTACGGGCCAATGGCCCGCAATTTTTAGAGGTGGTTCTCCAACGAGGACCTGATTTCTTTTGCAACCTCTCTACTATTCATTTTTATTGTTACTCTGTCATCATACATATTTAAGACTGCGTCGGGATATATATTTTTTATACTTATTGCATAAGCACTTAATTGCCGCATATATATCCCTCTTAAGAATTCGTCCTTTTCTGTAATTTTGAGAGTAACATATCTCCCCTCGTTTGGCTCAACCAGTTCTACGGGAATATTTACTTTTTTCTCTTGCTTTCTCCGACGATATGATTCGTCGATTGCTTGCTGTCTTCCTTCATTGAAAGCTTTTTTTACATCGCTAAAGAATCCCATAGTTTTTCCTCCTTTTTCATAATGTAAAATCTCACTAACAGTTTAATTATATCATATTTGGACTATTTTTTCAACTTTTATGCAAACAGTAGTTTTTTACTTTGATAAAATATTGAATTTAAAATATACAAATAATACTGTTTTTTCTTCCTAAGAAATTGTATCAAATTTGTTTGACGTATTTTCACCTCTTTTTATCGTTTTATGATATTTTGTGGTGAAAATAACCATTTTCAACCTATACAATACAAAATTTTATTTTCTATCTTTTATTTTTCTAATAACCAATCAATTACATTTTTATGGATAATTCCTTCCTGAGAAAAATCATGTTTATCCATTGTTAAAACATATTTAGGATAATTGTCTTCAATACCTTTATATGCTCCAAATTCCCTATCAATAACAGTAT